>CAYTTK010000007.1:17966-28405 GCA_964440735.1 uncultured Pirellulales bacterium
TGTGTATCTCCCAAGTTGGCTTTGATAACAGCCTCATCTATCACGAAGTGGTACTTGCGGCTGCGATCACCTACATATACGTCCCACAAGCTGCCCACATCCAACAGCCAGCTCTGTTGGCCGATCTTGCCGAACAGCTCCCATATTACGGCCTTCGTCGCTAATCCCATCGAGAAGGTGAAGAAAGCAGGCCCCGATACCTCCAGACATTCTCGCACTACGCGCTGCCAATCATTCCAAGAATACGTATCTGCCGCCGAGGTCTGCACTGGCGAGACCTCTACAAAACGGGCTACATTGAATGCGTTGAACGCGCGCAGCATAGGTGGTCCAACGATCACGATAGGAACATCCAACTCGCGTATGGCCTTGACGAACGGGTATAGTTGTCCATCGCGGCTCGCGTAGCCAAACACAGCTTCGTCATGCCAGCGCATATTGGGTACGTGTTCTTCTAGCCAGTCAAGCCCATCTATCGCAAAGTTCTGCACGTAGATGGACATCATATATCGCTCATCTCTATAGGCATGTGTTAGGCTATTCACGATGCTTGTGCGTAGCCCAGGACGAAGCGCGTCAATATCACCGAAGCCATGACGACGCTGAATGCAATTCCAGTCACCATCTCCATAACGCTGGAAAGTGAATGGTTGCCCTGTCTCTATCTGTTCGGTATAGTACGCTAGTGGCGTAGGCTCGACTGGAAAGCGACGGGCACCTAGCTTTTCGCCAAACTTGGCCTCCTGAAACGCCAAGTCCTTCCAGTACCAGTCCTTCAGTTCCGCCTGCGTCATCTGCGAGAGTTCGTTTCGACTCTTGCTCATCGCTTGGCCCACCTCTGGTTGTAGAGTCTCTTGTCGGCCTCCCACCATTCGGCGATTGGTATGCCCACAGCATGATTCACATAGACATCCCGCACCCAGACTGACTTCCATCCCTCCTCGCGCGCTCGCATCTCGAAGTCCGACTCATCGCAGTAGTGGATCAGGGTGGAGTCGAATAACCCTACTGTTTCAAAGACTTCGCGTTTGCATACCGCGCAGAACCAGGCCAATGGTTGCGCCACGATCTCATAGCCTGGCGGTTCACCGGGCTTGCCCATCATCTGTGGGCCACCTCGACACATCCCTGATGGTGCTGCGACACCAAAGGAAGGATCAGAGGCCAATACCTCAATCAGCCGTCGAAGCCATCCCTGCTGCTCACAGCGGCAATCATCATTCAGATAGACGATGTATCGTGCTCCCCATGCCAACGCTGCCTCGAAGCCCACATTGTTGACGAAGACCGCGCCACGCCGCTCCTGGTCACTGATCAGCACCGCAGCCGTTGGTATACCCGCTGTCTCTCGCGCCTGCTGCATCGTCTTAGCAGCGGCCTGCAAATCGAGCGTGGGCATCACGATCACCGTTTCCGCGCTGCGCTCCATAGCCCCTCCGTTTCCGTTGACTCACAAGGGAACATGACGATCATCGTGCTCCCGCTTTCGCCTCGGCCAATCCGCGTTATCCAGAAACCCTTGTTTTGCAGGGCGAAGATTTGCTTTTCTGTCACCGTCAGAATGACGAAGCGTGCGTTGCGGCGGAACCAATCATCGGCCTGCACTGGCAGATCACGCTCTCCATTCAGCAAATCAGCTTTGTCCCAGCCCCAGTACGTATTGAGCATCATCGCCACGTCTATTGGCTGAGGCAAGTCTACAGCAAACAGTGATTGAATTGGCGTCATCCACAGATGCACGCCAGCCGCCATCGCTTCCGTATGAGCCGACAACTTTCTCGCGTTCAGGTCAACGCCATACACATGTGCCTCTGGATACGCTTCTGCAATCGCACGTAGAATCACCGCATCCCCGCAGCAGATATCAAGAAAGGTGAAGTCATCTGCAATCAGGCGGTTGTAAACCAACCCTTCTAAGAGCGCGAGTGTTTTGTATGTTCGGCTACTCGGATCATCTGTGACAAGATCGCTCACCCCAACGCGCTGCCACATCTCGGCTTGCAGGTTACCGATGGGTGTTCGTGGCCACAGGTAGTAACGCTGCAAATCCCCGTCAGCCTTCAGAGTCTCACGTTCCAGTTGTGCTAGGTGCTCGAATACCATCATTGATTTTGCCCTAAGTGTGGGAATGCCCCCAACAAAATCCGATGCAATTCCTTGGCGCGTACCCTCCAGGTATGGTGCTTCAAGACGTAGGCCCTGGCCTGCGCTGCTACTGTTTCCCAGTTCCCCTCATCCAACAACCACTCCAAGCCAGCGATAAGTTCTCCACAATCTGTATCACTGAATGGGCGATGGTCTGTATGATCCCTTGATTGCATCTCATCCGGCGGGGGCGGGTTATCGAAGGGTATGTAGTGGACTCCTGGTTCCCAGCGTTCCCCGCTCACTTCCGGCATTCTATGAGATAAGAGCACGCCCCCGCTCGCAGCCACGTCGAAGATGCGTGGCGGTCGTGTGCGACGTGTGCGGTTAAGGTGTATCACCACTTTCGTCTTCGCCAACCATTGCGGGTAGTCTCGTCCTTCATGTCCTTCGTTCGTCAAGAAGCTGTAGCCCTTGCGTTGACAGAAGTCCGCGAGCCATTGGGCCATCGCCGGCCGTTCCGGGCTATAGCCGTGGAAACAATAGAACCCCACATCCACTGTCTTAGCTGCGGGCTTGTAAAGATTCTCGTTCACCGAATAGGCCAGTCGATAGATACCACAATTCAAGCCGTGCCAGCGTTCGAGATCATCGTGCTCTAGGCACACCACATCTGCAAACCGCTTGGCTCGTATTGTACGCGAACGAAAGTGGTGCATGGTCAACGTAGGATACAGACAGTAGTAGATCAAAGGCGTATGGCGATCCCTGCCTTTCACCGGCAGAAAGCGGCACTTATCATCTTTGTGCTTGGCCTCGTCCCACCAGACCGCATCTACACCTAGCTCATCCAAGTTCACTGTGAATGCTTTGTCCACCTCGTGATGTGTCCAAGTGAACTCAGGTACCGGATAGGCAAACTGGCCGTCGATGCGTTCATACCGATACCAGTGTCCACGATGTACTAGGGCAACTTTGAGGGGCCTCATTCTAGCGTCTCCGCATCCCGATATATGCAATCCTCAAGACAGGAGAATTGCACCACCGCCATGAGCCAGTCTCTCACTTCATCATCCCTGCCTTGGCGTGCCAGTCTGATCAACTGCTTGTAGTCAATGTCTGGTGCTGTGCGAAACGACTCATCTATGTTGCGTACACGCATGATCGTAGGCCAAGGCGTGGATTCGAGAGATTCGTATGGCGGACAGAATAGCCTTTCTGCTAGTTTCTCGCCTGGCCTTAGCCCGATATAACTGATCTCTATGTCTTGCTGCCCGATCATCTTGCTTGCCAGTTCCGTGATGTTCATCAGTTCGCCCATATCAAAGGTGAAGAGATCGCCACCGATCCCGTAATGCCCCGATTGGATCACTAGGCTGACAGCCTCGCTGACGCTCATGAAGAAACGCTTGACTTGTGGATCAGTTACTAGGACTGGACCACCCCTTGCGATTGCGCGGGCGAAGGCCGGTACTACGCTACCACGACTGCCGAGTATGTTGCCGAATCGCACGACCGAGAACCGCGTCTTGTTCCGAGTCACTTTCTGCTGTGTCAAGACAAGAAGTTCCCCAAGGCGCTTTGTGGCACCCATAATACCAGTCGGGCAGACTGCCTTATCAGTAGAGATGAAGACGAAGTGCTTCGTTCCCCACTTCCGAGCTAGGGCAGTTATGATATGCAATCCCTGAACGTTGACCTTGACTGCCTCGCTGGGGCAGTCTTCCATCATGGGAACGTGCTTGTAGGCAGCACAGTGATAGACTATCTCTGGTTGATGCAAGCTCCAGACGGTCTTCATTCGTTCTCTATCAGACACATCCCCAATGATGAGAGCAAATGGGCATCCAGTATCCTGCAAATCTAGGCCCAAGTTATAGAGACCGGTTTCTTCTCGGTCGAGTGCCAGCACTTTGCCTGCTCCATAGCGCGCCAATTGCTGGCACAATTCGCTACCGATGGACCCGGCCGCACCAGTCACTAGTACCGTCTTGCCAGAGATGAAGGAGCGGCAAAGCCCTTCATCTATCTGGCGCAGGGGACGACCCAGCAAGTACGTATCTCCCATCTTCCTCTGCCGGACTACCCGCGCGGGCGTTCCGTAGGCCACCTTGAACGATCCCACATCTTCAAGAACTGTTGAGCCAGCCCCTATGATGGTATGCACGCCGATCTCGATGCCTTGGATGAGTGTGCTTCCAATGCCTATGGCAGAATAAGCGCCGATTGAACAGTGCCCGCCTGTGGCTACTCTCGGCGCAAGGCTGGCAAACTCAGCCATCGTTGAATCGTGGTCAAGAGATGAGCCGGTATTCAGAATGCAGAAACGGTCTATAGTACAACCCGGATTCACCACTGCACCGGCCATCACGATTGTGCCCTCACGGAGCAGCACATTCGACGCGACGGTTGCGCTGGGATGTACCGCGATGATGAAGGGAAGATCAGGGCATAGTGCCTGTACGCGAGCGACTACCTCAGCCCGCACGGCATTGTCACCAATCGCTACCAGCGCACCCTTCAAGGCATAGTCCTTCGCCACCAGTGGTAGATCAGCCTCTCGACCCAAGACATCATAACCCAACACCTGTTCATTCGCTGTATGATTCAAGAGGCCGGCGATGTCGTACTTACCTTCACGTTGTACGATGTCGATGGCGACTCTGGCATGACCAGACGCACCGATGATTATGATTTGCTCCCGGTCATTCATTATAGCTCGTCTACCTCATGCCGGTCGAGAGATGCTAGTATCTCTCGACTGACGAAGCTAGGGTTGGTGGCCACGACCATACCAGCCCCAATCGGCTTGTCAGATGCTTTCGTTTTCTTACTGTACTTCGCTACGTAGTATCGTCTCCAATAGTCCCACTCGAAATGATCCGGCCTCTTGGGCATTAAGTCCTTATGAAAGCGCACGAACTCCAAACGCTCTTGCATCTCTTCTCGCGTCATCTCCAGTTGGAGATCAACCACGCTCATTTGATTATGCTCAGGCCAATCGCCCCGCTCCCAAGGAATCGCCAGGCTATCGCGCTTGACAGAATCAATGGCGAAGTGCCACCTGTTCGGTCTCAAGGCAACGATCCAGGGCAGCCTGGTATTGGCGTGGAACATTTGCATCCCTAGCTGGTCACGTCGATAGAGCCAGCCCCAGCCCGCCTTCGATCCCGCGACTCGTTGGCAGGCTTGGCGCAACGTATTCTGCGGCGGTACATACCAGTTAAGCATCATACACATCGCCACGTCGTAGCCATCAGCCAAGTCAGCCCCAAGGTCTGCGTTGTCCATCACCTTCTGAGCATCGAAACCACCGGCAAACCACGTCCGTTCATCCGATATGAGGGTTATATGCCCATCCTTGGGAATCAACCCATTCCCTTTTTGGTCGCGTGCAGACTGCATCAGGAAAACATGATCAGCGAAGTCTACCATGCTCGCAATGCAATCAGCAGCCACATGCCCATAGCCGTACTTATCAAGCGGGCCGATAGGGCAGATGATTGCGAGCTTCACGACTTGACTCTCCGCATCTTCTTGCCGGTGAAGTGGTACTTGCCATCCAAGGGGAAGTAGCCCAGCTTGCCGAACAACTTGCGATAGGCATCTCGATATGGTTTGTGTTTGGCTATCGCAGGATGCACTATTATGCGCCGACCCCCTTGAACTAGGTATAGCACACCTCGGTCTATGATCATATCTACTGGCTTTGGCCGTTTCTTGACCTTCATTTCCCCTGGGCCTGCTCCCATTTCTTGACCGTTGCCCATGCCTCTGTACTATCCGATCTCTGGCTGACCGTGCCTCGCCATCTACGTGCAGTCATGGGCCGATGCAGAATGCAAGCATCGGCAGTTCTGTCATCATAACGAGTGATCAGGTTCCACGGATAGTTATCTAGGACCAAGAACTTGATCGGGTGCTTCCACAAGGCTCGAAGTAGGGCAGCCTGATCTCGCTTGCAGAACTTCTGCCACTCTTCGTGCCAGGAATGGAAGAAGGCGCGTGTTCGTTCGTTTCGCTGAAAGGCGAACACCCCACCATTGAGCTGGATCAACTCCTCAGTACCGAGGAAGTCAAAAGTGATCGCGCACTCATCCTTATTATCACTGCGCCTCATGCGACTCGCTATGTGGAACTTGGCCGGATTCTTGCAGATCACCATGTCCCATCCATCAGACAACGCTTCGTAGAGGAAGTTGATGTTGGCGATGACTTCGGTATCGGCATCAAGGTACATGATGTATTGCCATTCCTTCGGTGCCAGATCATAGATGAGGGTCTTGGCATATCGCCCGCCAATGTCCCTATCTTCGCATTCAGCGAGCAAGTCTTCGCCAAGACCGCCCTCTTCTGCCGCGAGCATGACTGGTATATCGGGCATGTGTTCCTTGAACGAGGATATAGACGCCTGGGCACATTGACGAGCCGGATCGCCATAGGCTACGTAGTACACCCCTTTCAATCCATGTCGGTCGCTCTCCAGCCTTGGTGCCGTGCCCATCGTCAGTGCAAGCGCAATGGCGTTTTCGTGATCCGCTGCCCAGTTCTCTGGTGTGTACTCCGCCACAGCCTCAATCAAAGCATCGCGCTTGTAGGATTTCTTGACCGCTGCCCGCACTGCACTTTCCATCTCGCCATAGTTGCCGGCCGGGTAACGATAGATACCGGGAATGTCTGGTAGATCATCAAGCAACCCCACTGCCTCAGGAATGACGACAGGCGTACCACACGCTAGGGCCTCCAGTGGTGGCAATGGTATGCCTTCTTGGAGTGAAGGGCACAAGAGCACATCAATATCATTGTAGAACTGAGGCAACTCTGCAAATCTCATCTCATTGGTGCGACAAGGCCAGCCGCGCCCGGTTGCTGTCAATTCGATATCCAGGTCTGACCCGGACAGTTGCGCGACCAGCTTCTCCCCTTTGCGCTTGCTCTTGTCTACGTATCCGCTCACCCCAACAAGCGGAGTGTCATGCTTTGCTTTCTTCCCTTTGGGTTGGAAGATGGGGTCGATGGGAGGTCGTGCAATAGCAGACCGCCCGAAGCTGTCAAGTAGAGACAAGTATTGAGGGGCACATGTGATTCGCAAGCCGAGGACACTTGCCGCCAATTCCCACCAGTACTCCTTGAATGGCGTACCTCTCTCGAAGTGCGAGAACCAGGCCCCTACCGGGGTCTGACGCCAATCAGACCACTTCTCAGCGAAGCTGATGTAGAGTATCCAATAGTTGAAGTCCGCTCCACCATTAGGCGTGCGCGAGAGAGTCCAACCAGTCTGGTCGGCCAGCGTTTGGGCGAGCCGCCACAGTACGTGATCGGGGCCGTTGTTGGTGCAGACTATATTGACATTCATCGCGCTTGTCCGTACAAGTGCTCTATCGCCTCGCCACCATTCCACGGTCTACCGAATAGCCATAGCTTAAGGGGCACTCTCGCTAGTGCCCGCAAGAAAGCCCCCTGATCCTGATCTGAATATCGTTTCCATTCCTCGCGCCAAGCCTCAAAGAACCGATGCAACTTCCGAGATTTCCGCGCCCAGAAAACCCCTGCCTGAAGCTGTAGGGGGTCTTCGTGTCCAAGCGCAGCGAATGTAGCTAGTCTATCTCCTTCCCCGATGTGCCAGAGAAGCATCCCAGCTTGGGAGGCACTAGCTGTGATGATCATATCCCAACCATCAGCTAGAATACGAAATCCAACCCCAAGCCCTGCGTGCGGTCTCGTATCCGCGTCTAGGTAGCAGAAGCTAGACCAAGGCGAGAGCAGGTCCACATGCAGTTTTGCCCACCGAGCACCAGGGCCAGGCTGGACAAAAGGAATGTTGGTCACGCCCTTGCGTACCAAGTCACCAATGACCGCCACTGGCAAACCAGAATTCTGTTGTTTGAGTACCGTGATGCTCTCCTGTGCCTGATTGACTGCATTCGGACCTACTGCCACATAAATGGCACCGTTCACTGATACTGCGGCCCCAGTGTCCAGGTACACGGCAGAGCTAAGACCAAGGGCTTGACCTGATACAACGCCCGCAGAAAGGCCAGCCTATCTTCAGTGCTATCCATTCGTTCTTCCATCCATTGTGCCACTAGAGCGCGGGATTCGGTACATTCCCGCAGGAATACCAGCCTGGTATCGTACAGCGGCACGCGCAAGTCACGAATCACTTGCAGTGTTCGCTCTCGCTCGTCTTCCGTCCCTACGTCCTGGGCTAAGACCTTGTAATCCCACAGTGGGACGGCAACCTGCCATCTTTCCAGTAGCTCAAACCCTACCGGTATCAACCCTGGGCGCACTAGCGTCAGACGTGCATCATAGCAGCATGTTCTCGCCCAGCGGCAGGAAGGGGTATTGAACTCGATGGGCACACCGAGCTTTGCCCCAACATCTCGGCCAGCGTCACTAGGGCCTCCAGTCACAAGCACACCTACATCCGTGCTATTGAGTGACTTGATCTGCTCGTCTGGTGCGATTGCATCACCATCAAGGATGAAGCGCCGACCCGTTTGTCGCCCAACCTGTACCCAGTCACCAGGATAGAAGGTACGCGGTGAACCGGCCACATCCAGCCGCTTCTTACGTCGTAGCTGCACCCAGACTGGCATAGCATTGGGTGTGGCGGGGCATCGCGCTGACTACCCCGCCACTTGATTGTGTTACGGTACAACCTCGTCCCAGTTGACTACCGGCGTTGGAGCACAGCGCGGCTCTAGGCCGAGAATCAGAACGCCGTATGTATCCCGCTGCCCACCAGAGACCGTAACGGCCTGTATGCAGTAGAATGCATTGTCAACGTCTAACTCCTCGGTCTGAAGCTCGATAGCAACGAGCACACCATCGTCCGCAGCCGTGAGCTGGGTGATGGCCTTCCCCACTATGATCTGAGCACCTGTCCCCGCAGCGTCCTGAGCCTGCCAGAGCTGGCAGTCCAGTGTGCCTGTCAGGTTGCCAGTCCACACGATGACAACGGCTCGATGATAGTTGCTCAGGCTAACCCAGGGCGTGACGAGTGTACCGTCAGCCACCGGGTCGATGCGCCCCAGCGGATAGTGAACTTCGGTGAAACGTTCGCAGTAGCTCATTTCCATACCTCCTACGAAGTCACCGCTGAGTCAAGTACCACGAAGGGCGAAATCTGAGTCGTTCCGTCCTTCAGCGTCAGCGGATCATTCAGCCACGGCTGCCCATCTACCCGATGCACAGCGACCCACGATGTGATGTCGTAGCGGAACTTGTAGTGCTTTGAGGCCATCACGGTCGTTGCCTGTCGGTCGCCGATCACGTAGTAGCGCCAGTCAGCCAGGATGATGTCGCCCCGTACACCCAGGGCCGGGCAGTGCTCGCTGAAGATCAGCGGATAGCCAAACAGGGTGGCGGGCATTCCCTCGCGCGCGTTCGGCATGAACACGTAGGACGGGTTGCCTGCCGGCCCAGCGATCTGCATGAGATTGGAGAGGCCAGCACGATTGCATAGCCAGACTCCCGCATTTCCACCACCATAGGCTTCGAGCATATTGATTAGATCGGCCAAGCCGATGGCTCCAGCGACAGCACGCGGAACAGCGATTGTGGCACCACAGTTGACGTGGGCGATCCCCAAGGGCTGCCCGGCACCAGTGCCAACGATAAACGCATCCTCCTCGTACCAGGCGATGGCCGCGCGGAAGATGTTGTTGAGCAACCCTTCCAGCGGTACCGCTGAGTCATCGAGAAGTTCATCACTCGCCTCGGTGTAGAGAGCGAGCTTGTGCGCTACCCACTCGTCCTGCTTGAACACAGGTCTCGTTTCGTCCTTCAGTTGCGCTTCCTCAGTCCAGTAGGCGAGCGCACCCCCAAACCAGTGCGGCTGGCCAGCGGCCGTGCCGGACTGATCGAGCACCGGGATTTGCAGTTGACGCCGCCGCATCGGGATAACCGTGCAGCGCGGGCGAACGACGATCTCCGGTGCCGGGAACTGGTACAACTCTGTGATCTGTTCCACAGGCACCAGGAACCCGCCGGCCGCGCCGACGTTTTCCACCATCTGCTTTGACTCGGCTCCAGACTCAGCCCATCCCGACTTAGTAGCGCGCCCTGTCTTGGGTTCCTTGTCGGTGTGCATACTCAGTCTGGGGTCGTATGCTCCCTGGAAGAGCGTGGAGTGAACAGCCCCGTAGAACTCGCCGATACTCTTGAACTTCGGCGGAGACTGTGGTTCGTCCACCAGTGGTGCATCCTGCACGATTTCCTGGAGTTCCGCCGCTGCGGACTGAATATCGCGCATTTGCTGGGCTTGCGCCTTGAGGGCCTTAACATCGACCAACTTGGCGTGAGCTTCGGTTCTGTCCTCCCCCGTTGCTTCAGGGTTGGACATAACC
>CAYTTK010000007.1:28415-36862 GCA_964440735.1 uncultured Pirellulales bacterium
GACATAACCTCTTCGATTTCTGCCAGGAGCTTGTTTGCCTGGCCGATTACTTCCTCGGATGTCTTCATGATCCCTACCTCCTACGACATTAGTGCCAATGCTTCACGTAGAACGTCGATCTCAAGTGCCACGTCGGAGGTGGGTGGATCAGCAGATGCCTCTGCATCCGGCCCGGCCTGCGGCTCGTGTTCTGTATGATCCGTTGGTTCTGTATCTTGGGCAAGAGCAACCGGCCTCACATCGGCAAGCGCATCAGCCAACTCGCGGAATACGTTCTGCCTTGTAAGGTGGCGGCTCTTGACTGTCTTGGCGGTGACACCAGGAACGAAGATGAATGCTCCCTCTATCCACTCGCCAGATGGGGCGAATGTCACTGCCTCATCGGTAGCCGTATATGAGACTTTCCAACTAACTGTTCCTTCATTCGTTTCCTCCTCCGCGATTATGAACTCATCATGCACTTCTCGAACCCAATAGCGGAAGTCGTTGGGGCGGTTGTACTGTTCACGGAAAGCTGTGGCCACGCGGTCAACGGCCTCCGTCAGATTCTCCTTGGCCGCCTTGCCGTCTTCAGACGCCCAGAGAGCCGCTAGTTGTTCCTTGGCTGCCTCTTCGGTCTCGTGACAGCCCAAAGTGCTTCCTACCTGTTCGCCTTCCTCATCGTGCTTGTAGATGCAGTAGGGCTGTGCCGCAGTTCCTACTTGGAAGATGGCGTATGGCTTGCCCTCACTAGGACCGGACTTGACAGCGACGGTAGCGGTGGCAGGATTGAGGCCCCACAAGACTGGACTGAGTTCGTACAATTTGATCTCACGAAGATTGCGCACGTCGATGTCCTGTCCGTCTTTCGTCATCTTGGAGAAGTCGGGGTTGATGGCATCGTAGCCGAAAGACCACTCGGTAACATCACTAGCCTTGATGTGCTGAAAAGAATCGTGCCCAGCTTGGGTCTTCATATTGAATTGCACCTTAGCAGCCTCGCCACCCGTTGCTTCAGGCCACTGACTCAATATAGCTGGAGGGAGATCGGCGCGTCTCACTTCATGGAAGCTGATGGGTTTGCCCAGTACGCGCAACACGCTGTCAGTCTGGTGCATGTCTACAAGGCGCACTTTGTGGCTGCGTTCCGTGACTGTCTTGGTGAAAGCGCCAGGGTGGACGATATCATGCCCATCATCTAAGACGCCAAACACACTGAAGATTAGATCAACGATCCCTTGGTCCTCGTCGATACCCGTGATCGTTGCTGGAAACTCTTTGGTACTGTGCTTTCTCATCTCAGCTCTCCTTCATCTCGCTCGGCCCTGGTTTCTTCCGAGCACCGTCTATGCAGTGAGCACACACGAACTGACCAGCATACTTGCTCCCCACCGGTGCAACCACACACTGAGCCGCTTGGACGCCCCGATGACATTTGACGCAAGTAACCGTTTGCGCCAGTATCTTTTCGCCACATCTAGGACACTCGACAATAACGTTCATGCTCATTCCCACGCTGGGTTGTATGGCGCGACGGTGCAGCGACAGTTGATCGTGTTGCCTGGAGAGCCTTCAGGATCACCGGGGAACATAAGCCGCTCACCGCCAACACTGAATGGCTCACCTACCGCTACCGTCTGACCATTCGCTTCTAGGTGTGTGTCACGCACACGGTTATCGACCGTAGCAACCCACTGGCGATCCATCCCCCACTCATCGTAGAGTTGATTCGCTGCGGAGTTTGAGGCCCGCATAGTCTCGGTTCGTGCGATCATCTCAATACGATAGGGGGGCATCCGTTCAGCGAACCACTCGAACTGCTCTGGGGTCAAGTTTCCACCCATCCACTGGTCGAACATCTCGGTGATGTGTCTCTGGGTTTCCGGTATGCTCCAGCCATCTGTCACTGACTGTTGGAGCAAAGCGCTGAGTTCACGCTCGGTCGTAGCCATGATAGGCTGGGCGAACTTCAGGGTATAGTCATTGAACCAGTCAACTGCATAGAGGCTGGCTGGGTCTATGAATACCGATGTCTCTGCCAAAGGTATATCATAGAGCGATGCGTCGTGTTCTGTTCTAGCGAGCATCACGCCGCCGATCAGCGGTAGGAAGGCATCTGTCCATCTCTTGCCCGACTGCTCAGAAGTCAGAAACCCCCGTATCTCCTCCTCCGCTTCATTCCAAGCGAGGGTAGCTTTCTTGCGCGTCGCCTTAGCCTTGGCATCCCCAATGATGGCGAGTATAGCCCGCAACTCTCGCTGGAACTGCTCTCGACCAGTTGCGGAGAACTTCGATTCCCACGACTGCGCTAGGCGGTCGGCCTTCTCCCATATCTGCTGATCACGCGACTTGATGCTCTTCTCGGTTGTGCCTGCAACAGGAGTAGTGGGTTGCTCGCCTGCGCGCATCACGCCGAAAGGTAGGAAAGCCACATCGCCATCGGGCAGCCCCTCCACGTCCAGGCCCATCGTCTGGAATGCCACATTGGCTGGCGTGCCCATGGTCCACATCTGGTGAGCAGCAGTCACAAGCTGTGGGATGTCTCTCTGCAATGCCGGAACGCCGGCGAAGTCAAAAGCGGGCCACGCCTGCTTTTCGCCAAGTGCCTGGCGGAACTCGGCTTCGATCAGCTTCATCTCAGGTCGAAACCTATCCTCCCAGAACATACGCCGATCTTCCCGCTTGTTGTTGTACGTCGAAGAGATCAACTCAGGGCGATTCTCCAGAAGTGTCAACGGCACACCAAACACCATCGCAAGACGGGACTCGTTACGTCCGTCAAGATCGCTGAAGCCCATCTCGTCGAAGGTAAGGCCCATGCGCTGGTAGGTCAATCCCTTGCCCAGCACCACCACATCGGCCCAGTTTTCATAGCCGCCATACACTTCCTTCCAGCGTTCTCTGGCGGTCGCAGCGTCAGTCTCGGTCAGGGATAGCTCAGAGGTCAGGACACCCGGAGGCATCGCGCCATTCTCGAAGAACAGCTTGAGGAACTTGGTGATGTCGTTATCCACGTCCGCAGAATAGGCCGCAGCCGAAATGGGAGACAAGCCCTCCCCAAAGCCTTCCAGTGGGTCTAGCGGATAGGGCATCTTGATGTGGATCATGTTCTCTGGGACAATGGGAATACCGTCCTTCTTCGCCTTGCCTTCGGGTACGTAGAGAAAACCTTTGAGGCCAGAGCTAGGCTTCTCTTTGTCCTTCTTTACTTGCGGGATGATGAAGGTGCGATCAGGGCGTAAGTTGTAGATGGTCTTTGGTAGCTTCTTCCCATCACGATCCAGGTAGATGAACCAGTTGCCGGAAAGGTTGAGGTAGACTGTTCCCTGCTGCATGAACTCGGCTTGACTCTGATGTTCATTGGGCCACATCAGGAGCTGGGCTAGGGGGTTAGTCTTGGGCAAGATATCAGGGTTGTCCTCTTCACCAGTATAGGCGCGTAGTGGTGCTTCGATGATCGAGAACGCCTTGAACATGATCGCGGCATAGATGAGCGAGTTGGTGTTGAATCCTTCCCTGGCATACGTGTCGAAGTTGGTGATCTTCCAGGCAGGCTCCTTGTCACGCCAAGTAGGCCAGACGAAGGGAGCAGTCTTCGTGTCTGTGGGGATAGTGCGAGGACCAGTCCAACCCTTACGGAGAACGTACAAAGCATCACGCGCACGAGCTACCAGAGGAGACCGTGCAGTAGACCGCCTCTTTCGGGCACGAGATGATTTCGCCATAACAAGAAAGCCCCTCTGCCGTTTGGCAGAGGGGCTACTAAAGCCTCAGAGCACTATACAGTACTATTCTACACCACTATCTTGGGCTTGTCAAGCCCCCTTTACCTTCCTTGCCCGCCGCGCGAAGAAGGCGAGCACAATCCATGCACCAGCACCGTATCCCAGCATCGTCTCTGCTTTCGCGCCACTGAGATACAAGAACACGATCAACAGTCCTAGCAAGATACTCTCGCCTAGCATATTAGCCTCCTTGTGTCGTAGTCTTCTCCGCCTTCTCCAACTTATACCCGATCTCAACAAACCGGCGCACCAACTCTGGCAAGCTGATGGTGCCGTAATGTCTCGCGCCGTGGTGTCTAGCTTGGACAACTAGGGTACCATCATCACAGATGGTGGCCCACGGAAGATTGCACAGATCGCATCTCAGCTTGTCGTGCTTGGGCATAGCGTCCCCGTTAAGCGTTCATAGTCCGCTCTGTTGATGACCATCACATCTGGCTCTGCACTATAGCCTACGTGAACATAGCGGCCGTTGGATAAGCGTCGTTTTCGCAATGGTATCTCATGCGACCGAAAACCTGGATATGGAATGATAAGGCAGCTTTTCGTCTGAGTGCATATGATAAACCGAGGTCGCTTCACAATCCCAAACAAACACCCTGCCCTAGCAACCAGTTCGTCATCAGTCATCATTATCACCATAGTTGCAAGTATGCTGTCGCCAACATCTGGAAAGCACCACTGGTAGCATCTACTTGATCGTCATGTGCTCCCTCAGGGAACCACTGGCACTCATCCAGAAATGCCTCGTTCCAATTGCCCTTGACCAACCGTACATTCCCGGCCTGCGCTTGTGCCGACCAGGGATTGGCGCGCGTCACCTTATCCCCTTGCGGCCGAACTACCGTCACTGGAAAGCCAGCCAAGTGCCGGACGATCTCGGCACCCAACGCCTTGCCAGATGCGCCTGGTTCCTGCTCAACACCTACCTGCACAGCGATTCCATCCGCAATGGCTGTCTGGCGTAGCGTCGGCCTGACATCACCCCACTTGCCACGCATTCTGATGACGTGCTCAATATAGTACAGCCCATCGGGCGTGCTGCTCATACGTGTACCAACCGAGTAGTCAGGATCATCCTTCGCTGCCTTCTTCTCGGTAGCGGCCAAGTCCCAGAAGCGCACCTTTCGTGCTTTTGCTGGAGCGGTCTGCACAATGTCGAACCACTCACGCTGAAACACCAGGCCGGCACCTGGCATGATATCCCAGTCCCCATCCAGTAGCCGCGCCCTCTCCACCAACGGCAATGCCTGAAGGTTCCGCTCATATTCTGTGCCGGCCAAGTACGGGTTATCTGTCACCTTCGCTCCGATGAATGTCCTACTCCGGGCTTCTGGGTGGTTGTGTGATACTTCGCTATCCACTCCATCGAGCATCGCATACCAGCGTAGTTCTCCGGGCTTGGCAGGATTCGGGTGATCCTTGTCAAGCCAAGCACCCCAACGCCGCTTGACCCATTCATGACCAACCCCGCCAGGGTTCGTTGCTGCTCGAATATAGCAGCGCAATCCCGCGTCAGTTGGAGCACGACAACGACTGAATAAGTAGAGATACTGTGTCTTGGTAAAGTGCGTTAGCTCATCGAAGCCAATGAATGCAAACTGTGCTCCCTGATACTGAAAGCGATCAGCTTCACGTTGCATGTGGCCGAAGCCGATAGAAGCCCCACCAGCAAAACGCCACACATGCTGCTGTCGAAGATAATCGCCATTGTAGATGCGATAGAGCGTTTGGCTTCTGTCTATGATGCTGCCTTGTGCCTCAAGCTCTGGATATGTCCGACGTAGAATGATAGCCCTATAAATCGGATTGCCAATCTGCCGTACCGCTTCCGCAAGTAAGGCGTCAGACTTACCTCCACCAGCTGCCCCACCATATAGAACCTCAAAGGCAGACGAGCTCAGAAATTGCTCTTGCGGGCCACGGCTTGGTCGCCAATCCGCCAGTGACTCCACATTCACTCTTCTGTTTCCTCGGTTTTCTCGTCTTCTTCTCTGACGGCCGGAAGGTAGATTTGCGGTGCAGGAAGCGGTTTGCCTCCACTGGTAACATCCAGCTTTTCCGTCTCCATGCCCGCAGCACGTCTCGCAAGGTCTGAAGCCGTCTTGGCCCCAGTCACTACGAAGCGTGTATCAAGGGCTACGCTGACTAGCTCAGGTTCACCTTCCTTGATGACCTCACCATCCTTGATGACCTTGGGCTTCCCACGCTTGACCTTGCGTCGAACGAATGTAGGCCCAGCTTCCAATGCCTGCCCCACCAGATCGCGTAGTTTGTCTGCCTGATCTAAGTCCTGACGAGCGATGCGTGCCCGTTCTTCTGCCATCTCGCGGGCCAACTGCTTTGTTTCAATTTCCACCTGGCGGACAATGCGATCTTGCCAATGGAAACGAGAAGACCACTTGCCTAGAGTGACGTGGCGTTTTGTAGGTGGTTTCGTTTGCGAGCTATCAGCCGCTTGTTGACAGTACACTACAAGGAGCTTGCGTATACTCCTACCAGAACCCATCGTATAGTAGTCACAAAAGGCTCTATATCGTCGCGGAGTCTCGCCATCTATGCGCTTTAGGGGTGCGTTTTGGTCGAATGTGTCAGACATGCGTAGTTATTACGTCCTTCTTCTTGGGCAGCTTGTCCTTCGTCAGTGGTTCGAGCTTCTTCTGCTCAGTCTTGGACATCCCCGCTCTGCAACTAGCGCAGACTATCTTCTCTTCGTCTTTGAGAAAAAAGTGTTCCTGTGGGTCCAGCTCGCCTTGCGCTGCGATGAGCATGTGGTCGCCCTCGCAGATGTCGCAGTGCAGGATGGCCTTTCTGCCGTCTACTCGTTCGATGTGCATATCACGCCTCCGAGTGTACCCACTCCTCGCCATTCCAGGTGGCACCAGGAAAAGGACTCAGTCGCTTGGCGAACTCAGCATCTTCCATCGGTGCGTGCTGTAGCATACTCACGGCTCCCAGCAATAGGCTGCTAACCGGGATGATCGCCATGATGCTGATCCACTCCCAGGGCGATTCGATGAAGGCTACAATGACTGTGCCCGCCCCCATGACGAAGACGAACGCCGCAGCTATGCCCCCCGTCCATCTGAGTGACGCCCTCCAGAACTGTTTGTCAGTCAGCAATGCTACGATCTTGTCTCTCACGGCTCCCCTCCTATGTTCGTGGTGAACATGCGCTTACCAACCCACGAAGTGCCGAAGCCCGCCGCCGATCCTATGCAGAAGCCCGCTGCAATCATAAGTACTAGCAAGCGGTCACACGAATCACAATCCACCCGTTCCGTCATCCCATAGTCGCTCACGATGACTTCCAACTCCAGTAGCCTGTCCGCTACTTCTATCTGCTCGAAGTGTACTTGCTCTACCAAGATAGTCAAGGCGTCGATCTTCTCTACCAGCTTCGTGTGGTCTGGGCATTCGCTGATCCATTGCGTCTGAATCAGAGTACCAGGACAAGGTAACGTGATGACCTCTGTAACTGTCACTACGTCTGATACGATTATACATTGAGGAGTGGGCGTCCAGGTAGGCCAGGGCGTTGGAGTAGACGTGTCGGTCGGCTTCGGTGTGTTCGTGGGTGGAACCGGTGTAGGCGTGTTGGGCGGTCTAGTTGGCGTGTTGGGGGGTGTAGGTGTATCGGGTGGCAGAGTAGGAATAGAAGAAGGTGTGATCGTAGGGGGTATGGTTGGCGTTGACGTGTCCTTTGGGGTCGGGGTGACTGTAGAAGTGGCTGTTGGTGTATCTGTGGGCGGTATGGGCGTCTCGGTAGGGGGAATAGGAGTAGCGGTTGGCGTCGGGCACCAGCAGAACTTGTGCCAGTAGCCACCGCAATGTCGCTGAATCCACTCCCACCTCCACTCACACGGAGGATCGCACGGCTCAGTTGGCGTCCGCGTTGGATCGCCACACGCCTCCGCCGAACTCGACAACAAGCAAGCTGCAAACGCGATGAACGCCGCGAATACCGCGATCACGATCAGTCGCTTCCTCAAGGCGATGCGTCGGTTACTTAGCGTCATGGCCCCTCCTTACTTCATCCACCGCAAGATGGCGTCACGTAATAGCCCCCCGCTCCAGACATCGTATAGGCCGGCCAGTGCGATCAGGACGACCACCGCTATCAACGACTCGTCTATACGCTACCCTCTATTGTACCGCACCGTCACGTTGTCCCAATCCGTCAGATCAGTTCGCATGTATACTTTCAAGTCGTACTCGCCGAAATAGTCATGAGGGTTAACGACAGAATCGACCTCCAGTTCATCGCTCCATGGTACCGGGCCGCCAAACTGATAGGTCGTGATTCGCTCTGTACTCTTCCACGGCGACACCGTCTCCCTCAGCCCCAACTTCGCTGCTACAGCAGCAAGCGGAGCCAGGCCCAACGCCTTGAGTAAGTCACGCCTAGTCAGCATATCGCGCCCTCCACAGTCTCACAACTCCCCGTTCCTCGTAGTTGCCCAGCTCCAGCAACTCGCACGCTTCGCCCCAATAGTCAGAGTAATCAGCAGCATCGTAGATGTAGCTGTGGCGCAGATTCATCAGAGCAAGCAACAGAACGCGCCCCTCGTATGTTTCGCCTTCCCGATGGTGCGCTCTGCACAGACTGACTATGTTCTGCTCGCTCCACTTCGACGCCTTGTGCGTGCGGTTGACGATGTGCGCTGCGTCGTTCGCCTTCCG
>CAYTTK010000008.1:0-36702 GCA_964440735.1 uncultured Pirellulales bacterium
GCTGTAACATTAGCTCGTGCCTTGGCATCGGGTGGAAAGTCATAGAAAAAAGAAAAGTATAAGTTTTTTTGGAGTTCGACAATGATTAAAGTGCTGATTACAGACAAACTTGCGAAGGAAGGTATCGACTTACTTAATTCAATGGATGGCGTGCAGCCAATTGTCAAGACCGACGTAAGCGAGGATGAGCTTGCAAAGATCATTGGTGAATATGATGGGTTGATCGTCCGAAGCGGCACGAAAGTTACAGCAAAGGTCTTAGCCAATCCCGGCAAGCTAAAAGGGATTGCACGGGCAGGTGTTGGCGTCGATAACATCGACGTTACGCAGGCTACCAGAAAAGGAATCCTGGTAATGAATACGCCCGGCGGAAATACTCTCAGTGCCGCCGAACATACAATGGCTTTGATACTCGCAATGAGCCGAAATGTTGTCCCTGCCTGCAACAGCTTGAAGTCCGGCGCCTGGGACAGAAAAAAATATATGGGCAACCAGCTGAATAATAAAGTCCTTGGTGTGATAGGGCTGGGTAGAATCGGTATAGCTGTGGCTAAAATGGCAAGGGGCTTCAATATGAAAATAATCGGCTATGACCCGCTTGCTGCGCCCCCTGATGCGGAAAAAATTGGTATCGAAATAGGTGATAGTTTAGACAGGATTTTTAAGGAAGCCGATTACATCAGTGTCCACGTTCCGAAGAACAAGCAAACGCTGAATATGATTGACGCTGAGCAAATTAAAATGATGAAGCCGACCGTTCGGCTAATCAACTGTGCGCGTGGTGGAATTATTAACGAGAATGCACTTTATGATGCGCTTGCCCAAAAGCGTATTGCCGGTGCCGCTCTGGATGTTTATTCGGAAGAGCCGCCTAAAAATACGAGGTTTGCTGAGCTTGAAAACTGCCTTGTTACACCGCATTTAGGCGCCAGTACGGAGGAAGCGCAAATTGAGGTTGCAGTCGAAGCCGCGCAGATACTTGTTGATGCCATAAGGGGAGGCCCGGTTAGAAACGCCGTTAACGCGCCTTCTATCATCGGTGCAGTGCCGCCAATTGTAGAGCAATATGCTGAACTTGCTCGGCGAATCGGTAAACTTGTCAGCACAACTGTGCGAGGACATATCAGGGGCGTTGATGTTCAGTATCGTGGCTCGATTGCCGAAATGGCCTTCGAGCCGATTACCCTTGCCTTTGCAATCGGTTTATTGCAGCGCCATTTCGATATGCCTTTGAATATAGTCAATGTTCCTATTTTAGCTAAAGAGCGCGGCATAAGCATCAGCGAAACGAAAAATACTGAGGCCAAGGATGTTGCTGCGAGTTTCAGCGCAATGGTCGTTTCCGACGAGGTTACACGAACAGTAACCGGCTCAATCTTCGGTGGAACTTTGCCGCGTATTATTGAAATCGACGGATTCAATGTCGAAATGACACCACAAGGTGCAGTTCTGGTTATCTATAACGACGATAAGCCCGGAGTTATTGGTGCTGTTGGAACAGTCTGTGGTCAACATAGCATTAACATCTGCACTATGGGTGTGGGACAAAAGCCGGCTGAACAAAAAGCCATTCTTGCCGTCAGTCTCGACAAAGAACCCAACGCAAAAGTTGTTGAAGGGATTAGCAAACTTGAGTTTGTGAATGAGATTTATGTATGTAAGCTGGACTGAGTCTTGATGTCGAAGCATAGCGTGGACCCGCCATTTGTGTGGCGGACTCGATTCTTGCCTGCCTTTCTTATGGTGGGCTCGATGTTTGTTGAGTGAGCAGCGGGTAGAATTTTCGATATGACGGAACAATTGATAATAAGTATCAGTGGGATGAGGGGGATTGTTGGTGAGAATCTTACTGTTTCTATTGCTGCTGACTACGGCCGGGCGTTTGGGACATTTCTAAAAGATGATAAAACCAGTGCAATGGAAAAGCTGTCTGTTTGTATTGGCAGAGATTCCCGACCAAGTGGCCAGATGCTGAGGTCAGCAGTAACAGATGGATTGTGCAGCGTCGGAATAGACGTTATTGATTTAGGAGTTGTAACAACACCCGGCGTAAGCATTATGGTCAGAGCACTCGGCTGCAGTGGGGGGGTAGTCATTACCGCTTCACATAATCCTGCTAAATACAACGGTATAAAGTTGCTGCTCGGCAATGGTATTGCCCCGCCGCAGGACGCGGCAGAGAAAATCAGGCAATATTTTTTCGATAAGCGTTTTCTTTTTGTAGATGCAGTTCACTATGGGCAGATAAACTGTAGTGAGCAGACAGATGACTTTCACATTGCCAGAGTTTTGGCAACCGTTGATAAAGAGGCAATAGCTGCAAAGAAGTTTAGTGTTGTTCCGGACAGTGTAAACGGAGCAGGGGGGCGAGTTACGAAAAAGATGCTCTCTGAACTCGGCTGCGCAGTTTCTGCTATGAACGATGAACCAACCGGCCATTTCGCCCATAATCCTGAACCAACTGCTGAGAGCTTAAAGGACCTTTGTGAAAAGGTTAAAGCTCAAGGAGCCGACATCGGTTTTGGACAGGACCCTGATGCGGATAGATTAGCAATCGTTGACGAAAACGGGACATGCATCGGTGAAGAATATACTCTTGCCTTGGCTGCTAAATACATCTTTAGCAAAAAAACCGGCAAAGCAGCAACGAATCTTTCAACATCGAGGATGATTGATGATATTGCCGCAAGGGCCGCAGGGGAGGTTATACGCACTGCTGTTGGTGAGGCCAACGTCGCCGAAGCAATGCTTGAAAATGATTGCATCATCGGCGGAGAAGGCAACGGCGGTGTGATTGATTTGAGGGTTGGGCCAGTCCGTGACAGTCTCGTTGGTATTGCTCTTGTCCTTCAATTTATGGTTGAGACAGGAAAAACGATAGGTCAGTTAGCCGGTGAAATCGGCAGCTATTATATGATTAAAGATAAGTTCGCTGCGGATAAATCACAAGCCCAGCAAATCCTGAACCTAACAAAGAAAACTTTTGCTGATGCAAAGCTTAATACTTCTGACGGCTGTAGATTTGATTTTGAAGATTGCTGGCTTCATTTGCGGGCCAGTAACACCGAACCCGTTATGCGGATTATTGCCGAGGCAAAAGACAAAATTATCGCTCAGAAATATATCGATAAGGTTATGGATATTCACAAAAAGGCATTAAACTAATTTGCAGAAGTACAGTAACTCCAAACTTGAAACAGTGGGCAAGCAAATAAAATCGATTACATATCTTGGCTTAGCAGTGAATGTTTCTCTGGCAGCTGTCAAGATTGTTATTGGTTTTTTTGCCGGTTCCCTGGCATTAATAGCAGATGGGATTCACTCATTATCGGACTTGATCACTGATGTGGCGGTCTTGTTGGGTGTGCGCCTGGGGTCAAAAGCACCTGACCAGAGCCATCCATACGGTCATGGGCGAGCGGAAACCCTTTCAGCAGGGCTAATTGCACTGGTTTTAATTATCGTAGGGGGAGCAATGATATACTATGCCACTATGGCCATAGCCCGAGAAGAAGTTACCACACCTCGGATTGCAGTTCTTATAGTCGCAATACTTTCAATAGCTTCCAAAGAGTGGCTCTACAGGGTGACACAAAAGGTCGCTGTCGAATCTCATAGCGCTGCACTTTATGCCAATGCTTGGCATCATCGGAGCGATGCTTTAAGTTCTGTAGCTGTTGTGGCAGGATTTATATCGTTGGAATTCGGCTTTGGCCATGGCGACCAGGTTGCGGCTATTGCGGTCGGTCTGATGATTATCTGGGTCGGGGTTAGGGTAATTGGTGATTCTCTGCGCGAATTGACGGAAGGTGCAGTCGATGCTGACACGGTTGAACATATAAGGAATATTATCAACGCTAATTCTTCGATACGTCAGTGGCATCGGCTGAGGACCCGAACGGTTGGCCGAGAGGTCTTTATCGACCTGCACATCCTCGTTGACCCGAATTTGAGCATAGTTACTGCCCATGAGATAGCAAGTAGTCTGGAAAGTGCACTGCACCAGCAGATAGCTCGTCCGGTTAATATCACTGTTCACGTTGAACCGGATATACCGGAGCTGAGAAAATAAGCGAGCAAGAACAAAAGGTCCTAAGTTTACAGGGGCATTGTATCCTGTAATTTATATCATTATTTGTGATATTGGATATATTCCTGATGATAAAGGCTGCTTTTATATATTCAGAGGAACTCGAAAAGTATCGATATCCGCCGGAGCATCCCTTTAATACAATACGGCCTCAAAAAACGCGAGAGGTTATGAACTCTTTAGGATTTCTCTCCGGCAATGGCAGAAGGGAAGTTGCTCCGATTCCTGCTGAAAGAGCGGAGCTAAAAAAGTTTCACTCGGCACGTTATCTGCACGCCTTAAAAACAGCAGCCAAGAAACATTGGGATGCAGAAGCACTTAGTATGGGGATAGGGACATCGGATTGTCCTGTTTTTGCAGGGATGTACGAATATTCGGTTCTGGTGGCTGGAGGGACTCTGGTTGGTGCAAAGCTGATTCTATCAGGCGATGCTGATGTGGTGTTTAATCCTTCGGGGGGGCTTCATCATGCTGGACCACAGCACGCCTCCGGCTTTTGCTATATCAATGATGTGGCCCTTGCCTGTATCGTGTTTGCTGAAGCAGGGAAACGAGTTTTGTATCTTGATGTGGACGTTCATCATGGAGATGGCGTAGCGTATGCATTTTACGACCGTAGTGACATAATGACCATATCATTTCACGAAAACCCAAGGGTCTTATTCCCTGGAACAGGTTTTATAAATGAAATCGGTGAAGGAGAAGGTAAGGGTTACTGTGTAAATGTTCCCCTTCCGGTCGGAACTTATGACCAGGCGTATATGAAGGCATTTGAGGCGATAGCTCCGCCGTTAATCTCTTTTTTTAAACCAGACGCAGTTGTTCTTCAGTTAGGGGCTGACGCCCTTGCTGGAGACCCGCTTGCACATTTACACCTGACGAATAATGTTTATGAGAAGGTCATTAATCATCTATTGAGTCTTGACAAACCAATTCTTATGACAGGCGGTGGGGGATACAATATTGAAAGTACGATAAGAGCCTGGTTACTTGCCTGGTGTGTCCTGTGCGGTGCTGATATTGATAATCTTACTATAAATAATGTTATGCTTGGGAGCACCGGATTGAAGGGTAGGTTGAGGGATAAAGCACTGGTTGTAAATGACCAGCAACGAGATGCAGTAATGCCTGCGGTGGAGGCCGCAATAGATGCAGTTAAACTAAATTTATTTTCAATTCATGGAATCTGATTCTTTTGTGAAACGTATATAAAATGAGACCAGGTGGACAAAATTTCCGTATATTCAGCTCATCCATTTTCCAAATTGCGTATCGTTTTTGGTGTCTTTTCCAGTAAAGTCTTGACCATTGATTTATTGAAGATTATTATGCAGATAGCACAGGTATATTTATTGCGAGGTTGTTATGTCAAAGAATAATATAGAATTCATTATAAACCCAAGGTCGATTGCAGTAGTGGGTGCTACCAATCGACCCGGTAGTGTAGGGCTTGCTGTGTTTCGCAATATTCTAACCGCTGGTTTTCAGGGGGTTCTTTATCCGGTCAATCCTAAAAGGAAATCTGTCCAGAGCGTAAAGGCCTATCCAAAATTAATAGACATCCCTGACGAAGTGGACTTAGCAGTTATCATTGTTCCGGCTGAAATGACTTGCTCCGTACTTGAAGAGGCGGGCCAAAAGCAGGTCAAAGGAGCGATTATTGTTAGCGCCGGATTTAAAGAGGTAGGAGGCCACGGTGTAGAATTGGAGGATTTCGTGAAGGGAGTGATTGCAAAATACGGTATCCGCCTGGTGGGACCTAACTGCCTTGGTGTCATCAATAATAATGAAAATGTTCGGATGAACGCAAGTTTCGCAACGAAGATGCCGAAACCCGGAAACATCGCTTTCATCTCGCAATCGGGAGCTCTTTGCACCGCAGTACTGGATTATGCGGAAGGTCGGGATATTGGATTCTCGAAGTTTATCAGCTTTGGAAATAAGGCCGATGTAAATGAGATAGACCTTCTGCGTTATCTTAAAGATGACCCGGATACGGATGTGATTCTGATGTATCTGGAAGACATTACAAATGGTCGAGAGTTTCTTGAAACGGCCAGAGAAATTACCTGGCAGGCTCACAAACCCATATTGGCGGTAAAGTCGGGTCGTTCTGCGGAAGGTGCTCGTGCTGCTGCATCTCACACGGGTGCTCTTGTTGGGTCTGACAATGCTTATGATGCTATTTTTTATCAAAGCGGTATTCTGAGAGTCGAGGGCATAGCAGAACTTTTTAATCGTGCCATTGCTTTTGCCAAACAGCCGATACCGAAGGGCAACCGCATCGCCATCGTCACTAACGCAGGCGGTCCCGGCATTATGGCAACTGATGCTGCCATTCGACACAGTCTTAAGATTGCTACATTGTCGGATGAAACGAAAAAGAAATTGAAAAAAGAGCTGCCCCCGACCGCCAGTATAGAAAATCCTGTAGATGTGATTGGAGATGCCACTCACAAGCGTTACGAGGCGGCGATGCGTTACGTCCTGAACGACGAGGGTGTGGATGGTGCAATTGTCATCCTCAGTCCTCAGGCCATGACTGATATTATGGAGACGGCGGAGATAGTCCCACGCGTGGCAAAAGATATTGACAAGCCGGTATTATGCTCATTTATGGGAATTGTTGATGTTTCCGAGGGTATTAAATACCTGGAGAAAAACGGCATACCAAATTATTCTTTTCCTGAGGCGGCAGTTAGGTCAATGGCGTCAATGGCGTTTTATGGCAGCTTACTGGCTCTCGAGAGAAGACAGGTACGAAGAATAGCTGCAGACCGTGATACTGCTGCTGTAGTCATAAAAAATAAGCTTGAGGGAAGAGACAGTTATTACATGTCTGAAAAAGAGGCAAATGAAATTCTTCAATGTTATGGATTTCCTGTCCTAAAGAGTATTTTGCTGAAAGATGTGTCTCAGGTGGATGAAGCTGTAGGGGAGTTTGTCTTTCCGGTAGCTATGAAAATTTCTTCTCCGGACATAGTTCACAAATTTGACGCGGGAGGGATTCGGCTGAAAATCAAGACCAAAGAAGAGGCACGAAAAGCCTTTGAAGATATCATTGCAAGTGTAAAGAAGTTTCAACCCTCGGCAAAAATAGATGGTGTTATTATGGAGAGAATGGCCAAGGGTGGGGTTGAGGTTATTCTTGGTGCTGTTAGGGACTCGAGGTTTGGTCCGATATGTATGTTTGGCCTTGGCGGTACATTTGTGGAAGCAATCAAGGATGTAACTTTCCGATTAGCCCCTATGTGGGAGATTAGCGCAGAGATTATGATACGAACTATCAAGGCATACAGCATTCTTAAAGGTGTACGTGGTGCACTACCCTGTGATATCGATGCCATTAAAGATTGCGTTCTTCGCCTTTCACAACTGGTTGCTGAACATCCTGAGATAGCTGAGCTGGATATAAATCCACTGATTGTGTATCCTGAAAGACAGGGGTGTGTCGTAGCTGACAGCAGAATCTTGTTGAAAAGACCGGGATAGGACTAAAATCCCTCTTTTAGGATTTGGTTGAGGGTGCACGTAGCGATACAGATTGAGGTATCTGCCGCTCCATAGTAAATTTTCATTTCGCCGTTATCGGAAATAACAGCTCCACACGCAAAACAGACATTGCCGACATCACCGATACGCTCGTATTCTTCCCTCGGCGAAAGAATTGGTTGGTCGCCGCGCTTTATGACTTGTGATGGGTCTTCAAGGTCAAGAAGCACTACACCAATGCGGTAAATTGGCCCGGCGGAGGTCATCTTTACTCCATGATAAATTTCGAGCCAGCCTTGGTCGGTCTCAATTGGGGTAACAGAGGCTCCAATTCGAAATTCGTCCCAGTATCCGCTGCGGGGAGTGATTACGACCTGTGAATCACCCCAGTTCACAAGGTCCGGCGAATATGAAATCCAGATACTTCCTCTATCGAGTCCAATTGGTCTATCCAGACGCGCATAACGTCCGTTAATTTTTCGTGGAAATAGAATTCCATCTTTATTTCCCGGTTCGGAAACCAGTGCAATACGCTCATAGTTGACATAATCGTGTGTCTTAGCAAGAGCTATTCGCGAACCGTAGCCACTTACAGCCGTGTACATCACGTAGCAGACCCCATCTATAACTGTTATACGAGGGTCTTCTATCCCTTTTTCTTCATATATTGCGAAGTTACCCTCTTTAGCTGGCAGCATTACAGGTTTTTCGTCAATTGTGAAATGTAATCCATCAGGGCTCCTGGCCAGAGCAAAATATGAATAGCCGCTTTGACCTTCAATTCTAAGAAGCAGATAAACGCCGTCTTCAGTGACAATAGGTGTGCCATTAAATACCGTATTGGCACGGAATGGAACATCTTCCACAGTTAATGCAGGATTTCCCTCCCACCGATGCAGCAGGTCCGGTCTTTGAAGCTTAGTGTTTATCATTTAATACTCCCCTTTACTTTCAATGCAATTCTCGATGATTTGCTCGCATGTGCTTGTCCCAACGCAAATGCAACTGTTGGATGCACCGTAAAAAACATCGAGGTGACCGTTGCCGTTAATTATTGCGCCGGTAGGAAAGATAATGTTGGGTATGTCCCCGATTCTCTCGTAAATTTCTCTTGGTGATAAAATTGGAATGTTTGACCTTCCGATGACATGTGTTGGCTCTTGTTTATCAAGTATTACGGCTCCCATCCTGCAAATTGGTCCCGAAGAAGTATCCCTTATGCCATAGTATATAACAAGCCAACCCTGGTCTATTTCAATAGGCGGTGCACCAGTTCCAATTCGGTTTGCGTCCCAGAACCCGTCACGCGGTGTGATGACGATTTCAGAACTACCCCAGTATACAAGGTCATCGCTGTAGGTTATCCAAATGTTACTACCGTGACAAGGCCTTTCCAGGCGGGCGTATCGCCCCTTAATCCTTGCAGGAAATAAGGCACCTGCCTTGGTATCTGGCTCGGAAATAATGCCCATGCGCTCGAAGCTTTGGAAATCTTCTGTCTTAGAAAGAACCAGCCGAAATCCGTGGTCGCCAAGAGCGTTATAAATGATGTAATACGTTCCCTCAAGGAAAGTAACTCTGGCATCCAGGACGCCATGTGATTCATGTTGTTTATACTTGGAATCTGTGGATGGACCCAAGAAAGGATTGGGGTCTACTTGATAATAACCATTTGCATCTTGGCGAGCCAGGTGAATAGAACACCGCCCGGAAAGATGTTCAATAGTAACAAGAAGCAGTATCTCGTCATTGAAGGAAACTGCTCCTGCATTGTGGATGTCGGAGCATTTGAAATTTAGGTCGCTGATACTAATGAGGGGATTACCCTCCCACCGATGCACGATATCCTGGTTGTGCCGTTTTACAAACCTGCTTCTCATTGCAACAGCCATATAAGATACTCCAGCAAAACTTAATTGACAGTTTTATCGGAAACGGCCTTCATTAGAATATCGGTCGATGTAAGCCAGTGCTTTTTCTAAATAAAGACTAACAATTGCAAATCCCTATGTGCATAATATCCTAAAAAGTGTAAATGCCGCTTGCAGAAGGTCTATTGAATCGGCCTGTTAACATGTTTAGCTCTTATAATACCAACGTACAATTTATCAGACTGCCTTTTTGTATGCTTTTATCGCTCATCCTGTTAAAGTTACCGGTGTCCCAGACCGATAAAAGCAACAGCTTTTCTTTAAGATTTGATTCAAGCTCAGATTATTTATTATCGGTCATAAACTTTCTTAATTCTTGCCGACTGCACGTTCTTTGGAGCAGTAAGAATTTTGACGATTTCTTCGACATCACAAACTTTAATAACTCGAAATTTGAACGCAGCATAATCTCAGTTAAGGGCAAATCCGATGGGAAAAGAAACCTTAGCGATGGAAAAATTAGATTTTACCATTCCTGTTTTGGGTAAAGCAACAGTGCAATCACAAATACTTCTTTCAAAGGAGAAGGACGATTATTTATCAAATTACGTGCAGGATAATCAATACATTTTTTACAATATCGAAACCGATGTAGGTCCTCATTCTGACTTTGTGCAGAAAGAACTCCTCGAAAAAGCCGGTCCAAGGGAGAAAATCTACTTTGACCCTACAAAGGTGCGTGCTGCGATTATTACTTGTGGCGGATTGTGCCCGGGGCTTAACAATGTAATACGGGCAATCGTGATGTGTCTGTGGTACCGTTACAGCGTAAAACTGATTTCCGGCATTAGATATGGGTATAGGGGATTCCTTCCGCAATTTAGACTGCCGGCTATGGAGTTGACACCCAGTATTGTCTCCAAAATTCATCACAGAGGCGGGACAATTCTTGGTTCTTCACGTGGATTTGGTGAGAACGTTAACGAAATTGTTGATACACTGGAAAGGATGAACATTAACATGCTTTTTACAATCGGCGGTGATGGTACGCAGAAGGGTGCTCTTAACATTTCAAGGGAGATAAGAAAACGAGGGCTTAAAATTGCCGTGGTGGGAATACCCAAAACGATTGACAATGACTTGAGCTTTGTACAGAAATCGTTCGGTTTTGAAACCGCCGTATCAAAAGCAATGGATGCCGTTGCAAGTGCTCATATCGAGGCAGAAGACGCATTTAATGGAATTGGAATTGTCAAGGTTATGGGCCGACAATCGGGGTTTATCGCTGCACACACAGCTCTGGCTGTAAATGATGTGAATTTTGTTCTCATCCCGGAAGTGCCTTTCGACCTCTATGGGGAAAACGGGCTTCTTATCCATCTTCAAAAAAGAATTGAAAATCGTTATCATGCCGTAATTCTCGTTGCCGAAGGTGCTGGTCAGGACCTCTTGGAGAATTCAGATTCTACTGATGCGTCAGGTAACAAAAAGCTCGCCGATATCGGTCTTTTCCTTAAGGAAAAGATAAGTAAATTTTTTAAAGAGAAGGGAATTGAGATCAATCTGAAGTATATTGACCCAAGCTATATTATCCGGAGTACACCCGCAAATCCAAATGATTCAATTTATTGTGCAAGACTTGGTACCAACGCTGTGCATGCTGCTATGGCTGGGAAAACCGAACTACTTATAAGCTTCGTTCACGATAATTTTGTCCATGTCCCAATCCGTATGGCCGTCTCAAGGAAAAACCGTGTCAATCCGGACGAGGGACTTTGGCGAGATGTGATTGCCGTAACGGGCCAGCCGTGGTTGATGAAAAATCAGCAGGACATATGCAATGCAGATAAGCGTAATGAGGAAAAAGATTTTCGAGAAGCTGAACCAGCTTTATCGCAAGCCGCGAGATAAACATTATGTTACACATTTTTGATGTTTAAGGTTATCTATCTTTGTGCTCTATGGCTAAATATTTACATTTTAGCTGGCTATTAAATAGACATTGAAACAAGGCTTATAAGTCAAGATATGGTTATTTGGAAGCTATTAAAAAGATAAATAAAACCCTTGCTTTTTTTCTCAATTTAGTTCATACTTATGTCGATACGAACTTATGAAGCTTCCAGTGAAGATATCGGCTTAAAAAAGGAGATTTAGAATGGGTATACAAAATTGGTCGGATAATATCATTCTTGTGGACTTGCCTGCAGAACCAGAAATGGCTGATGAGCTCGAAACCGTTGAAGAGATGGTGCGTGACAAAGACAGCTGTGATTTGGTAATTGATTTTTCCGGCGTAGATATGGTAACTTCCTCAAGTCTGTCGAGATTACTGAAGTTGCGCAAACCGTTATCTGAATGTGAGCGGCGGGTTATTCTATGTGGTGTTGCAGCTGCAATTAAAGGGGTCTTTACGATAACCGGACTTGATGGTGTTTTTGAACTTGTTGATGACAAGTTTGCCGCTTTAGCTACTCTGGAGATGATTGGTTAGCCGATAATCTGGAAATTCGCTTTTTTATGACTTATTCGTCATATTAGCTTTATAAAACTTTGTAACTTTATTTTTTGTATTTTACTTCCCATTTGGCAATTCACTTCTTAAATACTCCAATGCTTGGTTACCATCACCTGAGCAAACCAGTTGATTTGTAACCTTGAGGTCTTTGAATGTGCGCTTCTCTGTCATTATGTCGACGCGGTTATCTTCAACAAGTAATACCGGCTTCGGATTTCGCATCTTTTACCCACATTTTCTGGTCGGACAATGTATTCTTCGTGAGCTTTTGGACCCCCAAGGTTTTTACAACCAACAATATTGTTGCAAAAGTTGTTTAGTACCACCTAATTGTTGTTACTTTCAGGATTTGCAAAGAGTAGATCTAACTCATTTTGCTTATGGTTGCTACCCGGCGCCGGCAATGTAAACCAAAGGGTTGAGCCTTGGCCGTAAATTGACTCGATACCGATTTTCCCTCCATGTCTTTCAATAATTCTCTTGCATATAGGCAGACCTATACCTATACCTTCATATTCATTTTGGGAATGCAAACGCCGGAACATAGTAAAAACTTTGTCATATTGCTCCCTTTTGATTCCGATTCCGTTGTCCTGTACCTCAACGCGAACCATTCCATTGTCTTCTTTGTGTGCTCGTATGGTAACTTCCGGTAAGATATCCTTCTTATGATATTTCAGTGCGTTTGATATGAAATTCTGCAGCGATTGACGTATTTGGATAGAGTCGCCTCTGACGGCTGGCAGCGGTTCGGGCACAGATATCGTGCCTTTAGTATCTTCGAGCTGAACCTTTAATTCCAGCTCCCTGAGTTGCTCTATTATTTCATTTAAGTCCAGCTGCTCAAATTGGACACCTTTTGCGGTTACCTGCGAATATGTAAGCAATGCTTCGACCATCTGTTTCATTTTATTAGCACCCTCTATCATAAAATTGAGATTTTCCCGGTCATCGTCGCTTAATATATCTACCAGGGATTCGAGCAGTAGTAGTCCGAAAGCGTTTATTTTCCTTGTTGGTTCACTGAGGTCGTGCGAAGCGATGTAAGTGAACTCCTGAAGTTCTTTGTTTGACTGGCTTAATTGTTGTATAGTTGATTCCAGGTCTTTATTGAGCTTTGCGAGTGCTTTTTCAGCGATTCGACGGTCTGTGATCTCACGGTTAAGATTATATATCGTCTCCTCCAAATGTTTGGCCATTTTATTAAAGGAGTTTGCCAGTTCCCCAACCTCATCTTTTGACTCAATCTCTATTTTGGTATCTAATTTACCTCTACCTATTTTAAGCGCTACATCCCTAAACTTTATTATTGGTTTTGAAATATTGTGGGAGATGAAAAAGCCAGTCAAAATAGTTACCGCTGTCACGGCAAGTAAAGTAATTAATACTGCGTTCCTTAATTTGGCAACAGGAGCGAATATCTCTTCTGTATTATGCTCTATTATTAAAATCCAACCTAAGCCTTTATAATCTCTATATCCCTTAGAGTGGGACCAGGCAACTAATTTTTTACCTTCATCACGTTCATCGCCTTCTGTTGTTAAATAGTCATCCCTTGTGCTGATGGCCCTGCGTATAGATTCTTCATTAGATAAATTCTCATAGAATTTATATTGTTTTGTCGAATAAATTAGATTCCCATTTCTGTTAATTAATTTAAGATGTGTTGTTCTATACTTTGCAGCTGACTCCGCTTCCCTTATAAGAGTAATTACTTCCTCAATATTCAAAACGGCTTTTATGACGCCTAAGAAATTCCCGTCTTCATCGTCAACTCTTATTCCGATATCAGTAGAGTAAACGTTTGCGCTTTCGTCATGTTCAACATCTTTTACATATAGGCCATTTTCTTTTGTAAGCTGCCACCATTGTTCATCTGCTTGATAATAGTCGGTGGTTTTCCCTGTCTGGCTAATATTTACTCCATACCTATTGGTAAAAAAGATTTCACCGAAAACTCTATAGCCGTACTTTTTTTCATAGAATTCTATTTTGTTTCTTAATTCTTCTGAAAGCTTATTATTCGTTAATTGCTGCACAAAGACATTTACAGCATTCTTGGATACAGAGGACCATTCATTTTCTTTTTGATTGATGAAACTTTTAATATCTTCTAACTTTTCAAACTCTTCGTTTGATTCCTTGGCGATTTCCTGCAACTTCAGCTCTGTGGCACATACTTGAATTTCTTGAATTCGGTTATGAATATTTCTTTCAATTTTATTCAGGATTTCGGCGGATAAGGACACAGCCCCCTCTCCAATAGCTTTTTGTAATGCTTTTTGGCTCGTGCTAAAGGAAAAATATCCGCCAACCCCGCTCAATAGAGCAACACTTAAAAATATCAAAATCAACTTTTGCTTTATTTTCATTTCAGCCTATTTTTTTGCATTCTTTGCAAAAGTATTTACAGCGTAGCGCTTCTGGTTATATAGAGCATAACTGATATCGTTCCCTTTTCTGCACATTCTTTCCTCTGTTACTTGCTACGGTTTTCAAAGGTGCTATTCTGCGTTTGCCGTAACCACCTCGCTATAGAAGCTATTATTGCTGTCTCCATGTATCTTTTCACATAGCTATTTCTGATATGTATTCTGGCAACTTATAGCCAGAACCACACCATTACCAGAATGTTTAGGTCTTTGCTCAGTAAATCTATTGTTTGTAGTGCTTTTTTGCTCTCTTTGCCAGGGTCTCCTGGATGCACTACCTTAAGCTTGCTGAGGCCGTCTTCATGGAAGGCTCTTTTTTCAGCTCTGCTGGCTTGGGCAGGGTAAAGCAGAAGTTGTTTCCTCGCTCCTGTTTGCTTTCAACCCATAAATGCCCTCCATGCAATTCAACCAGCACTTTAGCTATCGGTAAGGACATGGCTTTTAGAAGTAAGTCGCAACTGTCCGCCGGCTGAACTTCAGCTATGTCATCTAATGGTATCAGGTTTGCGGGTTGTTCTTGTTGTTTTTGGAGACATACTTTAATCATGGTAAAGTGATTAAACATCTTATGTATGTCACTGCTGTTGATAGAAGGACCATCGTCTTGAACTTCTATTCGAATTTGATTGTCAATCTCTCTTACCAAGACATTAATATGTCCCCCTGTGGAAATCAATCCTATCGCATTGTTGACGAGGTTATTTAACACTTGCATTATCCTGTTGCGGTCTGCATCGACAACAATCTTGGAATCAGGCATAAAGCTTTTTAGTTTAATATTCTTCTCAGCTGCAAGTGGTGATAGAGCTTCCACAACTTCTGAAACAATCGCAAGGAGATTAAACTTGCCCAGCTTTAATTTCATTTTACCCGTTTCGATTTTTGAAATGTCAAGATAGTCGCCAATAATCCTTTTGGCTTTGCTGATGTTCTTGTTGGTTAACAACGTCTTCAATGTCTCTACAATCATAATAGCCAGTTCGCTTTTTAGCTGATTTTGCTTATCCAATTTCAGATTTTCGGTTCTAAGTTCATCTTCTATAAGAATACGTTCTGAAATGTCATGAGCTACTGCGACTACCGCGACTTCATTTGCCTTTGGGTTTTTTATGATTGACCTTGATAATGAAACAGGGAATATACCGCCGTCTTTTCGTTTGTGGTAAAATCCTACTTCCCACGTACTTCCCACAGTTCGTGTTTGGAAAACACTTCTGGTACTTTCACTTTGAGGTTTTCCTATCCACAGGATATTACTGTTATTTCCAATGATTTCTTCTTCTTTATATCCGTATGTTTCACGAAATGCCTTGTTGACGAAGATAATCTTGTCTTCCATATCGGTAATATAGATACTATCATTGGTGCTCATAATAGCGCCTGATAGCAACCGTAGCTTTTCTTCTGTTTTCTTATGCCTAATGGCGTTTTCGACTGTTATTGGAATAGCTTTCAGGTAGTTTCGTTCAGCGTCTTTTACCAGATAGTCATAACTTCCAGCTTTCATAGCAGTTACAGCTATTTCTTCATCTCCGGCTCCGGTTACAAGTATGAGGGGCGTATCCTTAACCACATCGAAAAAATCAAATACTGTGCCGTCCCCGAGTGAGTAGTCGGAGATTATGATATCAAACTTTTCGGAGCCTAAGACGCTTTTGGCCTCTGAAGCAGAGCCGGCTATTGTGTACTCATATGGGAGTTCCTGTTCTTCCACCGACCGTTTGAAGGCCATTTGGTCAAGTTTATCGTCCTCAACGAGCAAAACTTTGTATCTTGTATTTTCCATTTTTTTGTCCCCCAAATCAACAGGAAGATGTAAGAAGTTGACCTTGTTTTTTGACCGTGTTGTGCACTGTTGGAAAAGTGAAAAAGAAAGTGCTGCCATTACCGACTTCGGATTCCACCCAAATCCTACCACCAAATAACTCCACTATTTTCTTTGCTATAGTAAGTCCGGCACCGGTGCTTTCGTGCTCATCTCGCGGTAACAGTGTCTGGAACATTTTGAAGATTCTCTCGAAGTATTTTTCTTCGATGCCGGGACCGTTATCAGTAACGCCGAATTTCCAAAAGCCGTTCTCTTCGACGCAGCTAATTTTTATTTTGCCCTGTGGTTTATCCATATATTTAACAGCGTTGCTCAAGAGATTCTGGAATACTTGCACGATGCGAGTCCGCTCACACTTAATAGTAGGCATTTCATTTTCAACTGTGATTGTGATGTTTTCCGGCAGAGGGAGCATTTCGATGACTCCTGAGACAAGTTCGTTAAGATTCACAACAGCTTTCTGCTCTTGAACACGTCCTATTCTTGAGAACTGTAAAATACCGTCAAGAAGATTGTGCATCCTGTCCACTCTGTTTATAAGCAAGTTCATTTGTTCTTTGCCTTCATCGTCAAGTTTATCTGCATAATCGGTTGTTATCCAGTCGGCCAGGGTTTTAATGCCGCGAAGCGGCGCCTTTAAATCGTGTGAGACTATATATGTAAATTCTCTTAGTTCTTGATTAGCATTTTCCACATCCTCAAGAAGTTTAGTTTGTTTTTGCTCCGACTGCTTGCGCTCCGGAATATTGCGTGCGACTGCTATTATATAGTCTTCCGTCCCCTGGCTTACGAGTTTCAGACTTGTTTCTGTGAGATAAGTTGTTCCATCCTTGCGCTTATGCTGGGCTTCTTTAATAATATTTACTTTGTGTTTGAGTTCTTCTACTTGCTCTTGCCAGGAAGAATCATCCGGTATAGACTCATCGATGTCTTTAATGCTCATATCGAGCAGTTCTTTTCGTGTATAGCCAAGACTTTCGTATGCTCTATCGTTGAAGTCTAAAAAACGGCCCCATTTGGGTTCTAAGACAAAAATGCAATCGTTTGACTGCTTTATCAGATTTCGGAACAATTGTATTTCATCTGCTGTCTTTTTTCGTTCTGCGATGCTGCCCAGCCGCTCGGCAACAGCGTCTAATAAGTCGCGTTCTTCTTCAAGAAATGGGTTTGGGTCGTTTTCTTTTCTTTCTCCGATGTAATATACCTCAATTGTTCCGGCCTTTTCACCGTGAACCATGATTTGGGCGTATTGGCTCAATTCGCTCTTTTTGAAACTATCTGTTTTATAATGTATTCCATTAAAAGTAACTCTTACACATGTGATGTCACTGTACCGATATGCATTACGAATTAGATTGGCTGATTCCTGAAATATCTGCTCCAACGAGATTTTTGGCTGCTCAAACAGATGCGATAGTCCATAGAGACAATTAAGACGTTTGATGTGCTCTTGTAAATTCCTCCGGATTTGCTTTCGCTCAAGTGCATAACGAATGATTCGGACCAGAGCAAATTCTACAGACTTGCCTTTTGTAACATAATCTTCTGCACCTTGCTTTATGGCCTCAAGCCCCATTTCCTCGTCAGCCAGACCGGTCAACACGACTATGGGAACATTTGGGTTTGCAGTATGCGCTTTCTGCACGGTCTCAATGCCGCTGCTGTCAGGAAGACCAAGGTCGAGAAGGATAATGTCGTAATTATTGCTGCCGAGATGTTCTACTGCCTCTTGTAGCGTCTGTGCAGTTTCAACATTGAACTCTACCGACTGGGATGATTTAGCAAAAGCCAGCTTTACCAACTGGCGGTCAACCTTATCATCATCCACTAATAAGATATTGATTGCTTTTGTTTTTACATTCGTTATCATGAATAATCCTCTTACAGATTACAAACCAGTATTCACTGAGAACTTGCATAACCTCATGAAATCCTTCTAATGATACAGGTTTCTTAATATATCCTGCTGCCTGTAATTTGAAGCTTTCCAGGATGTCTTTGTCTGAATCCGATGTCGTTAGAATCACTACAGGGATTATGTCAAGTTCATTATCGGCTTTTAAATGTTTTAAGAGCTCTTGCCCACCCATGCCTGGCATATTCAAATCCAGCAGAATCAAATCCGGCATTGGAGTTTGTTCATCGCCGTTTTTGCTGCCCTGCAGGTATTCCAGGGCTTGTTCTCCACCGTTTACAATATGAAGCTCGTTGGCTATCTTTGCCTGGCTGAGTGACCTTTTTACCAATTTCTGGTCTGCCAAGTCGTCTTCAACGAGCAATATCACTGCTGTTTTGAACGTGTTCATTTTCGGCTCCTTTCTAATATCTTGTGTGGCTCACGGTTTTTCAAAGCGTTTTTAAATTGTCTGAAGAACCTGAGCCCAAAATCAGCTTTTCACCAATGAGGATTGTTCGAACCAGTATTTTATACTTTTACTCATAATCTCTTTAAGTTTCTGTACACTTCCCGGCTTTTGTATATATCCTGCCGCATGAAACTTATAACATTCCTGAACGTCAACTTCTGAGTTTGATGTTGTTAAGATAATCACGGGGATGGTACATAACTGTTCATTGGTTTTAATTTCTTTTAAAAATTCTTTTCCGCCCATACCGGGCATATTTAAGTCGAGCAAAATTAAATTTGGCCGGGGACTTTGTATGTCTTCATTACAGCTGCGCTGCAGGTATCTCAATGCCTCTTCACCTGTGCCGACAGTATGAAGCTCAACATCTATTTCCTGGTCAGCCAAAGCATTCTTAGTAAGCTTTTGGTCCCCGAGGTCGTCTTCGACCAACAACATTACTACAAACTTTGATGAATCCATTTTCATATCCCCCTATTTATCGTTACTTTCTGATTTTGCAAAAACTAAAGATTGCTCGCCTTGCTGCTCTTGGACGCTGCCCAAGGCCGGCAGTGTAAACCAGAAGGTCGAGCCTTGGCCATAAATTGACTCGATACCGATTTCTCCTCCATGCCTTTCGATAATCCTCTTGCATACAGCCAGACCTATACCTGTTCCTTCATATGCATCTCTGGAATGCAAACGCCGGAACATGACAAAAAGTTTATTATGTTGCTCACTTTTAATTCCGATTCCATTGTCCTGCACCTCCACACGGACCATTCCATTATCTTCTTTGTGTGCTCGTATGGTAACTTCCGGTAAAATATCCTTCTTATGATATTTCAATGCGTTTGATATGAGATTCTGCAATAATTGCCTTATTTGAGTGTCGTCGCCTTTGACGGCTGGCAGAGGTTCAGGCACAGATATGGTGCCGTTAGTTTCTTCGAGTTTGACTGCTAATTCCAGACCCTTCAACTGCTCTACGATTTCATTTAGGTCAAGCCCCTCGAATTGAACACCCTTTGTGCTTACCCGCGAATATAAAAGCAGTGCTTCAATCATCTGCTGCATTCTATCAGCGCCGTCTATCATAAAATTGAGATTCTCCCGTTCATCATCGTTTAATTTATCTGTCAGAGAACCAGCTAATAGTTGTCCGAAAGAGGTTATTTTTCTTGTTGGCTCCCTGAGGTCGTGCGAAGCTATGTAAGTGAACTCTTGGAGTTGCTGGTTTGATTGGATGAGCTTTTCATTGAGGTTTTTGAGAGACTGTTCTGCCTTTTTGCGGTCGGTGATATCACGGAATATTCCCTGCATTAGTTTTTTGCCGCCGACTTCAATTAGACTGGCCTTTACCGCGACATCTTTTATCTCTCCATTTTTGGTAACAATCTGCGTTTCCAGCGTCTGGCCCTGTTTTTTTCTGAGATGTTGTTTGAAAGTATCGCTAAATTCTCCTTCGATTTTTTCTGGAGGATGGAGAATGCAGTGCGATTTACCAACCAGTTCTGATTTTTTCCGCTCGACCAGCTTTGTTGCTGCAGGATTGCAGTCAATTATTATGCCTGTTTCGGCCTCAGCTACGAAGATAGCGTCTAATGCTCCCTCAAACTGGGTTCTGTATTTTTCTTCGGCTTTACGTAATTGCTCTTCTGCCTTCTTACGCTCGGTAATATCTACAAAGCTTTCAACAAAGTACCGATGCCCCTTCCACGACATAGTGGTAACTGTCTTGAGAATGGGGATTTCTGTACCATCTCCTTTAATAAGCACATGTTCTGATTTGTCAACTGTTTGGCCTAAGTCACTTATTGGACATTTGCCTTTTTCAGCCAGACAGATAAACTTATGGCATACTTTACCAACAATCTTTTTCTTTGGCAGGCCGATTATTTTTGTGGCGAGAGGATTTGCATCAACTATTTCGTGTGTCTCGGCATCGATAATTACTACCCCGGTTAAGATAGAATTCAATACAATATTTAAACGTGTTTCGCTTTCCCTCAATGCCCCTTCTGCCTTCTTGCGTATATCAATTTCCTGGGTTAGTTGTTGATTTGCAATCGTAAGCTCCGCGGTTCGCTCCTCGACTCTTGCTTCGAGCTTTTCCTTGGCATCGACTAATTCTATGTCTCGCTGTTGGATTTGCTCTAACATTTCATTGAATGAACCGATAAGCAAACCCACCTCATCGTTACTTTGTTTTACGGCTCGTGTAGAATAGTCCTTCTCTTCGGAAACGGCTTTTGCAACCTCAGCCAGACTTAGAATTGGTTCGGAAATAATCTTTTGAAGCCGCGATGATATCAGAAAAGCCACCAAAGATGAAAGAAATAGCACAGCGATAATTATACCCGTATTACGCTTGAGCATCGCATACATAGGGCTCATATCCGACCGCAGGCAAACCGTCCCTATTATTTCACCATCGAGAACAATAGGTTTGTGGATGGTTAAATAGCCATCACTAAAACTATAGCCAATTTTTTTAGATCCATTTGGATGGACTTTCAACTCCGCAAAATCACGATAATAAGTTGCGAATAGCTTATTGTCGTTGCTGTAAATACAACCAAAGACGATAGAAGGTTCCACACGAAGAGCTTTTAGTGTTTCCTTTGCATCCTCTGCATCTTGGAAGGCCAGAGCCGCTTTGCAGTTTTCGGCTATCATCTCTGCCTGTGTTGCTAAATTATTCACCATATTTTTACGAAAACTACTACGCTCCCAGACAATAAATGCACCTCCTGCCAACACTAACCCGGTGACGCAGGCCAGCATAATAATTGATATCAGCTTATGCTTTATTGCCATGTTTCGCAAAATAGACATAATTAGTTGTTTTTTTCCTCTATAGTTCTTTTTGCCAGTTTCAGAAGCTGAGACCTGATTTTTAGTTTAGCGCGTTTAGCGGCGGTAATGTTGATTTCAAAACGAACTTTTTTCTCTTCCATAACAAAATTGATAATGCCGCCGGATTCGAGAAAGCCTTGTGTATCTGCAACTGTCAGGACGCTATAATTTCGAACTAAATTTATGGTTTCCTTGAGCTTTTTATTCTCCGAATTACAAATAAACAACAGGTGACATTTTTTGATTGTTTCAACCTGCGGATGCGGTTTAGATTTATTTTCCTCGCCTGAATTTTTTAATTCCTCAAGACCTGTGAAACGTTTTATAACAACTTTCTTGTCTTTAACTATATCATTTTTAATAGGGTCAAATGCGCTGCCGAAAGGGTCTTTACCGATAATGCCTATGATTATTGGCTCATTGCTATCAGCAGTTTTTTCCCCTGGCCATTCCACAAACTTGATAAAGTTATATAAGAAAGCGGCCTTGATTTGATACTCCAGGCTTTGTGCAGATTCAGTCTGGGCCTTTACTGCAGTTGTTGCTGCAAATAAGGTCAGCATTAAAACTACGAAGATAATATAATCTTTAATTCTCATACATCAGCACCTATTGAACATAGCTGTTATCTGTCTTTTGTCCCAAATTTCAGTTAAATCTATACTTGCATTTACCCATATCCGTCGGCCAACTTTGCCTTCATTAATCCATTCAATCCTTAAAATCGCACATAATAACGGAAACCGACCACAATTGGTTCTTCTACCCAGCTGGTTTTGTCCGGGTAGTTGTTTTTGTATCCTGAGGAGTATGCGTATCGTTTGTTATCGCCTATGACCGGAATACCATGAACAAAGACTGTCATAGCGGACGACTTATTAATGTGATATGTCAATGACACACCGGCCATAGCTTGCATTTCGTACCCGTTTTGGTGTTTAATATGCGCTATATTCGCAGCGTTTCCGCCTGCTTCGGCAAGTGCATCCAGGCCGTCTTTTAGTCCTTCAAATCCCCAAAAGATTTGCACATCGCCATGTAGAGTTAGCTTGTCGTCCAGAAGTCCAATGTTGGTGAATAACTTTGTAGCATGATTGGACCAGTTACTCAAGTCGTTGCCTTTGGAGTTTATGATGACTCCGCCGCCGGTGTCTCGGTAGTAGTCTGAATAACTGATACCGGATAAGTAAATATCCTCAGCAAGATTCCAGTCCAGTTGTTTGACGAACGAGTGATTAGCTCCGATATTGAAACTATCCTTTTCGTATTTCGTTTCCAGTTCTACTCCTATGGTTTTTAGAGTTCCAACGGGTGCACTCCGCGCCTGTCCCCAGTCCCAGGCAATCGCCTCATTTTGGTAGTAGAAAATAGAGCTCTGGAATGAGAGGTTTTTCGTAAATCTGCCGGAGTAAATTAGTTCGAGGGTATCCAGCTTTTCAGGTTTGTTATCCTTTCCCAGTTTCTCATTCATATACAACTCCTCCTGAGTGTTCATTCGAACAGACCGTTGGGCAATGAACTTTAGATATTCGCCTTTTTTGAGCTCGTAAATCCAGGCGAATCGTGGAGAGAACATATAATCCGTAAATGAATGCTTATCCACGCGGGCTGACAGTAATGTTGTAGTCTTTGGAGTCCACTTGATATTGAGTTCTCCCAGAAAGGAATGGCTGTATGTTTCCCACCCCTCTCCGACGGCGAAGTACTGCTTCTCACCTTCAATAAACTGTTTTGACCCATCCTTGCTGGTTCCATATGCTTCTGAAGTCGGTCCGCTCATAATGCCGTCCGCCAGACGAAGTCCGTCATCTTTGTCTTTTCCCCAGGCAGGACCAATAGTGTCATAGCTGAGTTCATAGCCGAAAGCCGCCTTGATTTTTTCGTTTTTCGGCCTGTATTTAAGCATGAATTGGGCGTAATACTCGTTTTCTGACCATATCCACTTGATATTTTGCAGGTTATCCCTATCGTTGTCGAGGTCACTGTCATATTTCTCAACATTATGCACATCGATTGAACTTAAGCCGAACGTCGACTCTATGTTCCAATTCTCGGTGAAAGGAGTTGTATTTTCTAAGGCGAACTGATAATACCGAAACCGTGTCTGACGGAAATCTTCCCAATCATCGCCCAACTCAAATTTTGTAGCCGAGCCCTGCATCAGTTCATGCGAGCTCGTCACATAGCGGGCCCAGAAACGCCATTTATCCTTAAAATGAACGTCCAGATGAGCCTTGATTTGTGCTTCACCATCATAATCCGACAGATAGGTAGCTGCAGGTCTGCCGCTTTGTGGTGCATTGGCGGAACCCAGGTACCCGCTTGTATTTTTGTCAACTCCGAACAAGTCCGGGCTGTGCCCGGCTGTGCTCACTAAACTAAAATAGGTGTATAAATCCAGCTTGTCTGTTTTACGGCCATAGCCGATATAATTGCCAATGCTGTCATACTTGTCCCAGAAATGACCACCTATCTCGACTCCGGGGGCTGTACTTGCTGTTTTAGTATAAATGTTGATAACCCCGCCAATCGCACCAGGTCCGTATGTAACTGACCCGGGACCCCGGATGACTTCGATGCGCTCAATATCATTAAGGTCCCAGTTTAACAATTCCAGCCGAGCTCCGTAGTGTGCCTTAATATTTACATTAATGCCGTTGACATTGACCAGAAATTTATAGGGTCGGTCCACCAAAATCCCCCGAATTCCAGGCACTTGACCGACGCTGTGATTCATATAAAGGGCCCCCGGGACATAAATTTCCAGCAGGTCCATCAGATTGCGGGCTGGGGTTCTGGCGATGTCCTTTGCCGTAATCACGGTTACACTGGCGGGAGTTTTCATGGGATTTTTTTCCGTGATCGTTGCGGGAACGTCAATTTCTATAGACATAAGCTCGGTAAGGGACATTTCAAAGAAGTCCGTCGACTGGTTTACTTCCTGTTGTTCTGCCAGTAATTTCGGCTGGAAGGCAAACACAAGCAAGAAAGTCAGAACTATTGAAAATATTTGTAAATAATTTTTGTGCATAAACATTTTTTTACCCCTTAATTCTCTTGGTTATCCCCCTTCGCAAAGACTAAAAATGGCTCGCTTTGCTGCTCTTGGACACTGCCCGAAACCGGCAGTGTAAACCAGAAAGTCGAGCCCTGGCCGTGAGTTGACTCGATACCGATTTCTCCTCCATGCCTTTCGACAATCCTCTTGCATACAGCCAGACCTATACCCGTTCCTTCATATTCATCCCTGGAATGCAAACGCCGGAACATAACAAAAAGTTTATCGTATTGCTCTTTTTTGATTCCGATTCCGTTGTCCTGCATCTCCACACGGACCATTCCATTATCTTCTTTGTGTGCTCGTATGGTAACTTCCGGTAAAATATCCTTCTTATGATATTTCAATGCGTTTGATATGAGATTCTGCAATAATTGCCTTATTTGAGTGTCGTCGCCTTTGACGGCTGGCAGAGGTTCAGGCACAGATATGGTGCCGTTAGTTTCTTCGAGTTTGACTGCTAATTCCAGACCCTTCAACTGCTCTACGATTTCATTTAGGTCAAGCCCCTCGAATTGAACACCCTTTGTGCTTACCCGCGAATATAAAAGCAGTGCTTCAATCATCTGCTGCATTCTATCAGCGCCGTCTATCATAAAATTGAGATTCTCCCACTCATCATCGCTTAATTTATCTGTCAGAGATGCAGCCAGCATTTGTCCGAAAGAGGTTATTTTCCTTGTTGGCTCTTTGAGGTCGTGCGAAGCTATGTAAGTGAACTCTTGAAGCTGCTGGTTCGATTGGATGAGTTTTTCATTGAGGTATTTAAGTGACCGTTCTGCTTTCTTGCGCCTGTCGATTTCTCGATTCAGATTTTCTATCGATGTAGTTGTTTTTTGCAGATAGTCTGCCATTTCATTGAAAGAATCGGCAAGATAACCTAATTCATCTTTGGACGTTAGTTTCACTCTCTTGCTCAAGTCTGCACTCGTTCTAATTTCCTCGATTGTGCTAAGAAGAGTAGACAATGGTTTCGTTACTGAAAGTGAAAGGATAGTTAGTAACAAAGATGTCGCAACGACTAAAGATATAATAGCCACCATTAAGCTATAATGTCGAAGCTCCTGTATTTTGTTGTCGATAAGTGCTGTGGGAAATCCCACAATCACAGCAATGCCGATTTCACTTGAACGGTCTCCTCCTACCGGGATTACTGTATTGTAGTAGGTTTGCTCCGCGATTTTAGATAAACACGCTGTCTGCCGATTGTGTTTAAGGGCATTGAGGATTTCTGGGTTGTCTATCGTTTTATTGTGTTGCTTTGGGTCATTGTGAAACAGAATATGACCGTTTGTCCGCGTTACCATAACATAGGCCACATCTTTGTGTTTACGCAGCACTTCCTGACACTGGGCCTCGAATCCCTCGATATTATCCACAGCGATTCCCAGTCCCAGCAATCTTTCTATCTGTGACCTGAGTGTGTTGGCAATAACATCCATCTTCGACTGTAAAGCGGCGGAATAATTTTTTTTGTAGACCCGGCTGATAACGAATGTGTTTAGACCTGTTGCGAGCAAAAAGACCGCAACTACAATAATTATAATTTTTGTGCGCACTCTAAAGTTCATAATTATTATTGAGAAAACTCTGTAACCACCTCAGCCGTCAAGAGCACACTTGACTCTGGATTAATATTTAGCTTTCTGGCCCTTGCGAGATTCACAACGGGTATACCAGTTTCAGTTGCTTTCATCGGATAACTCGCGGGGCTCCGACCTTTGAGCAATATACCTTTAGCAATCTTGCCGGCTGCTTCGCCCTGAGCATAACCTGACACTGTAACTGCACACAATGTCCCTTTATCAACCCGGTCTTTCCAGAAGGTGAAATCAGGTAGAGTGCTGTTTTCTACTGTCCATTGCTGCACTTGTTCTAACGGCACATTGTTACCATTCTCATCTTTAAATTCAAAAACACCAAGCATTCCCAGCGCGTCCACCTTACCCCCGCAGTCATTCACTGTTTTCTTATACTGCTCAAATGTATTAATCACATAGTAACCGGTAATTTTTACATCTTGTGGTAGCTCGCTTTCGTTCTGCTTCATCGTTTCAATTATAGGAACCCACATTTTCCCCGGGTCCGTGATGATAGCTATCTTGCGAACAGTAGGGACCAGTTGTTTTAACAGCCGTACGGTCTGCACAAAGTGTACCCGTTCCAGAACACCTGTTACATTTTTGCTTCCGGCAAATCCATATTCCTCAGGTTCGGCATTAACCGCGCTGAAAACAAAAGGTATGTCCGTATTGACATAGTCTTTTACAATATACAGCTGGGCGTTATCATCATTTGTGTACACCAGGTCCGGCTTCCACGTGTCGATAAGTTCCTTCGCCTGAGCTGTAACCTTCTGTATCCACTGCTTGGAACTGTTTCGTTTGGTATCCATCTGGAAAATCTTGTACTGTACATCAAGACCACCCAAGGCGTCTTCGAATCCCTGGAGCTGTTTATCAGTCCATTCCCAGGGTGAATGATAGCTCATCACATGCAGAATCTTGAACTGCCTTACTGACCGGACTGGTTGGGGCAAAACTATCTTTTCGACTTCCTTGGATTGTTCTGCCCGTGATACCTCTGGTGTTTCCTGCCAAAGAAGTAATACCACAGCTATGATTGCAATTGCAAGTAGCACACTCAAGCATACCACTTTCTTGTTGTTGATATTGATTCTTAAATTACTCATCTTAATTCCCCTTTCTTATTCTTTTTCTTTTTTTATTAACAATCAGCAAAATTTACATTTCTGTAATGCTTTCAGAGCAGTATCTTTAGTCTGAAACCAGGTATCACACCTGTTTCATTGGAAGAATTTGTGCCTGGGTTAAGCAGTGTTTGAATGTCGAGAGTAAGTGAACACCACTCTGTAACAAAAATCTTGTAGTAAACTTCAATGATAGTCTCTGTGTCTGTTGCATTGTTGGCCCGTCGGAAGTCCTCGTGAGTAATTCCCTGTGCAACACCAAATCCCAGCACATCTTTATCACGTTGAGGGATAGGACCTTTGTATATCCCGCCTACACTCCAGCAGTTTGAAAATTTGTTAACACGTCCGTCGTTCCAGCCATAACGGAAAAATCCGCCTAATTTATCTGTCAGTGCCTGGTCAAAGCTTACACCATAGCCGGTGCTGTCACTCTCAACTCCTCTGCCATCATACCTGGTCAGTGGTTGCGGATTATACCAGACGTCAAAGCGATAATTCCCTTCGAGTCTTTTTTTGTTTTGAGTTTTTATCCCCACCTCGCCCATAGTTATTAAATAGCTTTCATCATGAAAAGCGGTATTCAGGCCTGTTTCCGAGCGGATGCCCTGGGCATCGGTTGTTCCTGCCTGAACATAAAGTTTGTCTGTTACATCGTATCGGCCCAGAACACCAATAGTATGATACCTATGGGGAAATGCCTGGTTTCTGGCCAGGGAGTGCGAGAAAAAGTCCCAGCTTCCATACTTGTTCTCGTCAAAATACGAGGGAAAAGTTATTTTTCCGATTGCGAGAAGGAACTTGTCGTTAAACATTTTCTGTTCGAGATAGAGATTTGCCACATATAACATTTCTGTCTCATAAGCTGCCCAGTCTAAGTTGAGTCTCGAGCCGACAAGGGGTGTAATGCCATTGGGGGGATTACCGTCAGTGTTGCTGCCTCTGGCCTTGGCAATTATCCTGCCGCCTTTCCAAAGTTTCTGTTTGACAGTCACGTTCCACCAGAAGATGTTCCGTCCCTCACGGCCTCCTGGACCACTGAGGATTTGCTGGTGATGGTCATCCAGAACTATGCCGATACTTGTGCCATATTTTTCTTCCATCTGTTTCTTGAAGTTTTTCCATGATCCAAGGGCATCTGGGAGTATGGTGTACGGCACTTCCACATCTACCGGAGAATACTTGATAATTGGCTCGAATATGCGCTCCATCCATTTAGTTTGTGCTTTCTCGGTTTTAGTTGTTGAAGATGACTCGTTGTAATCCGTGATTTCTCTGAGAAATGATTCAGACGAAATCGTTTGTTCATTTGGCTCTCTTTGCTCTGCGAACACTTGTGGGCAGGTGCCAAATATAACGATTGATATTAACAGAAACATAAATTTTCTTATTAAAGAGTTTTTTTGCAGAGCCACTATTATTAACCCCCAATTAAATAAAGTGAATAATTCTTTCATCCACACCCTTTTATCTCCTACCTCATTTAATCCCATCTTTATTTCCGCTCCGTCCCGTTGCGCTGTCTGTTTAAAGTTTCGAAAGTAATCAGTTTACTACGTAAAATGCTTTCTAATCGAATCTTTTGGGGGGACTTCCGCTGAACTGAAGAAAATATTCTCCCTTCACAGAAACAAGCAGCAGCGTCCCCTTTTTGCTCCCAACAAAAACTTTCATTGGGAGATTGTTTATACGCTTTTTAATACTCAGGATTATCGTCATAAAAAGGTAGTCATTTCAGAAGAAACGGCTTTTTTTCACAGCACTTGAATATCCCTTCTAATTTTCGGATGTAAAATCTTTGAATTTTTACTTTTGTAAACGGCTGTCGAAAGGCCAATTTCTGCCTCTATTCAATGGTGTTAAGTTGAGAGCAGTGTTTTTGAATTGACAATGGCTTTTGGAATTGCTATAATAATTGTTGTTAGGAGTTTATTTTTACCGCATAGGGAGCATAGACGTCGGCGACCGATAATAGAAGAACCGTCTGATAACTATAGTCGGTTTGTTGGATTCAAAAAAAGGAAAAAATGATGAAAAGCTTTTCCATAAATAAAGTGATTTTAGATGTTATTTTGTGTGCCTTGTTTTTTCTGCTTTGTGGTTGTGCCTGGAACCAGCCGGGAGAGACTGTAGCTGAAGGCCACAGAAGACACCAGCGAACTCTCCGTATCAATCAGCAGGAGTTGATGTCAGACATAGATAAAGTTCTGCTGCTTGATAGGCCGAGCAAGCTCACCAACAGGAGAATACATTAGTTCCTCCACCATGTCCCCGGAATACGCCTGAAGGGATTCGAACCCCCAACTTTCGGCTCCGTAGGCCGACGCTCTATCCAATTGAGCTACAGGCGCTAAAGTTCTCAACCACCATAGTATAACAAATTCTCAGGTGTGCTGTCAATTTTTATAACAGCCGTAAAAAACAATTGACATGTCTTATGATGATAGATAAATAAAGTTGCGGTGCAGGGTGCTTGTGGACTGATTACGTCGAATATAATTGTAAGGTGTTGTAGTATTGGTTTGAGCGATTGAAATGGTGAGATTATCAAGGTTTGGTAAGAGAATTGCTGTTGCCTCCGGCATAGGTCAACTGATGGATGACCTCGGCAATGCCCTTGCGCAAGGGCAGGATATTCTTATGCTCGGTGGAGGAAATCCTGCTCATATCCCGCAGGTCCAGCAGTATTTTCGCCAGAGTATGCAGAAGCTGCTTACCGAAGCCCTGGAGTTTGAGCGGGCCATTGGAAATTACGACCCATCACAGGGCAATAAGAATTTTATTAAAGCGATTTCCACGTTACTGGCCAGCGAATTCGGTTGGGATATTAAACCTGAAAACATTGCTTTAACGAACGGCAGTCAATCGGCCTTTTTTATCCTTTTTAATATATTTGCAGGTGAATTTGACAATGCTCCCGACAAAAAAATCCTGTTCCCGCTTGCACCTGAATATATTGGCTATTGTGATGTTGGTTTAGCGGCTGATTTGTTTGTTGCAAACAAGCCCGAAATCAGACATATCGATGACCATTTTTTCAAATACCATATTGACTTTGACCGGCTTGATATTACCGATGAAACCGGGGCTATTTGTGTATCACGTCCTACCAATCCAACAGGAAATGTATTAACCGACTCTGAGATTGAAAAACTAAGTGAGCTTGCAGGTGCAAACAATATCCCCTTGATTATTGATAATGCTTATGGCACACCGTTTCCCAATATTATTTTTACCGAAGCCAAACCTGTGTGGAACGAAAACACGATTGTCATTATGTCGCTTTCCAAGCTTGGCCTGCCGGGGGTTCGGACCGGTATCGTTATCGCAAATGAAGAAATCATCTCCTTGATTTCGCATGTCAACGCTGTTGTGAACCTTGCCCCGGGCAGTATGGGACCAGCTATTGCGACCGACCTCGTTCGCAGCGGAAAGATAATCGAGTTAAGCCGCAATGTCATTATGCCTTTTTATCAGAAAAAATCAGCTGAGGCTGCAGAGCAACTATTAGAAGATATGCAGGGAATTGATTTCCATATACACAAACCGGAAGGTGCGTTTTTCTTATGGCTGTGGTTTCCGGAACTGCCCATTTCTAACGCTGAGCTTTATCAACGCCTGAAAAATAGAGGCGTCCTGATTGTCCCAGGCCACTATTTCTTCCCAGGCCTAAAAGATGCGTGGCAGCACAAATACGAGTGTATTCGTGTAAATTACTCTCGTGACAGAGAAACAGTCGCAAAAGGCCTAAAAATCATCGCAGAAGAAGTTAAACGCGCATACGACGCCGCTTGATCAAACAATTCCTTCAAATTATTGTATCCGCTTAGAATTAACAAATGGGGTCTGACCGGCAACGCATTGATAAGTTTATCAAGTTTTCTTATTTGACATCTTAACTTTTATGTAGTTTAATTTGCCGCAATATATTTACGGCTAAGCCATAATATCCATTGAAATGCCAGAGAAAACAGGAGAAATTTGAATGCCGAGGAGAAAGGACATAAAAAAAGTTATGATAATTGGCTCAGGCCCCATCGTAATAGGCCAGGCCTGTGAATTTGACTACTCCGGAACCCAGGCCTGCAAGGCCCTTCGAAAGCTGGGCTACGAGATACTTTTGGTCAATTCCAATCCGGCGACGATTATGACCGACCCCGGCACGGCTGACGTAACCTACATCGAGCCGCTTGACCTGCAGAGTATAACTGAAATCATCGAGAAGGAACGGCCGGATGCGCTTTTGCCCAATCTTGGTGGCCAAACTGGACTTAATCTGGCATCGGAGCTTGCCCGTTCTGGTGCACTTGAAAAGTATGGCGTTAAGGTTATTGGCGTCGAGGTTGATGCTATTGAGCGAGGTGAAGACCGGGGTGCCTTCAAAGAAACAATGAACCGGCTGGGAATCGATATGCCGAAAAGCAAGCTGGCCTTTAGCGTTGAAGAAGCTGAAAAAGTTGCCGATGAAATCGGCTATCCAGTTATTATTCGTCCAGCCTACACGCTGGGCGGAACAGGCGGTGGGGCGGTTTTTAACATCGAGGAGCTTCGGACCGTCGCTGCCCGAGGCCTTTCAACGAGTCTTGTTGGACAAATCCTTGTTGAAGAGTCTGTTCTCGGATGGGAGGAGCTGGAGTTGGAGGTTGTTCGTGACGCTAAAGGTCAAAAGATAACCGTTTGCTTTATTGAAAATGTTGACCCTATGGGGGTCCACACAGGAGATTCTTACTGCACCGCTCCGATGCTCACTATCGATGAGGAATTGCAAAGAAAGCTCCAAAAATACTCATACGATATTGTCGATGCTATTAGGGTCATAGGCGGCACCAACATCCAGTTTGCTCACGACCCTGATACAGGGCGGGTGGTCGTTATTGAAATCAATCCGAGAACCTCGCGCTCATCGGCACTTGCCTCGAAAGCTACTGGTTTTCCAATAGCTTTTGTTTCTTCATTGCTTGCTGGCGGAATGACTCTTGATGAGATACCATACTGGAGGGACGGCACACTGGAAAAATATACTCCCAGCGGTGATTACGTCGTTGTTAAATTTTCTCGGTGGGCTTTTGAAAAGTTTAAAGGTGTTGAGGACAAGCTCGGCACACAAATGCGCGCCGTCGGAGAGGTAATGAGCATCGGCAAAAATTACAAGGAAGCGTTTCAAAAAGCCATTCGCTCTCTTGAGATAGGCCGATATGGCCTCGGTTTTGCGAAAAACTTCAATAAGCTTGCTCTCGGTGAGCTGTTGAATCTTTTGACCTTTCCAACCAGTGAGAGGCAGTTCGTTATGTACGAAGCCCTTCGCAAAGGTGCTGATGTGCAAACGCTTTATGAAAAAACAAAAATCAAGCGCTACTTTATCAAGCAAATGGCTGAACTTGTTGAGCTGGAGGAAAAGCTTCTAAAATTCAAAGGCAAAATGCCTCCTGACAAACTCCTGATACAGGCCAAGAAAGATGGTTTTGCCGACCGGCATCTTTCTAAAATACTTGGCATTTCGGAAAGTAAAATCCGAGAGAAACGCATTTCGCTTGGCGTTGTTGAGGGCTGGGAACCTGTCCCTGTAAGTGGCGTCGAAAATGCTGCATATTATTTCTCTACCTATAACGCTCCTGACAGTGTTCAAACCTCCAAAAGACGCAAGGTTATGGTTTTAGGTGGAGGGCCGAATCGTATCGGCCAGGGTATCGAATTCGACTATTGCTGTGTTCACGCCGCCTTTACGCTCCGCGACGAAGGATTTGAGTCGATTATGATAAACTGCAACCCTGAAACGGTCTCGACGGATTACGATACTTCCGACAAGCTTTATTTTGAGCCGCTGACAGTCGAAGATGTTCTGAGTATTTATGAGAAGGAAAAGCCCGAAGGTGTTATTGTCCAATTTGGTGGCCAGACGCCGCTTAATATAGCTAATGAATTGGCCCAGGCAGGTGTGCGCATAATCGGGACTTCACCCGAAACAATAGATTTGGCCGAAGACAGGGACCGCTTCCGCGTAGTGATGAGAGAGCTCGGCATACCACAGCCGGAATCCGATATGGCCGGCAGCGAAGATGAAGCTCTCACTATTGCCAAACAAATTGGTTATCCCTTAATGGTAAGACCATCCTATGTCCTTGGCGGACGCGCTATGGAGATTGTCCATGACGAGGAGATGCTGAGACACTACGTCGCAAGAGCTGTCGAGGTAACGCCGGAAAGACCGATTCTGATTGACAGGTTCCTTGAAAACGCCATCGAAGCCGAGGCAGACGCAATCGCCGATGGTGCTGATGTATTCGTCCCTGCTGTTATGGAACACATCGAGCTTGCCGGCATTCACTCCGGTGACTCTGCCTGTGTTATACCGCCGGTCAGCATACCTCAGAAACACATCGATACTATCTGTGAATACACAAGAAAAATTGCGGCTGAGCTTAAAGTTGTTGGCCTTATGAACATTCAGTATGCCATAGCCAACGATGTTGTTTATGTTCTCGAAGCCAACCCGCGGGCATCACGGACTGTTCCTTTGGTTTCAAAGGTCTGTGGAATCTCGATGGCTCGACTGGCAACTCAGCTTATGCTTGGCAAAAAACTTTCTGACCTTAATCTGAAGCATCGCAAAATTCCGCACTTTGGCGTTAAGGAGGCCGTTTTTCCGTTCAATATGTTTCCGGAAGTTGACCCTGTTCTTGGACCGGAGATGCGCTCGACAGGCGAGGTGCTTGGAATGGCGGATTCGTTCGGTCTTGCATTCTTCAAGTCTCAGCAAGCCGCTAAGCAACAGCTTCCTGCTGAGGGTACTGTTTTGATGACTGTAACTGATAATGATAAAAAACCTGCTCTCGAAGTTGCAAAACAATTCCAGAAGCTCGGATTCAAAATCAAGGCAACTGAAGGTACTCATCGATTCCTGACAGATAATGGTGTCGAGAGCGAGCACATACTCAAAATGCACGAGGGCAGACCGAATATAGTGGACGCCATCAAGAACAAAGAAATTCAGCTGATTATCAATACCCCCGCAGGCAGGATAAGTAAGCATGACGATTCTTACATTCGCAAAGCAGCTATTAAATACAGAGTCCCTTATATAACCACAACTGCCGCCGCCGCTGCTGCGGTAAAAGGTATTGCTGCTCGTCGAAATGGTGTTGCTCCTGTAAGGTCGCTGCAGAGTTACCACTCAGGCATTAAATGAACCCGTTTCACTTACCAAGCAGGATTGACCCTTCGGTAAAGAATACTCCTGCAACGCAGGCCGTCATAAGACAAGCCAGTGTTGCTGCGATAAGTGCCCGAAATGCTGCTCCTGTTATACTTCGGGATTTGTCAGGAGCCAACGCACAGATACCTCCCACAAAAATCGCCATCGAGGCAAGATGAGCAAAGCCGCATAAAGCATACGTAGTGATTACTGCTGAGCGCGGATGCTGCAATAGGTTTTGCTCAAGAGCAGTTGCCAAATCATTATAAGCCACAACTTCCGTAACAATCACACGCTCGCCGATAATCCTGGAAACTACCCCAGCATCATCCAGCGGGACTCCAAGAATTATCGTAAATGGATAAAAGATATAACCGAAAATTGTTTTCAATGACAAGTCGGTATTGATGTTAAATAGTAAGTTTATCTTAGACCCGGCAGCAGACAAAGCTAAATCCACAAGTGCTACTAAACCCAGAACCGCTATCAGTAGCGCTACAATACTTAAAATCATTTTAACTCCGGCGTTCGCCCCATTAATTATCGCTTCAAAGACGCTGTTGTCTTTCTCATAAAAGGGCCGAACGTGAATACCTAAAGTCTCCGGGTGTGCTTTTTCGGGGAGAATAATTTTTGACATTGCAAGTGCCGCCGGCGCTGACAACAAAGATGCCGAAACCAGATGACCGGCTATCATAGGAAAAACTTCCTTGAGACTAAACACATACAGCGCTAAAACATTCGATGCCACCGTTGCCATCCCTGCGGTTAATATCGTGCAAATCTCGGAGTCTGTCATGCGTGCCAGATATGGTTTAACGGTAAGATTGGCCTCAACACCTACAAAAATATTGCTGGCGGTCACTAAAGACTCCGCACCTGATACCCTCATCAACTTCGTAAACACGTAAGCAAATCCTCTTACAATAAAAGGCATAATCTTGAAGTAATACAGTATTGCAATAAGCGCAGAGAAGAAAATAATCGTTGGAAATGCCTGAAAAGCCAGGATTAATCCGAGCGATTCTTCTCCTGCTTCGTTTACTTGTCACGGCGCAAGCGCTAATCTACCGAACACGAACTTCGCACCTGCTGACGCAGAATCCAGAACTTTTATAATCATCTCGTTAATTACCAGAAAGACTTTGGCTCCTGCAGGCACACGAAAAATAAAAACCGCAATTAGTAACTGTAATCCAATCCCCCAGCTGATTACCCTCCAGTTCATATTTCTTTTGTCGTTTGATAAAATCCACGCAAGACCAATCAGAACAAATATCCCACCAACACTGACAAGGTTGTAGATATCCATATCTTCCCCGTTCATATTTCGATATTTCTTGTTTGATATTTGATATTGGTACTTGCGATATCTTTTTTACCAAAATGTATCAGGCGACTTTTCAGATTGCAATGCAATCTTTGCCAGATTCGGATATGTCCTCAAAAGTCCCTCGGGCACCGGCTGCTTTTCACCGCTTAATAGTGCCTTCAATTCAATCGCGTTAGCCAGTTCGGCTCCTCGATAATGGTTGTTGGCAATAAACGTAAGTGTCTCAAAGGCCTGAGCAAGTCTGTCAATTCTTCCCTTTATTTCTGCAATTTCATTTTTACTATAATAGTAGTCATAAGTTTCATCTCTGCCTGCCTCTTTATCAAACCATTTTTCTTCATTTCTACCGTGCAGCCGAAAATATCCATTTTTGCCGACGGTGCAGTTCTGCATATTGAATGAATTCCATGTCGTTGGATAATCAAGATTGCAGACTGATACCCCCAGCTCTTCTAAAAATGTCAGGGCATCTTGACTTTCCCACGATTTATGTCTTACCTCCACAGCCAGATTAAATGCATCGGAGAAATTTTTTACTATCTTTGTCAGATGTTGGCGATTTTTCTTGCTGTCATCAAAATCATATCTAAATTGCACCAGCAGATGCTTTAATTTATCCGCCTGCAGCATTGGCTCAAAACCCGTATGAAACTGCTTGACCATTTCAGCGTCGATTTTGCATTTGTGTGTAAAGTCCTGATGTAATTTGGCTGTAAAGAAAAAGTCCTTTTTCTTTGAAGTTCTTTCCAGCCATGATTTCGTTGTTTTTTCAAACGCAGGACGATAAAAAGTGCTGTTGATCTCAATGCAGTCCACAAACCTGCTTACATACTCAAGCTGGTCGATTTTCGCTTTATCATACACAATCCCCTTCCAGTCCGGATACGACCATCCAGCTATACCTACAAAAACCTTATCCGACATCTCTGAACCTCACTCGCTAACTTGAGCAAAGTAAAAGATATGGCTAT
>CAYTTK010000009.1:0-33155 GCA_964440735.1 uncultured Pirellulales bacterium
CTTCTGAACAGTCAAGGATCCGGTGAATCATACATTCATCTAACTTGATCGCATGAACAGGACAAGCAGCGTAACATGCACCACACAAAGTACAAAAGCCTGGGGTAATTATTTTTCTTTTCAGATCGTTAAATGCTATGAGTTGCTTGCGTTTTGTCTTCATCATTGACTGGGCCTTCAAATATTCATAAGTGTCTTAACGTTTAAATACGTGCTCTTGCATCGCGTGTTACCACACATTGTGATATAGTTACAAGAATTTGTTTAGATGCGCGTTGTAACCAGGAGTTAAGGCATAAAGGGCATCTGTTCTGCAGCGGGATATATTAAACCAAGGGTCAATGCAGGATAAATTCCTATTAGTATGATTGCAATGACCAAAATATATACTGGCACCAACAATTTCCACGGTTCTTTGGCTTTTATCGGCTTTGTTGATGATTTGGCGTACATATAATGAATCAGTCGTAGAAAATAGGCTGTTTGAAGGACACTGTTAAGGACCCCTATCACCGCTAGCCACGCCATGTTTCCCTCTATCGCAGCCGTGAAAACCATGTATTTCGCCATAAATCCAGCTAAGGGGGGCACCCCAGAAAACGATAGCGCCGCGATGATAAGAGCTAAGCTTGTCGCAGGTAATTTTCGTCCTATACCGGAGAAGTCGTCTAACGTTTTTAACCCCATGTTGTTGATAACCCCTATGGCCATGAAGGAGAGAGCGGTTGTCATTCCCCCTACTAAAAAGAAGTAGAGGTTGCCCATGATTCCGAGTGGAGTGACACTGGTTATTGCTATTAGGTTATAGCCGATGTCTGCCACACAGACGTAGGATATCATCCGTTTGACGTTTGTCTGTGCCAGTGCAAATAAGTTACCAACGGTCATGGTGAGCACGGAAAAGATTGCCAGAGCGTAGGGCCAATCGACAACGATTGGTGGCGTAAGAATGTATATCAAGACTCTCATCAAGATGTAATAGCTTGCTTGGTCCATCAACCCGGATAACAAAGCAGATGAGGATGCTGGGGCTGCGGTATAAGCGTCTGGAAGCCACATGTGAAATGGAACGATAGCAGTCTCAATGCCATAACCTGCGGCGATGAAGGCGAAAGCAATCACCAAAAGTTGCTTGTTTTCTATAGTCGCTAGGGCGTTCTTCACCGCCCAGAAGTTTAGAGTACCACCTGCGAGCCCATAAACTGTGGACAACCCGTACACTATGAAGCCGGAGGCTATTACAATCATAACAAGATATTTTATCGAGGCTTCAAGCGATTCTGGAGTCCTTCTATAGATTATAAGAAAACAAGAGCCCGCCGCCGATGCTTCCCAAAAAATGAAAAGAGTGAGCAAGTCGCCAGAAAAAGAAGCAGCTATAACGGTGCCAGTGAGCATAAGCATTAACGCATAGTATCGCTCGGACAGTTTCTCATCGGCTTTCACGTATAAAACGCTGTACATGCAAGAGATGAAGCTCACTATTAGGTAAGCCACTGCCATGTAGACGGAAACCGCGTCAACAAGAAACGTACTTGACACAGGCACCATGCTGGCTTCGCCGAAGGAGACGTTGAGAAACGGTTGTGTGGAACACTGCTTGTAGTATTCTATGCCTATATGCACTACGCTGATAGTGGCCGCCGAAAATGAAATGGCAATCCAAACAATGGTGAAAAGTTCCTTACTGTGAGATTTTTTACGAACAAAAATAAGTAAAGGCACGGTGACTACGGAACAAATAGTGAAAATAATAGTTGGCGCGAGTACATCCAGTACGTTTATCATCGTATAACCTCGTCATCCGAACGAAACGCTGTTGATCAAATCCATGAAGAATCTGGGCCACACACCCAATATTAGGACGAGAACAGCAAGAGCGATCATCGCAATTGTCATGAAAATTGGAGCTTCTTTCACTTCTTTGATTTTGAGAGATTGTAGAAAGACCTTCAAGAAAAACCTCAAGACATAAGCTAGGCTGAAAACCGTCGCAACAAGCATTAAGAATGTGGCCCAGAAGTAAAAACTGTCCGAACCACTTGCTTGAACCCCGCCAACAAAGATTAGGAACTCGCTTATAAAACAGGCAAGTGGTGGAACCCCAGCAATGCTGAAAACCGCTAGAGCTGAAGAGATTGTGGTTAAAGGCATCTTCCCAGCCAGTCCACCCATTTTTCTTATGTCTCGAACACCTGTTTGCTTCATAATCGAACCAGCGACCAAGAAAAGGAGCCCCTTACTGACCGCGTGGTTAACGAGGTGAAGAACGGTGCCGACGACGCCTTCAACCGACCCATATGCAACACCATTTACTGAAAACGGAAAGAGCGAGAGTCCAAAGAGAACGTAGCCCATATGGCTTATACTAGAATATGCAACAATCCTCTTTATGTCGTTCTCGACCAACGCCGTGAAAGCACCGTAGAATGCTGACAAAACTCCAAATACCATCAAGACATGCAGAAACTGCGTTCCAAATGCGCTTGCCGCGATTGAAGGAAAAATAGTTCTCAAAGAAACTCTAAATATAGCGTAGGCGCCGGCCTCAATGATCACGCCGCTAAGAAGGGCTGACATGGGCGCTGGAGCCTCTGAATGCGCGTCAGGTAACCACATGTGAACAGGAACGATAGCCATCTTCACGGCGAAGCCTAGTGTAAAGGATGCCAATACCCACTTCACAACGTCAGGTGAAGCCGTCATCAGAAGAGTTTGCGCCTGAAACATGTCAAGGTTGTCGGTGAGCATATAAACAGCACCTATGCCTAAAAGGACGAAGACTGCCCCCGCATGCGTGAATATGAAGAATTTGAAAGCAGCTCTATACGGTTCCTTGTACCCCCATCCACCTATTATGAAGTATGTTGGAACGAGCATAAGCTCCCAGCAAAAGTAAAAGACCAACAGATTTGAAGTTATGAAAACTCCGACTAGTCCTACCATGAGCAATGACAGCAATGCATAGTATCCAGAAAGCGCTGTTTTTTCTTCCATATAATTCATGGAGTATATGGCCGCCGCAACAATCAGTATCAAGGTTACGATGGCCATGGACAGGCTTACGCCGTCAACAAATAGCGTGAATTCAGAGCCTAGCATCGGTATCCAATAATATGACTCTACGTGCTTGCCGTAAGTTAGCACCGTGGAAACGGTTGTAAGAAGAAGAGACAAATCGGCTATTGAGACAAGAGCCACGGCCAGTGCCGCAATTTTGCCCGATTTTTTACCTAACATGTAAATTATTGGGACGGATACAGAAGGCAACAACAATGTTAACAAAAGCACAATTTGCATCTAAATCACCAAGACATAGTTAACAGAAGTAGTATGCAGAGAATGAAGAAGCCAAGAACTGCAGCTGCTACAAAGTGTGGTAAGGCGCCGGTATGCATTTTCTTGACCCTTGACCCTTGTAACGTCACTCTACCAGAGAATATGTAGCACAGTTCATCGAGGAATGTGTCAAGGTGATTGTATGTACTTTTAGCTAGAATCATTGCATGATCTGCTACGAGGTAGCACAGCTTATCTAGGAAACCATCAACGTAATTGTGTACGCCTTGAGCTAAGTGCATCGCCCCACCAGCAATAAGATACGGCAGACGTTCAAGGCGAGCAAACTCAACATATTGATGAATGCCTCTAGAAAGTTTAGTAATACTGTTAACAAGAAAGCTGTCATAAACGAAATCAAAGTAATAACCATTTTCCAACACCTTGCCAATCGGTGACAATATGCCTTTTCTTAATTTATCAGCAGATAAGCTTTTATGCACATAAACAAGGTAGACTGGAAAACCGCCGATAAACAAAACAACGAGAAACATCAGAGATTCTAAACTCATAAACGAGCCCATATTAAACTCAAGAGGAACATGCATAAAACGTATCAGAAATGGTTCAAAAAAGCCGAGAATCACACACAACACGGCGAGAACGCTAGATGAAGCAATCATCAAAGCAGGAGCTTCGTGCACGTGAACCTTACGGACATAATCAGATTCTTCACCCGCAAAGGTAATTACAAGAAACCTTAGACTGTAAGCGAAGGTCAAAGCTGCTGCTGCATAGATAAGAAAAACGAGGACGGCATCACCAGTAGACCAAATAGTGCTTGCAATCAGTCCCTTACTAAAAAAACCACAAAAAGGCGGAATCCCAGACCGGGCTAGTATAACAACTAAACATAGAGCGAAAGTTATCGGCATACTCCGCCGTAACCCACCCATCTTCCGCATGTCACGTGTGCCGAGTTGATGTACAATGCTGCCGATAGCTAGAAAGCCTAAGCCTTGAAAGCAGGCGTGGCTTAAAAGATGAAAAAGACTTGCAAACCAGCCGGGAGATTGAGGAGAAGAAGAAGCACCTAATGCCGCGAACATGAATCCTATCTGACTTATCGTCGAATACGCTGGCACACCTTTAATGTCAGACGTTTCAAGTGCTAATGTCGCTCCTATAACCGCTGTGATGACACCAATCCATGCTACAGTAGTTAGCCACATCGGAACAGTATAAAATATTATCAGCGTCCTAGCGATCAAGTAAACACCTCCCTTCACCATGGTCGCTCCATGCAACAAACAACTTACAGAAGTTGGCGCCTCCATGGCACCATACAGCCAAGTGTGCAAGGGTAATTGAGCCGACTTCGCAATTGCCCCGATTAATGTTAAGAAAGATGCTAAACTTAAGACGGGTAATGCCACTTTACCTTCCTGCACTAAGCTAATAATGGTCCGAAAAGAAAAAGTGTGCAAGTTAACATAAAGAATGATTATGGCTGCAAGGAGACAAATGTCTCCAACACGAGTCATTAAAAAAACTTTTATGCCCGCATTACATGCCTCCGGACGTTTATACCAGAATGAGACCAACGTGTATGAACATAGTCCAACGACCTCCCAGAAAACGAACATAAGGAGGAAGTTATCTGCCATTACCAGCCCGATCATCGCACCAATGAAGAGCAACATAAGAAAATAGTATCGTGTTAATCCTTCCTCATGTGCCATGTAACCTAGCGAGTAGACTAGGACTATAAAGCCGAGAAAGGCAATTAGGTTCGCAAAAAGTGTGCTCAGAGGGTCAACGAGCACACCTGCTTGACCACCAGGTATAGGAATCCATGGAACCGTAACATCTGTTACTATCTGAGTTGTTCCAAAATAAACATCTGGCACCATCGAGACAGCAAAAATGACTGTGAGTAAACTCGCTGAAATCACGAAGTAATCTCTGATTTTTCCATTGATTTTGGCGGCGAGTGGAACAAGTAAACTAGCTAAGGATGGAATGATCCATACGAGCCAAGGTGAGTATGGTAACAACCATGTCATCTCCCATCCGAATCTTCTTTTGTGAAGCTACAAATCCGATTGCAACGCAGATATAAAAGCTTACACTGCCACGGCTTCATTTGGGTTTACTCCTTCAACTTCGACAGTTCCGTGATGTCGATGGCCCCTAGTTTACGATATATGACCACTGCTATTGCGAGAGCCACAGCGGTCATGCACGTGTCAACGGAAAGGGCTAATATCATGAAAGCTTGGCCAAGAGTGTCATTCAATAATGATGCGAATATCACGAAATTCATGGATGCAGCTGCGGTAATCATTTCTATTGAGATTAACATTTTTATCATGTTGTATTTTGTTGCAAGTCCGTAAATTCCAATTGCTAGTAGAGTCATCGAAAGGATTATGTACTCCATTTTTAACCATCTCTCCTCTTCTTTCTTAAAATCATAGCTATGCCAAGTGCAATAGTTAAGACGACAAGGCCTTGAGCTATAACATCAATGAACCTTAGGTCCCATAGAGCAGTGGAAATCGAAAAATTAGAAGAACGCGTCGTTGTAGTCATTCCTCCAACGCTGAGAATTGACGGAATCGAAAGTAAGACGGATGCTAGTAGCCCTACAAGCTTCTTCCTAATTGTTTTGGCGGTGTATGTTTTTCTGGTAAACATTTCACCCGTCAGTAAGAGGACAGCTACTGTTCCTATGCCAATCGCCAACTGGAAAACGGCGGCAAAGGGGGCGTTTAAACTAAAGTAGAAGAGTGATAGAATTATGTTCATCAGAGCTAATGACACAACTGCGTACACAGGCTCTTCAAGGTATACCGCAAAAAAAGCGGACACCACAAGTCCCACGGTCAGTATAATCTCATGCACCATTTCACATACCATCCCATTTTAAACAATAAGCCATCGTTAAATCACTACTCTCGGTTTTAAGATTAATCCTTCCTTATCCGTTGAGGCTAATTCAAATAGGATGGACGATTTTATCGCGTCTCTCGGACAACTTTCAGCACATTGATAGCAGAATAAGCACTTGTCAAGATGGAATACTGGCATTTTTTTACCGGACACCTCAACTAGTTCTATCGCCTTAGACGGACAATCTCGTTCACACAAACCACAACCGATGCACTTCATTGGGTCAAAGAGATGTTTGCCGCGAAAGCCTTCAGGAGCCTTCACCTTGACTACTGGATATTTGCGGGTGAATGGCTTCCTAACTATGCAGGAGGCTATCTCTCTCACTATCGACGGTATCCTTATTTTATTTACCATAGACACCCATCCTACCCAACCAATGATTCAAACAAAGGCCCGCACACAACCGTTAATATCAGAGACAATATCGCAATCGGTATCATTATTCTCCAATTCACCCAGACAACTTGATCTATACGCAACCGAGCACACATGCAGCCTATAAACTCCAACATAAATATCACCAAAAGCACCTTCACCACGAACCAGACGGTGCACAAAATGGAGCTTGGACCAAACAAAATTGATTCGCAGGGCCCGCCAAGAAATAATGAAGCTACGAGAGCCGCGCTAAACACTGTTTGAATGTCCTTTGAGAATCTTATGAAGGCAAGTTTTCTGCCGGTGAACTCCGTTCCGTAACCGGCAACTATTTCGGTTTCTGCGTGTGGCGTATCAAACGGATCTTTCTCTAGCTCAGCTTGAAGCGTTATTATAAAAAATATGAAAACCCAAGGGATCAAGAGGATGAAAGGTACCTTTTGTTTCGCGATTATAGTTGATATACATAAGCTTTTTGCAAGAAAAGCTGGACCTAAGGCGAGTATCATGAAAGGTACGTCATAGCCAAGAAACTGCGTCAGGATCCGAGTTGAGCCTATTCCACTGTACGGGTTTGCCGAGGACCATCCGGATAGAAACACCGCAAACTCGGCTACCGTTACCAAGACGAGAATCAGAATTAAATCGCCCTCAAAACCAGATGCAGGAACAACGTTCGCGCCGTCTATTGGTATATAAAACATAATGAAAACAAACAATGAAAATGCAAGTACAGGGGATAGCGTAAACAGAAACCTACTCGTCTGCCTCGGAGTTATGTCCTCCTTCATCAACAACTTTATGTAGTCAGCAAAAGGTTGAAGAATACCCATAGGTCCAGTGTAGGTGGGGCCCATCCTGTTCTGCATCCGAGCAGCAACTTTCCGCTCAAACCAGTCGCAAAACAATGCAAATGCCAAAAGGAAGGCAAAACCAGGGAAAACCAATACCCTGAACATGAAGATTAAATCAACGCCCATTTACCTCACCTTTCAAGTCCTTCATTTCCTCTAGACGCCACGACCAACTGCGATTGCTATTTACATCGAGAAATGCCATACGGTCCATGCAGGCGAAGCAGGGATCTAAGCTTATGAGTGCTGCGGGTATATCGGCTACGTAGCCATCCTTGACTATTTCATGGAACGATATGATGTTGGCCAGTGTTGGACTTCTAACCTTAACTCTATAAGGGTATATGGTACCAGTGCTTTTGACATAGTGTATGAGCTCTCCTCTTGGTGCTTCAACACGGCTCACAGCCTCGCCTTTCGGTTGTTTTCTAGGCACTTTCACTCGGTATGGTCCGCTTGGTGAATGTTCTACAGCATATCGTATGATGTTTATGCTCTCAATAATTTCTTCAACCCGGACCATCAGTCTCGCCCACGAGTCGCACTCCTTGTACGTTATCACGTTAAACGGAATCTCGTCATACGCTGCATAGGCATCGTCTTTTCGCACGTCCATTCTTATTCCCGAACCTCTTAAAACAGGCCCTGCAACGCAAAGTTTGAGAGCATCAGATTTCTTCAGCACCCCCACTCCTTCAGTTCTAAGTCTCATCGTCGGGTCTTCTTGGAATACAGCTTTGTAAAAACGCATTCGTTTTTCAAGTCTCTCTAGAATCTTTTGAATCTTTTCGTTCAATCCTGGTTTCAAATCACGCCTTACACCACCGATTGTATTGAAGGCAGGTATTACCCTATTTCCTGTGACCATTTCCATGAGATCTAATGTAGGCTCACGGTCACGGAACACATATTGAAACAGAGATTCGTATCCAAGTACGAGACCCGCTGTGCCCAACAATAATAGATGGCTGTGAATTCTGTTCAATTCAACCACTATTGTACGCAGGTATTTCGCTCTTGGTGGAATTTCAATTTCACCGATGGATTCAACGGCTTGGCAGAAACAGGTTGTGTGCGAAACGTTGCATATACCACAGATTCTTCCAATTAAATGCACATCTTGAAGAAATGTGAGGCTTTCGGCTCCTTTTTCTATGCCTCTATGGACGTATCCCAGCCGAGGTTCAACATCTACAACGACTTCTCCGTCGACTTTAAACAAAAATCTCTCGGGTTCAAGCAACGCTGGGTGTTGAGGCCCTACAACCACATTTATAGTGGATGTTGTTTCGTCAAGCCCTTTGGCATCTATTTTTGAGGGTTCGCTGTAAACGCCATGAAGATTCTTCTTAACGTCTTGTGGGCTCCAATCTTTTCTGAGAGGACAAGAACCCTCCGGCCAGTCTTCCGACAAAAGTAGCCTTTTCAAATTGGGGTGTCCTTCAAACACGACCCCTAGAAGGTCGAAAACTTCTCGTTCATATAGTGTCGCGCCGGGAATCAAGTCGGTTATCGTTTCAATTTGAGGCTTTTCTCTAGACACACGGCTCTTGATGGTTATTACTGCTCCATGACATCGCATGTGATAGTTTAGCTCTATTTCGTCTCCCAAGTCTATGCCAGTGATTGTGGAGATCCCAGATCGCTTGAACCGCTCTAAAAGCAACGATACCGCGTCTCTGTGAAACCCGTGCTTCACGAGGATAAAAGCTCTTCTCGGTCCAGGTGTTACGATCTCAAGAATATTGTCTCCCAACTTTTCTTTCAGTACGTCCACGGCTGTTTGTTCAACTGTTACCATGACTCAAGCCTTCACTGCCTTCATCTTCTTTAGCAGTTTTATGACCCCATAGAGTATCGCTTCAGGCCTTGGCGGACACCCAGGAACATACACATCAACTGGAATAAACTTGTCAACGCCTCCAAGTACACCGTAACATTGCATGTTTGCATACATGCCGGAACAAGCACAAGCCCCGACAGCTATAACAAATTTAGGAGAAGGCATCTGTTCATAGATGACCTTGAGTCTTGGAGCAATCTGCCGCGTTACAGGTCCTGTTACGATAAGCGCGTCAGCCTGCCTAGGTGAAGGTTTAAGCAAAACGCCGAAGCGTTCAATGTCGTATCTCGGCGTCAAAAGAGCTAAGAATTCTATGTCACACGCGTTGCAGCCCCCAGTATTGAAGTGAAGTACCCAAGGTGATTTCAGCCGCGCCCATTTCACCAAACTCACATGCGCCATGGCTAGTCGCCTCCCAAAAGTAGAAGAAGCGCTGTCAAAATCGTCAATAGATATACTAGCAACGGGTATTGACTTGTAGTGCCTACTGCTAAAGATGCAAACGCCATCAATAACACTGACGAATCAACGATAACGAAGTATATGAGGTACTTGTACAGAGTGACCGTGATTCTCAACCTTTGAAAAGGCAGCCTCTCTCCACAAGCATACATAGAAAGCTTGTCTCTTGTTTCAGGCGGTTTGGGTGCTTTCCATCTGCTTATTAAATATATAATCGAGGACACGGTTAAGACCGTTATGAACGCAACAACGGATTCAAGTATCGTTTCACACGCCTTCTGACTACGAGTCGTTCCCTCTACACCATGTAAAAGGGAGATTTAAAGCTAACGAATTTCCCTTCCTCCAACTCTTTTTACACCAAAAAAAACTTACATGCCAAATCAGTTCAAAGAAGCTCCAAAATCAGTAGTTGAAGATACGGTTAATAAGTGAGAAAATCGCGAATCGTTTGTCGAGGCCACACTACGTGAAATAATCATTCTCACTTCAGTAAAACCCTTTCTTGCGGTCTATTCGCACGTTTTCTTACGGTCTTTATCACAAGGGGCTAACAATAGTTGTGGCTAGGCACGCGATTACAAGAGTAACATATAAGGAGTATGACTTTTGGAGATATTATAATGTATGCATTTTAAGATGCGCCAAACTAACCTTGAAATAGGTTGCGCCATTCCTTTTGTTTGGTGAGGTTGGCTAGAGCCTCAGCGTAGATTTTTACCTTCAAGGATTCAGCATCTCCACGCGCCATGTCTTCCTTGTGTTTTTGCCCAACGATTTTGAGCTGTTTTAACATCGCTATTGCTAGTTCCTCAAAGGTTTTTGATGAAATATTGGAAGCGTGATGGTATAGTTGGAAGACGCTAAACATTCCTCTTAGATGTTCTATTTGCATCCTTATGAAGTATCTCAGAACATCCTGTGGCGTGTGGATAGGATCAATGATAAACAAATCCGCTATGGGAGTGTAAAACTTTTGTAAGATCCCATGCTTCTCCGCCTGAACTCTATCTAATTGAATAAGTCCCGCATCCATAAGTAGGTGCAGGTGATAACCAACAGCGGCTTTTGTTATACCCAACTGTTCTGAAAGCTGAGTCTCCGTCATCGAATATTTACTCAACAAACGTAGAATTTCAGTCCGTGTGAAGTCGGCAAGTAAGCTAATGCTTTCGGGATTATCGACGATAAAGATAGCTTTTTTGGACTTAGACACCACATGCCCTCCCACTGCATGCTTCAAGATTTAATTGGCATTTATATATATGCTCACTAGAAACGCATAAATAGTTAAAACGGTTTAATTACTTATATTGATATAATGAGCTTTACTAAAGGACGAAGTGAAGATGAATGAAAATATGTATATTTTGGATTCTCGAAAAGAACAAGAGAAAAGGTCTCTAAAAAAGCAGAACGCACTCTTACGACACAAATACCTAAGCCTGGCAATAGTGGATATTTTTCTGGAAGGCTACCTGTTGATTGACATGAAGATATGTAAACGAGAGGAATGTCGTAAACCTTGTATAGAAGTATGTTCGACCAACGCTCTACATTTGTCTAAGGATGGGATGGTGATTTTCAGTGAACTCTGCATGCATTGTGGAGCTTGTGTCTTGGCTTGTGAAGTCGAAAATTGCATGAAAATTACTCGCAAGAGGTCTTGTGGCAAGGTTGAAACTTTGACTAGTCCAAAACAAGTCTTAACTGTTCACCGAAATGCCAGCACGGAAAAACGGAGACAGAGAGTAAAAAGCATACATGGCTATTAGAATGTTAAATGAACTTGCATGCGCAGGTTTCTACTTCAATCCCGTGTGTTCTATTATTTTCGGAACAATCCACTCAAAGCCTACCGCCATCATATGAATCCCTGTGGCGTTAGTCGTCTTTCTTATTTCTCGTATCATTTGGCTAAAAATCTCAATATTCTCTGCGAAAATCGCTTCTTTGCCACCTCTTTCTTTTGCCTTGCGGATTCGATCTTGCACTTCTTCTGGAACTTTTATGCCTGGAACAAATTCCACCATCCATTTCATCATTCCTACCGATTTGAACGGCGCTATTCCAAGGAGAATTGGAGTGTTAAGGTAGGACGCTGCATCGAGAAAGTTCTTTGCTTGTTCGACACTGTAGACACACTGGGTCTGGATGAAGTCAACTCCTATCTTCACTTTCCTTTCGATTTTCAAAATTTCCGGCTCTAACGGATCAGCATTTGGTGCGGCCGCTATACCGATGTTAAATTTAGGCGGGTTCTCAATCTTGTTATTGTTCAAGTCGACTCCTTCATCTATCATTTTCCTTAGCATATAGACGAAAGTTGCGGAGTCAAGGTCAAAAACTGGTTTAGCTTGAGGAGTATCCCCTACTGTGGTGTGATCCCCAGTTAAAGCCAATATATTTTTTATTCCTAACGCGCCAGCAGCCAACACATCAGAGATCAAAGCCAAGCGGTTGCGATCACGTGTTGTCATCTGATAGACGGCTTCAACACCAGCTTCTCTCTGAATCAAATAGGACGGAACAAGCGCATTCATATAACCGAAAGCCGTTGGATTATCTGTAATATTTACAGCCACCACGTGACCCTTCAGAATTTTTGCTCCTTCAATAACCTCCTGAAGATTTGTTGACTTTACCGGTTCAAGCTCCCCCGTGAAAACGAATTTTCCCGCTTTGATTTGTTTCATCAACTCACTGTAAGCCTCGCCCATTAAGCGGTCGCCTCCTTCTCTTCTGGTTCACCACCTAGTTCTCGCGGATGCTCTGAAACCCGGTAATCTCTAGGAAGCCTAAATTTAGTGAATAGGTCAAGTCTGTTTCTTTCTTTAAGACGATTGTAAATGAGAACCCAAGCACAATCGTTTTTCCCGCCACCGACCTCACATTTACCTTTCGCTTGCCCTCCACACGGCCCATTAAGCAGACTCTTGGCACAACGCGTTATCGGGCATATACCACCTGTTTCGAAGAGTATACAGTCGCCACATGCTCTACACATTTCATAAAACTTGCCAACTTTTGTATCATGCATCCCTATGAATTTTGTGTCATTCGCAGGTATGATAATCTTGTCAGGAAACAGTTCCGCGAGGGTTTGAACTCCAGCTCCGCATGACAAAGAGATAACGGCATCATAATCGTCAACTAGTGAGTGAAGCGAAGTTGTAACAATTTGACGATCACATTGTCGCAAAATGGACATGGCCTTTATCCTAAGCCCTTGTTTGCCCTTCAACCTTCTTTCCATTTCCAACAGAGCCTTCAAAACTTTAGCCTGCTTCTCACCACCAACTTGAATGATTGATGCACATCCGTCGCAACCAACAATTAAAAGACGTTGGAAGTTTCTCGCCATATCAAAAATCTCGTGGAGAGGCTTTTGCTGAACTATAATCATTGTATAGTCGCTCCTCAGAGATTTATCTGAAAGTGAAACTGTCGATATAAAAATTGCTATGAATACGCATTTTGGTTGAGAGTTTGTAATGGGTCTGTGTAAGCATTTTTAATTAAGGAAAATCGTTTCTCAAACGATCATTCAATTTCAGACACTTGAAGTGCACGCCTACAATGATTTGAAATTTCAACATTTAACATACATGACAATATCCTATCGCGTGCAATGCGAAATCCGCGAAATAACTGTAACTGTGTCTAAATCCGTGATTTTATCGCTCATTTTTTTTCGCTAAAGAAGGAACACGTCTCTTAATAGCTTCATAGATAAAATGTCCCCCAAGGATGCTCAAGACTCCTTGAACAGCATTAAATGCTCCAAACAGCAAAGCTACGGTTATAGGAATATCTGCATAAGATGTGGGAAGCGCCATGACTCCTGCATAAATCAGCGCTAAATCCACACATATCATAATTAGGACTCTTGATGTTATGCCAAGCGAAAAGGAGCCAACCATCCTAAACCTCTTAAGCAACTTTAACCCGACAGCCATTCCTAGGATTGTTGAAAATTCTGCAACCCCTTTCATTGAGGAGCTAACAACCTGTCCGCTGCGTGCAAGGATAGCAATGGAAGCAATTATAGAGGTAAAGGTTCCAGGAATTAAGCCGAAGAGAAGGAGAGACAAAACTATGGGAATCCCCGTGAAATCAAATTTAAGAAATGGAAGCCACGGGAAACTTATTTTAAGGCCCGAATATTTCATCGAATAATCAAAAACAACAACCAAAGCCGCAAGAATAGCGGTTCCAGTAAGTGTCGTAGTATTCATTTTCATCTAAGGACTCAAACTCCGCTTCTTTTTTGAAAGTTTACGCAATAGTCTTAAAGAGTTTACCGCTTCTTCCACATTCCTAGTTTCGATGACCCCAGCCTTTTCAGCTTTTGAAAATAGTTCTTCTCCTTTTTCTGTGCGGACAATTATGAATGTCCATCCATTTAAACCTAGACCTCCTGTTGAGATATCTGCAAGTTCAGAGCTGAAGTCATCACAGAATCTGCAGCTTTTTCGACCATATTGCTTTGCTGTCACAAGAGGAATGGTTCTGATTTCAGTTTTTGTTTTGACCAGTATTTTTCCCTTAATGTTTATTTTCATTACGTCATTCAGGTTAAGACCTAATGTATCACGGATGTGTTTCTCTGCAAATCCTTCGTAAGTGAAACATTCTGAGCACATAAGTCCTATTAGAAACATTAGAGGTTTAGTATGCTTTTTTAAGCCACACATCTGCATTTTTCTGATTGCACGGATTTGGCACGGCGTACCTACAAATGCTGTGCTTGTCTTTTTCTGTTTGATTCCCTCTGTCAAGGCTAAGATATTAGGTGAATAGAAGTATCTTGTTCCGGCGCATTCTAAAATTTCTTCAAAGGTTGTGACCAATTTTGGAGCTGGATATAGAGGTTTTTCTGGGCTGATTCCCGAAACAACTGCGCTATCAATAAGCCCATTCTCCAGAGCAAAAGACAGAAGTGCAGTAACGACGCCTCCATCCTGACAAAGCTTTACTATTTTCTCATCCACCGCTCGAGCCACAACAAGTCGACGATAAACTCCGAACTCTTCCTCAGCTTTCCTTTCTCTGCCAAACACAAAATCTTCTACCTTGGGCCACGACCACTCGTATTGAGGACAAACTTGTGCACAGATGCCACAGACTTGACATTCTTTCACCAAGTTAGGTCCTTCTTTCACGTACTCTAAACAATTGAAAGGGCAGACAACCACACATGCACCACAACCAATGCATTTCCCAGATGCAACAACGCTTGTTCCTAGGGTTTCTTCAAAACTTACTTTATCGAAACTCATGGCTAATCTCTCATAGAAAAAATAACTTGAAACCCTAGAGTTTAAAACTTTTTGGAATGATTTGACGTACGCGAGGAATTGACCTTGAAAGAACACCCTATATCAATTTCTGGTAGCCCTCACAGGCACTAATTTTTTATAATCCCGGACGACCAATGTTCAAGTTAGGTGCTTTGATATGGAGCAGGTTAAGATTGTGGTTTTTAAATGTGGTAATATCGCGACATCACCTTTATTTGAACTTCTCCTCGACGAACTTGCTGACCGTCAAGATATCAGAATCCGAACTGTGACCACGGGTTCAAAGATGAGTGTTGAAGATGTTGAAGAAGCTCTGCCAAAAATCTTCGAATTCAACCCCAATCTCATAGTTTCTATATCTCCCAATCCGTCGATACCGGGACCAGCAAAGGTGAGAGAGAGATTGGCAAGCAGTGGCGTGCCTAGTGTGGTTATTTCGGATGCCCCGGCAAAGCGCATCAAGACCAAACTTGAAGAGCAAGGCTTAGGCTACATAATTATCACGGGCGATCCACTTATTGGAGCGAGAAGAGAGTTTCTAGACCCGATAGAAATGGCAATTTTCAATTCCAACATTATAAAAGTGCTTGCGATTACTGGCGTCTACAGGATAGTCCACCAAGAAATCGACAAAATGATACACGCGATCAAAAAGGGAATAAGCCCAGCTTTGCCCAAACTAATAATTGATGCCAACACGATTCGAGACCGATCTGATTTTAAAAATCCCTACGCAAAAGCCAAGGCCTTGGCTGCATACGAGTTAGCTGAAAAGATCGCCGAGATCAATTTCCAAGCATGCTTCGTAGAGAAAGAAAGCGAGAAATACATTCCCCTTGTCGCTTCTGCACATGAAATAGCTCAGACAGCGGCCAAACTAGCCGAAGAAGCTAGAGAAATCGAAAAGTACAATGATACACTGGTGAGGAAACCCCATTCGAAAAAGGGAAAGCTCAAAATCAAAACAAAATTAATGCTTCCCCCAACTTCAGATGAAGAGTTCTACCGAAATTCGCTCAAGAAATAACTCTTTTTACTCGAAAGTGATTTAGCGAACGCGTACGCGACACTTAATAGGCATAATTATTTCTTTGCAAAAGGGAAGTGACTTTTCATGGATGTCATTCAAATAATCGGGATTGAACACTTACCAATTGTGAAAACAGGAGACAATTTAGCTGAGCTCATATGTAACGCCGCGGAGAGCCAAGGGACTCGCATCCAAAACGGGGACATACTTGTAATCACACACGTTATTGTTTCGCGTGCTGAAGGGAGAGTTGCGAATCTTGACGAGGTTGTGCCTTCTGAGTTTGCAAAGAGCATAGCAGAGCAGTATGGAAAGGACCCAACCTTGGTTGAGGTTGTTCTTCGAGAATCGAAAAGCATCAGACGCATGGGTGATGGGAAACTCATAACAGAAACCAAACATGGATTTATTTGCGCAAATTCCGGCATTGACAAATCCAATGTACCAGGAGAAAGAAACGTGGCTTTGTTGCCAGAGGACCCTGACCGTTCTGCCGAGGAAATTCGAAAAAAAATAAGAAAGTTAACTGGTTGTAATGTTGCAGTTATTATTTCTGACACACACGGTCGCCCACTGCGAAAGGGTGAAATAAATGTGGCTATTGGGGTTGCCGGCATAAAGGCACTTAAAGACAGAAGAGGAGAAAGCGACTTATTTGGGTACGTTTTAAGGGTGAAACAAACGGCAATCGTCGATGAGCTTGCTTCAGCTGCTGAGCTAGCAATAGGGCAAGCAAATGAAGGGATCCCAGTAGCTATAATCCGAGGATATAATTATCTGAAATCTGAGGATGCAAAGACGACTGATTTAATTAGACCAAGGGAAGAAGATCTGTTCCTGTAAGATTCCGCGCGCGAACATAACAGATGCGTGCATGCAAATTCTCGTTATAGGCGGGTGTATTGCAGCATCACTGCGGCTTCAGATTTGAAGGAAGAAGGGTATGGTGCGTATTTGCTTGAAAGAGGGAATTTGATCGGCGGCAGAATGGCGCAATTGGATAAGGCTTTCCTAGACTAGGATTAAGAAGATGGCGCAACAGCCAAAGGTGAGACTTTTTGGGTGGTTTTCTTGATTTTGGCTTCTGCAAGCAGTTTGGGAATTATTTCTACATAGTGAACCGACATTATATGGCACCCTGCGCACAAGCCAGATTTTTTGAGTTCCTTGATGAAGGGAGCAAAGAACTCGATATTGATCCGATCGTATTTTTCCCGTTTTTCTGCCTTGGATATTGATTGTTGTTTCACCTGTTTGAATTTGTCCAAAAGTTCCTTCGGGACCTTAACGCCGGGAACAAACTTGTCGAATTCAGCTGCGACGCCATAACTTCTCATTGGAAAGATGCCAACTAACACTGGGACACTGAATATTCTGAACATTTTCAGGAACTCAATTGTCTTATCGATATCATAGCAAACTTGCGTTTGGACAAAATCTGCTCCATTCTCCACTTTTCGAACAACCTTAAGTATTTCCGGCTCTATGGGATCAGCATTAGGATTAGCTGCTACACCAATGTTAAATTGAGGGCGCGGGCCTTCGATATCATTACCGTTAAGGTCCTTCCCCTCGTCAACCATTCTACGAACCATGCCTGTCAAGAGGGTAGAATCCAAGTCAAAAACCGGCTTAGCATTAGGCATATCACCCAGAAGAGTATGGTCTCCAGTCAGTGTCAACACGTTTTTTATGCCTAGAACTGCCGCTCCCAATAAATCGCTTGTAAGTGCTATTCGGTTCCTGTCTGCACACCTTATCTGATATATGGTTTCCATTCCAGCTTCTTTCTGGACAACATGTGCAGAGACTAAACTAGCTACTGCGGCGTAAGAGGAAGGGTTATCAGTAACATTGCATGCCGTAACATATCCTCTCAGAGACTTGGCTTCTGCTATTACACTGGATAAATCTGTCGTTTTTACGGGTTCGAGTTCTCCAGTAAGAACGAATTTCCCTGATTGGATTTTTTTCATTAAATTCGAAAAGGCTTTCCTCAACTTTGTCACCTAATACTCATTTCACTAGGATGCACCTTGGGATTTGCCAGTTTTCACTTGTTTTGCCTTTTCTTTTATGGCTTTGACTATATATTCTTCAGTTTCTTCTGGCCCCATCACAGTTGTTTCTCTTCCTATTCTGTGGCTAGGAATGGCATCTATCCCTCTTGGATACGCCTCCAATCCAAATTCACGTGGAGGCCTTACCTTTCTAAAGAGATCCATTCTTCCGAATTTCTTCAGACGCTTCCATATTAAGAACCACGCGCAATCGCGTACATAGCCTCCAACCTCGCATTTGCCATCGATCATGCCTCCGCAAGGCCCGTTCATCAAACCCTTTGCACATCTAGTCACGGGGCAGATGCCAGCGGTTTCTCCAAGGTGACAATTTCCGCACGCTCGGCATCGCTCATAGTAAAGGCCTATGCGTTCAACTTTACCCAAAAAATGAGTATTGAGTCCTGGGACGCAAGGTAATTCGGCTAATTCAGCTAGGGTTTGGACGCCGGCGCCACACATGAGACATAGAAGAGCATCTATATTTTTCCCTCTTCCTTGCCTTTGAATTTCCCGCCAATCCTTTCGAGCAATGCGTTCATCACAAGGAGCCTCTACCACAACTGTGTCAACGAACCATTTTCCCCGAAGCTTGTCAGCCATTTCTCTAACTTGTGGTTCGCCTCCAGTTTGGACAGCAGTCGCGCATGTTCCACAACCAACGATCATAATGTTGCTATAGGATTGAAGCATTCTCATGATTTCTTCCAAAGGTTTCTGGGTTGTTATAATCATTCTTTCCACGCCGTTTTGTTTTTCTCTAATTCACCTTCTTGGTGCTCTCCATACTAATGGAGAGAAGACGCTGTGAAGGAAGTGAAAAAAACTCGTTGTGCGATATTAAGCTTTTGCATCATCAATCTACATCCCAAATTCTGGAGCTAGTCTTTATACTTTTATAAACCACAACACCATTACTTCAACTTCTCGCTGTAGACCTACAGGAGATAAGCAGCTGTGACAAACGACATTCTAGTTATAGGCGGAGGAATAGCAGGCATAACAGCTGCTCTAAACCTTGCAGAACAAGGTCATCAAGTCTATCTCATTGAAAAGGAGCCCTCAATCGGAGGACGAATGGCTCAGCTTGACAAGACTTTTCCAACACTCGATTGTTCTATATGCATTTTAGCACCAAAGATGGTTGAGGTCTCCCGTCATCCAAATATTCATCTTTTCACATGCTCAGAAGTCGAGAAAGTTGACCCATTAGACAAAGGAAGAACGTTTCGAGTAAAAGTAAAGAAGAAACCACGTTTCGTAAACGAAGAAAAATGCACTGGATGCAGGCTCTGCACAGAGAAATGTCCAGTTAAGATACCTAACGAATTCGAAGAAAAGCTGAGCAAGCGGAAAGCCATCTATATGCCTTTTCCGCAAGCGGTGCCTGCCACAGCCGTCATAGACAAGGAAAACTGTCTCTACTTCACCAAGAGTGTGTGCAAAGTCTGCCAGAAATTCTGCCCTGCAGACGCCATAGATTTTGAACAGAAGGTTGAGGAAGTTGAACTGGAAGTAGCAGCTATTATTGTTGCCACGGGTTTTGATCTCCTTGATCCTTCCGTTTTGCCTCAGTATGGATACGGTAGATTCCCGAATGTATTAACTTCTCTTGAATATGAAAGGTTAATGAATGCAGCTGGTCCAACCAGTGGAAAAATCCTGAAAATATCAGATAAAAAGGAGCCAGAAAAACTTGCCTTTATTCAATGTATAGGCTCTAGAAATGAGAATGTAAAACCATACTGCTCCCAGATCTGTTGCACATATGCCACAAAAGAGGCAATCGTCACCAAGGAACATAATCCAAAGATAGACATAACAATCTTCTACAACGACCTTCGGGCATCAGGGAAAGGACACCAAGAGTTTGTGAGAAGAGCAACAGAAGAATTCGGCATAAAATATGTCAAAGGTCTACCCAGCGAAGTTCAACTTGACCTCAAAACAAACCGCCTCAAAATCAGATATGCTGACCTTCTGAAAGGTGAAGTAAAACCTACCATGGTCGACATGGTTGTTTTATGTCCAGCTGTTGTCCCGAAGAGAGACAGCAAAGAACTAGCAAAAACTTTAGGTATAGGCACAACAGAATACGGGTTTCTAAAGGCTGTGGGGACGTCAGCTCCGGTTGACACAGTCATCCCGGGAATCTATGTGTGTGGCGCTTGTGAAGGCCCAAAAGACATATCTCACACGGTGGCCCAGGCAAGTGCTACTTCGACAACCGCTACATCTCGAACAGAACTAATTCATGCCGAAACCAAGCGAATCAATGTTGAAGAAAAACCTGTGGGGAAAGAATCGCGTATTGGGGTTTTTGTCTGCAACTGTGGCATCAACATCGGCACCGTTGTAGACGTGCCAAAGGTTGTTGAGTCTGCCAAAACCTTAGATGACGTAGTTCATGCCGAGGAACTCCTGTTTGCTTGCTCTAAGGATGCTCTTGAAAAGATCAAAGATGCCATTAGAGAGTATGAGCTAAACCGTGTTATCGTCGCCTCATGCACCCCAAGAACTCATGAACCCCTCTTTCGTGACACTTGCGAAGAGTCTGGCCTCAACCCATATCTCTTTGAGATGGTTAACATTCGAGAGCACGACTCATGGGTGCATCACAAACAGCCTAAAGAAGCCACAGAAAAAGCCAAAGACCTTGTTCGAATGGCAGTGGCCAAAGCAAAACTTCTGCGTCCCCTAAAACGACTAGAAGCTGATGTAACCCCATCAGTACTAGTCATCGGTGGCGGAGTTTCCGGATTAGTGGCAGCCAAGGCTGTTGCGGACAAGGGATTTAAGACATACATTGTTGAGAGAGAAAGCAAGCTTGGAGGAAGACGCATTGAAAGTTACGCCATACCCTTCGAAGACCTCGATGCTAAGGTTCTGCTTGACCCCATCATCAACATGGTGGAAAACCATGAAAACATAGAAGTCTTCCTTTCCGCCCGACTGAAAGAGGTTAAGGGATCCATAGGCAATTTTGACGTGGCACTGCTTCAGAACGGCAAACCTGAAACATTAAGGGTTGGAGCGATAATCGTTGCCACAGGAGCAGAAGAGCTTAGACCCAAAGGACTTTACGGCTACGGAAAAAATGACAACATCGTGACACTCTCAGAGCTTAGGCAGCTAGCTAGACAGAAAAAGTTGACTGGCAAAGAAAAAATAGTCATGATTCTCTGTGTAGGCGTCCGAGAAAAAGAAGGACGAACTTACTGCAGCGCCACTTGCTGTGCTGAAGCTCTAGACTGTAGCCTAGAAATTAAGGAAAAATATCCTGAAATGCAGGTTTATGTTCTCTATCGAGATATGCAGTTGCCGTTAGAAGGCAGGAAGTATTACCGTAAAGCTCATGAGAAGGGCATAAACTTCATACGATATGTTCCTGAAAAGCAACCTGAAGTAACTTTTCAAGGAGAGAAGCCTATTGTTGAAGTTGACGATGTAGTGGCTGGAATCAGGCTGAAAATTACGGCAGACAAAGTTGCCTTGGCGACACCTTTAATCCCCAGAGAAACCAACCAGGATCTTGCTCCCAAACTGAAAGTTTCTCTCAACACGAAAGGCTTCTTTCTAGAAGCTCATCCAAAGCTGAGACCCTTAGATTTTGCTACTGACGGAATCTATCTTTGCGGAACTTGTCACAGTCCTCAAAGCCTTTCTGAATGCATATATCAAGCACTTGGAGCGGCATCAAGGGCTCTTATTCCCCTTATGAAAGGCAAAGTAATGAACGAACCCATGATTGCCGAAGTAAATGCAGACCTCTGCGTAGCTTGTGCAAACTGCGAAGTAGTATGCGAATACGGAGCCATAAAAGTTGAAGGCTATGCAAAAGTTAATCCCCTTTTATGCAAAGGTTGTGGAACATGCTCTGTCGAATGCCCCGCCGCTGCTATAACAATGCATTATTTCCGCGACGATCAGCTTTCATCCATGATAGAGGCAGCCTTAAGCACTAGGCCTCTAACGGACAAGCCTAGAGCCTTAGCGTTTTTCTGCAACTGGTGCGCCTATGCTGGTGCCGATATGGCAGGAGTAAGTAGATTCGACTATCCACCAACAGCCGAAATCATTCGAGTCATGTGCTCAGGCAGAGTGAATGAAACCCATCTGCTTCAAGCCTTCCTACAAGGGGCGGATGGAGTCCTTGTTGGCGGATGCCACCCTGGCACATGCCACTACATTTCCGGAAACTTGAAGGCTGAAGAACGAATAAGAAATGTGAAAAGATGGCTTAAAGAAGCAGGCTTGGAACCTCAAAGACTTAGGTTGGAATGGGTGTCAGCTGGAGAGGGAAAGAAAATGGCAGAAGTTATGGAGGACTTTACAGCACAACTGGAAAAGCTGGGTCCAAGTCCCCTTAGGAAATTGCTGGAGGACAAACAATGACAAAGGAGACTGTCCGAGATTCAGAGCTTGATTCTGGCTTCAAGTTTGAGGTTGCCAAGACCTATGAGGGAAAAACAGTTCTTTGGTGTGTTCAGTGCGGCATGTGCACCTCCAACTGTCCTTATTCTGATGTCTTGGATGTGAAGCCACATCAAGTGATTAAAATGGTTCTGTTGGGAATGAGAGAACAAGCCATTAGCTGCAAGTCGATTTGGTTATGCTCTACTTGTTTCATGTGTGCCGAAAGGTGTCCTCAGGGTGTGGAGCTTGGAAGGGTTATGTTTGCCCTAAAAAATATTGCTGCAAGAGAGAAAGGTGTTCCGGAAGGATTTAGGCTAGTTGGGCAACAAGTAATTCAAACTGGGCGTGCAATGGAAATTACCGCATCTCGTGAGAAAGAGCGAGAACGCTTGGAGCTACCAAAAACTCAGACCGATTCTGAAGACATAAAGAACCTGCTCAAAAAACTGAAGTTCGACAAGCTTTTGAAAGATAAAGGAGGCCAACAGTAGTGAAGTACTCTTATTTTCTAGGCTGTCAAGTTCCAGCTAGAGTAAACTACTGCGACCTAGCTGTAAGAAGGGTTACCGAAGCTTTAGGAATAGAGTTGATTGATCTTCAAGGCGCTGGTTGTTGTGGCTGTTACCTCCGTTCCGTAGATTCCAAAGTTGCGCTTGCTCTAGCTTCAAGGATTCTAGCATTATCTGACAAAACGGGTCTCGATTTGGTTGTGTTATGCAATAGCTGCTACTCCACCCTTGTTGAAACTAATGAATTTCTGAGAGAAAATCCGGAGTTGCGGACGAAGATTAATGAGTTGCTTGCTCCTCAAGATTTAGAATATAAAGGCAAAACCAAAGTGAAGGACATCATTCAAGTCTTCTATCATGATTACGGTCTCCACAAAATCAGTTCGAAAGTCACTAAATCTTTTGAGGGATTGAAAGTCGCTGTTCAGTACGGCTGTCACCTTCTCCGTCCTTCGAAGAGCACAAAGTTTGACAACCCAGAGGCACCACGTATTCTCGACGACCTAGTGGAGGTTACTAGGGCAAAAAGCATCTACTGGCCCCTTAAACTTTGGTGCTGCGGCTTCCCAACACTCCCTATGAACAGAGAGATGGGCACAAGCCTAGCAAGAAACAAGCTTAGAGATGCAAAGGATGCAGGAGCAGATTGCATGGTGACCACATGCCCTTCGTGCCAAATATCCTTCGATGTACTACAACCCAGCACTGCAAAACATTATGGAGAGGAATACAACCTTCCAGTATTGTACTATCCTCAACTCTTGGGGTTAGCCATGAACATGAGTTTCAAAGAATTGGGCTTGCATCTGAATCGTGTTTCAACTGAATCCATTCGGCGCTTCATTGAAGAGAAACGAATTGAAACTACAGCCTAAGTTAGAGCTATCATTCTTTTGACCCGTGCGAACAATAAAACTGGCACAGGGAAAAAGGTTGACAAATTTTCTGAAAAGTATCTGGTAACTCTATCTGCCAAACGGACCCGAAGACATGAAATTTCTGAGTTGCTATGCAGATTGACGGTATCCTGCTCTCTCCATGATCTTTTTCAACGATCTATACGCCGGGGATGTAGAGGGCAAATCGAGTAGAGATTTTCCAGACAATGAGTAGTTTTCAACTTCCTTGTCGTAGGTGATTCTGCCCAAAAATTCTAACGAGGTTCTTTTTCTAGCTTCTGTGTCCAGGGTTTCTGGAAATCGATAGCCCCCGACGACATAGAAGTTCTGGAAGTTTATCTCTATCTCTCTTGCAATTTTGTGTGCTCTTTCTATATGGGCAAAGGATTTTTTTGATGGGTCTATTATGTCAAATATATCGTTTATTTCAGCGGCGATTCTTCTGTTGAGATGCTCCAGTCCAGCTGGTGAATCAATGAGAATATAACGGTATGTCTTGGCCAAACCTTCCAGAGCTTTTTTTAACGCCGCGTCCGGAAGACAATAACAACCTGCGATGAACTTCGTTCCAACTGCGATCAAATCAAAGGAATCTCCTTCGTATAATCCTTTGTCCCAAATTTTGCTTTCTATCCTTTCTGATGGAGGTATTCCAACAGTGGTTCCTCCCTCCTTCAGAAAAGTTGTAATCAACAATTCAGATATTGTCTTCTTCCCTTCTTCTTTAAGATCTACCCCGACCATTTCTCCCAGATTTTGGTCAGGATCTACATCCACGAGAAGCAAGGGTGTATGACCAATTTCAATGAAATATTTTGTCATAAGCGCGACAAAACTTGTTTTGCCGCTGCCTCCCCTACCCATAACGACAATTTTTTTCACGTATTGCCCCCTCCAAAAATCATCAGCTTCCTATATATATTTAGCACGTTTTCTTGTCATAATGTTAAATAACAGGGGATTGGAGTCTAACATCTGAGTGGGATCTAAACAATAGCGAGGTTGCGGGGTTGCAGGAGATGACAGACCTCATAAAAATTTTTTTTGACCCGATGAATAAGGAGGTTGAAGTGAAGCGAGGCACAATGCTGCTCGATGCGATAAGAGAGGCGGGTATAAGAATCGAGAGCATATGTGGTGGAAAAGGCGAATGTGGAAAATGCAGGGTAATTCTCGTTAAAGGTGAAGTCTCCCGTTTATCGACCAAATGTGAAAATTTTCTCTCTCCTCAGGAGATATCAGAGGGTCACCGTCTCTCCTGTCAGATTCGCGTCCTGAATGACAGCGAGTTTATAATCCCTGTGGAAAGCCTAGTGGTCAACCCTAAGATACTTACTAGTATGGAAATGGGTATTGAAAGACTTGATCCCGCATCGAAAAAATATCTTGTGACTCTACTACCACCCACTCGACATGACGAACCCCACGCGATCAAGCTTAAGAGCTACTCTGGTCCAATGCCAAAGGTAAGCGACGAGATCTATAACAGTCTTCTTTCAATGGACCCTGAACAGCTTATAACCGCAACCTTGAGCAGGACAAATACCCCTCCAGAAGTCATCAACATCGAGTCAGGCGATAGAACCAGTTCAAACTATGGTCTTGCCATCGATGTTGGAACAACCACAATCGTTGCACTCCTTTCTGACCTGACGAGCGGGCAGGTTTTAGGCGAAGCCTCTACGTTGAACAAGCAGATCACGCACGGAGAAACGCTTCTCGCAAGGATTGCTTTTTCACGCAAAGCTCATGGCGGATTGCAAAAGCTTCAACAGGCAGTTGCCCAAAGCATAAATGACCTCTTAAACAGGCTTACATCAAACGCCGGAATCAAGAATGACGAAGTGACAAGCATTTCCGCGGGTGGAAATACTGTTATGAACCATCTTTTAGCGGGGATAGACGTAGACTATCTTTGGTTTGTGGATGCGAATGATAAGGTCTCTAGGGGCCCTATTATTAAAAAAGCGAAGGACCTTGGACTCCACACAAACCCGGAGGCTAATGTCTATTGTCTTCCCAACGTAAGTCGATTCCTGGGAGGAGATGCCACCGGTGACGTAATAGCCTCTGAAATGTACAATTCTGATGAAATATCCCTCCTAGTTGACATGGGAACAAACGGGGAGATTATCCTCGGCAACAAGAATTGGCTAGTATCATGTTCCGTCGCATCTGGTCCCGCTTTCGAAGGAGCGGGCGTCAGATTTGGGATGCGCGGGATGCAAGGTGGAATAGAACATGTTAAAATCAACCCGGAATCCTTCGAGGCAGAATACACGGTTATCGGGAACACACTTCCGAAGGGCATTTGTGGCTCAGGTATTATTGATGCTGCAGCGGAGATGTCTTCGGTCGGCATTCTCGATTTCAGGGGAAAAATTGTTGAGGGCAGAACACCCCTTGTTAGAAAAGGAAGAGACGGGTTGGAGTACGTCGTAGTTCCCGCGGAGAAAACGGCGATCAGCCGAGACATAGTAATAACGCAACGTGACATGGATTACATTATGGATTCGAAGGGAGCCACTTGCGGTGGGATAATGGTTTTGATGAGGAAATTCAAGCTTTCCATCTATGATGTCAAGAACTTTTATCTTGCAGGAGCCTTTGGTGCATACACCGATCTGAAAAATGCGACAAAACTTGGGATATTTCCTGAGTTTCCGAACGCGAAGACTCGCCCGATTGGAAACGGTTCGCTTTCAGGTGCATACATGACACTGCTATCGATGACGAAGCGAGATGAAGCGAACGCTATAGCACGGAATATGCTGTACGTTGACCTTCTTGTGGATGTCATGTTCGCCGAAACGTACTCTGAGTCAATCTACATTCCTGGACCCAAGGAACTATTCCCAAGCTATGCCTAGTATAAAGAGTGGTTTGTCCGATCTTTATCAACACAACTTCATTGCGGCGAGAAATTCAACGCTCAAACTTTGATCTGTGCAATTCGTGAGAAAACACTTCTTTTTATTATTACTCCTTCTCTTTCCCTTTCGGGGGCCATGCCTCGTCCAAGAATTTCGCGATTCCTGATGAATCCATCGGACCTACCATAACGCGCCAACCAGGCATGCCAACGTTCTTCAACTCGTCCTCTATCGCCCCGCTTAACCTAGCCGCCCTACCCGGTATTATTAGGTGCTTATGCTTGATTTTCTCTGCTACTCCTGACTTCTTAACAGACTCTGCGATCACTTCTGCCGTCAGATACCTTCCAGCTACTGCACTTTCAACGCTGATCCCGTCAGTATCGGCTACAACTAGGTAATAGTCCCCGCCAAATTTCTTAAGGTCAGACTCGACTGTGAAGTATGTTAGGGCGTAGTTGGTGGTTAACATCAATGGAGACATGTCATTTGGCTTCCCAAATGTGATAAGTCCAGAATCAACTGAAACCGGCTTCCTAGGGTCAGTGTAGATGTTGAACTTCCATATAACAGTTGGCAATTGGACCCATCCGTCCAAGCTATGCATTATTAATACGTCCGCATATCTAGACATGAGAATGCCAGCAATGTACGCTTCCTTCCACGCCAGCGTCTCCTTTGAATCTTTCCCGCCGAGCCAAGCTGTGATAGGCGTCCCAATAAGCGGAAAGCCGCATAGATCATCCCCGCCTTTACACGCATTTCTTCTAATCATAGTGAAATTGTTGACGGTGTCCGATAGTCCTTCATCGGCGAATGTTCCCGGATCGAGTACTAGATCCTCAACTCCATACTCGATCAAGGTTTTCACTAGAGACCTTAGAAGATCGAGATCGTTTGGAGCAAGGACGCTTAAGGGGCAGTTGTACATCAGTGCTAGCTCAGCCATGCTTCTCCAGTTGTCCTTCGTTGCCGCGTAAAGTAGTGGCCTCCTGTCCTGAACCGCGACTAGTCCAGCTTCCATAACGTTTGGGTCTAACGCACATAGAATGAGCGGGAATTTCGTGACCTTGGCAACGTTCTCTACGGCAGATTTGAAGATTGTTGGGTCATTCGATGTCGACCTGATGGCTGTCATATCGAGAGTGAGGTCCCTCCCAATGTAGTTATACAAGAAATTCTCTACTCGCTTTACCCTATCGATGAGAGCTTCCTCTCCGGAGAATCTTGCGTGTAGCGGCATTTCATCGGTTACATCAAAGGCTAGTGCCACTGGGTTGTGATAGGTGAACTCGTGGCGGTACATAACCAGCTTACCGCCTATTTTGATCGAGTGGTCTCCCGTACCGATGGTGATCTCTCTAATCACTGGCGCCAGCGTCTCTTGAAGTTTCTTGTACGCCTTTTCGTGCTCTTTTTTCAGAATCGGGGGACACCTTTCTAAAGTGATCTCTCTATTGACCAGCTTGGCCGCGAAGGCCATGCAATTTTGTTCTCCGCACTCCTCACAATTCGTCCTAGGAAGTAACATATACACGTCGATGGGACTAAGTTTCGTTACGCCCTTCTTAACTTCCCTCTCAGTCATGCTCATCCTCCCCCTTGATTCTTGCATTCACCCAATTAACTATCTTATGGGGGTCAGCCTTACCTCTACTCGCTAACTGCTGTATGACTTTTCTCATAGTCCTAATGGCATCTGGGTGCATCATCATGAACACGTCAACTCCAGCCAAGAGTAGAGTCAGCGCAGTTGTCGTCTCCCATAGTGGACCCCTAAGCCTTCTCGGCTCCCACTCTGGACCAAGCTTCATCCAAGTCTCTCTTGCAGCCCAAGCGTTCGTGGTCCCAGCTAGTACCGGGTGCTGAAGCTCCGAGTCTCCCATCAACGCCGCCATTCTAGCTCGCTCATGAATTGTAAATGAATACTCAAGTCCATAACCTAGGGCAGCCGTCGTCAAGTCCATTAGTATTCTATCTTCGGGCACGAAATCGTAGAGTTTCCTGTTCAGCTCCTTAGCCCGATTCAAGTCCAAGGCTGTGAACGCCAGCACTAAATGCCCATATTTCCCAGCTGCTTTTGCCACGCCTTCAAGAACACCAGCATCGCCCATGTCCAATGTAAGAGAGCTAAGCAAAACTCTCTCACCCTCAGCCACTTCAGCAACTTTCATGAAAACCTCAGCATCCTTCTTCGGATCCCCGCAACCTCCAATGATAAGAGGAACATCCACTGCCTGCAGCACCTCCTCCACAGTTTTTGCCGCCTTCGCCGGTGATGTATCCTCAATAAGTGGGTCCGTGCTCAGCAAATGCACCGTGATCAAGTCCGCCCCCCACTTATCAACTGCTATCTTAGCCCACGCAGCCGGGTCACCCCAAAACTCCTCAACATACATCCTTATAGCCTTTGGAAGCCGTACTTTCATATCAAACGTATCAATAGCAATTACAGGTGGATGTGGAGGAGCCTTCTCGAACAGGTAGAACGCCGGGGTGATTGCACCCCCGATCACGACCGTTTTGCCGCGACTACCTCCCTCACTCTTAGTAGCCCCCAGCTTTACTTCTCCAACCTGCCCAGGATATTCTTGGACAAAAGGAGTGAACGGCGCTTGCAAAATTGTTGTAGGCTTCACCTTTGGCGGTGCAAGCACTGCAGGCGGTGTAATAACTCTTGGAGCAGCAACAGTTGCAGCTGACGGCTGTAAGACAAGTTCCCCAATACTCAGTTCCACGTCTTCGAGTTCAATTTCCCTTTTACCCTCTATGCCTAAAAGCCTCAGTAGCCCGGCGAGTTCGATTGCAGCCGCTTTATTCTTCTCTCCTTTTTCTCCCAAGGTTTTCACTTCTCCACTCTTCGGATAATAACTTTCTTAGCATAGATTTTTGCGTCTTTGAGGATTATCTTGAACCCTCCAGCGACGACGGGTACTCCAGAAATCGGGACCTCTAATGATGGTGCTGCTACTTCTGCTTCCTCCACTTCGGGTGCAACTTCAACCGGTATGGCCTTCCATCTTTCGACAACCGGGTGCTCCATCTCTTCTAGAAAGGCTTTCAATTCATCAATAGTCTTGACCTCGTTTTCTGTAGCTATTTTGTCAACCACATCTTTTGGTATGAAGTCCTTGACGCGCTCCTTGACCGTGGCTGGCATCCAAACTATGCGGTTCCAACCTCCATCAACCTGAAGAAGCTTTGGGGACCTCATGTATTCGATGGATAATCCATGGAAGCCGTCTACCTGTCTCCCTCCAGCTGTCGAGTCCGCCATAGTTGAGAAGGGCAGTCCATTCACAGTCCTTTCGCCAAAACCTCTGTGAACGATACCCATACCATCCACTTCAGGGATGTAGAAGGCTATTGCTTCGAAGCAGCCACAGGATGTGTGGGGAAAATCAAATGCGGTGTAAAGCTGAACTCGTGTAATTTCTCCCATTGTTTTTTCTTTCATTGTTTTATTAGCCCCTGACCATTCACCCGTCCAATTGTCGAGGCACTCGCCTCTTTCGATCTTGAAAATCGGGCCCTTTGGATCCACTCGCGCTGCAGCTCTGCCATCGAACCAGCTGATGGCTCCGCAGTTAGCGTACCTTTGGGGTGTGATCACGCAACAGTGTGTTGGAGCAAAGGATTGGCATAAAGTGCATCCATAGAATTCTTCGACGTCCTCATCCTTTAAGCCTCTAGCTTTAGCATCTCTAGCATCATAAATCTTCATAGCTTCTTTCATCATTTCCTTAACTTTTTCGGGATTTGTAACGAAGGTTATCTGTATCTTCTCGATGAATGGTAGGTCGCTTTTGAACAGCTTATGCAAGACCTTTCCTATCAATTTGAAGCTGTTTAATCCCTTTTCGAAGGATTTTTTACTCAGCCTCAGCCATATGTCATATCTCTGATTCAAGTGCATGAAGCCCTCAATGTAATTGCAGAATTCGTGGACTCTTCTTTCTATAACGCCTTCAAGTTCCTCTTCAACTCCCTTTCCTGCAACATCAATCCAGACTCCATAGGGATACCTTCCTCCAGGCTTCAAGTCTTTAAGGTCAGGACCAATCACCGTAATTTTTTCATCTTCAATTTCATCCATCGCCCTGTTTTTCACAACCTCAAACTTCGATTCTACTTTTGGACCTCCAAGTTCAACGTGCATTTGGTTTCTTCGAATTCTTTCGCCCTCATAGATCACTCCAATGTCTACTGGGATATCTTTAAACATTGACACTGCTACTTCTCTCCTAACTTACTTAGTATTATTTGAAAACCTTCATTCCAATCCTTAATCGAGAGGTTTGGAAATGACCAAGATGCGTGGGGATCATAGTATCTGTCGAGGCTTATGGTCTTAAGACCTTTGGAAAAATGTTTCAGCCCGGCTAATATCACGAATTCCATGTAGTATGGGAGTCCCATGAACATCGCGAGATCATACGATTCCATTCCGTCGAGCCCTTTCCATTCTGGGTCCTTGAGTCTGTTACCAATGTCCATTGCGGGCATCCAACCAGCGGGTTGAAAACCTCTCTTAATAAATTCGTTTGTCATGTGTGCTGTAGCAACCACAGGGATTGACGCAGTCCTACTCATACGGATTGCATAATCAATCATTTTAACATCATCTGAATAATCCTCAGCGGCTAGGTGCCCAACGATGAGGATGGGACGCTTCGCCCTCTTCACCATTGCGACAACTACCTCTGGCTTCAAGATGAGGAGGGCCTTCTTGGGACCCGCAATCTCAGCTGTTTGCCACGGTTCTGCCTTCACACCCATGTCAATCACCCTTCTTCTTTCTGATGAGTCTAGGTAGGAGCGTTGGATCCGGGATTCGTCTCTCCTTCCATCCTTTTTCTTCCAGAATCTTGAGGATTTCCTCTTTCATGGTGAGGGGTACGTCGGCCTTGTTTCGGACAAAGAGGTGTATATCATCGGGCATGACACTGTAGAGGCGCTTGTGCAGATCAATGTAGTGGGTTAACTTTATGGCTCGACCCTTAGTCGTGTCGTTAGGTCTCATACAAAACTTTGCTATCAACACCATAGCCTCCTCTTTAGTCTCGGCCGCCGTAAAAAGATGTTCAGGAGCTGGACCTCCATAAACTTTGTCGCCGGTTCTGGCGTCATATACATACCAATCCTCCTCCTTGTCCTTTCTTCCAAGAAGCATACGCCGATACTTGGACCCATGGGGACCAACGATCACGGGCACCCCAAGCCTCCAGAAACCAGAGGCTATTGAGGCAGCTTTCTGCGACATGGCGCCCCAAGCAACGCCCACAGCCCCCACACGGTTGAGAACATAATCAGCAATCTCCTCATAGTTAGCCCGCAGATTTCTCTTCGCGAAGATGCTCGCGATTTTAATGGCTGCTCCAGCTATATGAGGGTTGGAAACACATGAACCCACATTTAGGATGCCACCTGCCTCAAAGCCACCCGGATATTTCTCGTAGAGAGTCTTCCCCTCCTCATCCTTCACCATGGCTATAGACATAGCCGCGCATCCTGAGGTGACAACGATAAACCTACGCTTAGCGAACTCCTCAGCAATCTCCGCAACCTCCTTTCCACCACGGGGATAATTGGCGCATCCTACTAGAGCCACCACTCCAGGAATCTCACCGAGAACTATAGGTCCGCCAACCTCCCTTATCTCTACGTCTTGGATCGCACCCCGTCCAACCCGTATCTTAAACTTTTCATCCACCAACGATTTTTCTCCTGCTTTCACCATAAAGCTGTGCAGGGGGAAGTCGTTGGGGCAAGCGCTATCGCAACGGGCGCAACCGACACAATTCTCAAGGATCTCAGCAAGTGGGTTAAGGTCGCCCTTCGCCGCTGCTTTCATGGCGTCGGGGATGGGTTGATTGTTTGGACAGGCGCGCATGCATTCGTTGCATTGTGTGCATTCTTGGGCAGCCTTAATGATTTCTTCTACTTCTGGGATAATCTTGAACTTCTTTCGTTTTGGGGCAACAGCCATCACGGTTTCAACCGCAACTTCTCCAACCTTTTCTGGGTTTAGAATGAGTGCTCCAGGAACTTTTCCCTCCACCAAGTCCGATATTATCTCTTTTGCTGAGCTTTCTGTTCTGTTTTCGAGCCCTAAACAGTTTTTCGGGCTTGAAGCGATTACTGGGGCCTTGATTTTCTGGGCCTCGATCAATGCGTCTGCACGGATACACTGTTCGTCCACTACTACTAAATCGGGTATTCCACTTCTAATAAAACGTAATTGCCAAGATATGGGACCCACTATTTTAGCCAGGGAAGAACTGTATCTAG
>CAYTTK010000010.1:0-7375 GCA_964440735.1 uncultured Pirellulales bacterium
AAGCCAAGTGATTATCTTTTCAGGTGAGCTTGGCAAAGGTTTCACAATGGAGCTAACAAAAGATGGAAAAGCAGCTCTGGATAAAATATTGAAGTTTTCGAAAGACAAAGGTATCGATATCACCGGCGCAAAGGTAAGGAGAACTTCATCGCGATTTTGTCTCGGAATTGAGCACGGGGATTATAACGGCACAGAACTTTTCGGCGTGGGAACCGACAGATTTATCTGGCTTTGCTATAAGGCGAATGGAACCGATATCGTCAAGCTATACAGCGGAAACTTTCCCGATGATGGAGTAATTGAATTCAAGCTGGGCGATGTTCCCGAGCCAAAGTCAGCAGCTATGGCTGGGAAGTGGGAGCGTTTTCCATACGGAGTTGATTATGTTCTAAGAAGAGATGGTTTTAAGCTTACACAAGGTATCAATGGCGTTATTTATGGTAATATCCCCGGCGGCGGAATGAGCCGGTCGGCTTCGCTGAGTCTTAATCTGATATTATCGCTTATGGATGCAAACCAGACTGAAATTGAGGACAGGATGAAACTCGTGGACCTTGCGCAGGCAGTAGAGAATGATTATATTGGTTCGCCTTGCGGCAAGCTCGACCAGATTATGATACTTTTCGCCCGGGAGGCGATGGGAACATATTATAATCCGGCAAGAGGGTCGGTGGATTACGTTCCACTTGGCGCAGGCGCTATCGATTTTCGTATAGTGGTGCTTGATACCGGCACGGTTCGGCCTGGTTTAGAAAAATCCACCTATAAAATTCGAAGAGCCGAGTGCGAAAAACTGGTTTCGATGTTGCAAAAATCAAATTATAATATATCCTGTCTTGCGGACATTAAGGATGAGAAAATCTATAAAAAGATTGTAGCAGAGCTCGATGAGAGCCATCCTGATTTGTGCGACCGATTAAAGTATATTTTTAACGCTCAAAAGAGGTTTTATAAGATGCTCGATGCCTGGAAGGCCGGTGACATCGAAACCATCGGACAGATATTCAGAGAGGATGGCATTGGGCTGCGAGATAACTATAAAATATCGGGTCCGGAGCTGGAGACAATGTGTGATATTGCTCGAACGGTGCCGGGTGTTTTGGGGGAACGGATGTTAGGCGGAGGCGACAAAGGGGCGTCGGGCGTTTTGGTTCGGGCTGAAAGTGTCGAAGAACTCAAAAAAACCATTGATGCAACCTATCCTCGCAAATACCCTGAGTTAGCAGATAAATATGCTGTTCATATCTGCAAAGTAGTGGATGGCGTTAAGGTTTATGAAGGTTTGCTCTAAAAACAGAAGACAGAATACGGAATACAGAAGGCAGAATAGTTAGTTGAATACCCAATATCGAATTTCCAATTTAGAATGTAGAAGTAGTTACCAATAACCAGGCCGGGCAAAGCATTATCGTAATAAGGTGCTTATGTCAGACACAAACTCGTCGTCAGATAAAGGACAATTTTTCGCTGCGGTCCGTGCGAACAAGCAGATTGGTCGGCCTGCCCCCGCGTCTTCCGACGCGAGTCGTGGCGGCGGGCGATTCTATCGGCTTGGTCTGGAATTTACAGGAGACGGAGCCAAGGCCTTTGCAAAATTTCGGCCTGGACAGTTTGCTGAGTTTGACCTTTGCGGAACCGCCCTGCCGCCTGCGGATAAAATACCTGAAGATTTAGCTGATGCGAGTCAGCGAAATATACTGCTGCGGAGACCTTTTAGTTTTGCGGATGTTTATTCTGAGAAGGATAAAACTTTAGCTGAGCTTCTTTACTATGTGGTGGGCCCTGCTTCTTTGCGAATGACGACTTTAGCTGCGGGTAATTCGGTTAGCGTAATCGGGCCTTTAGGTAATGGTTTTTGGATACCGGCGGATAAGAAAAGAGCGCTTCTGGTTGCCGGAGGGATGGGTGCCCCGCCATTGCAGCATCTGGCAAAGGTCATTACGACAGATTTGCCTAATGTTGAAGTGATTGCCTTTGCCGGTGCCAGGACAGCAAAAGAGCTGCCCTTTGAGAGACGGCTGGATGAGATTTCGCAACAATTGGGATTTTCATTGCTGGAGTTTGCAAAATACGGTTTGAAATCGCAGGTGGCGACTGACGATGGCTCAGCCGGCTTTGAAGGGTTAGTGACCGATTGCTTTAAGCAATGGATTAACAAGGCTAATCCGGCTCGGGACAGCACGATTATCTACGCCTGTGGGCCTGAAGCAATGCTGGCAGAGGTGGCAAAAATTGCGAAAGAGAAAGGCATCGATTGTCAGGTGAGTTTAGAGAGGATGATGGCCTGCGGGATTGGTGTCTGCCAGAGCTGCGCGGTGCAGTGCAGAGTCAATGATTCAAGCGAAACTATTTATAAACTATGCTGTGAAGATGGCCCGGTTTTTGATGCTAAAGAAGTGGTTTTTGGTCTGTAATAGTACGCAAGGTGGTGTTAGGCTTGAGCCAACCTTATGTAGTAAATATAGTTTATCGGAAGGAAAATAGTAATGCAAAATGCAGAACAGTTCGGATTGTGGATTGGTGTTCTTTTCGGTGGTTTTTTTGTAGGAGCTATTTGTGGAATTCTCCCGTTGGTCTTTGCCCTCAAAAAAGAAAGACGTGGTTTAGCTATTGCCAGCTGGGTCAGTTGCGTTGTTGCGGGTCTTGTCCTTGGGATTATTCTTGCTCTGCCAGTGGCAATAATCTTTACAATAGTCATAGTGTGTCTGAAGAAACCTGGAACTTCTATAGAACCCAGAGAGGGTGAAAATGACAGTGGAACCATTCAGTGAATTTTACTAAGTTATGAATGAAAGTGCTAATATATCGGTAGAATTTGCGGGATTGAAGTTGTCTAATCCGGTATTCACGGCCTCGGGGACGTGCGGATATGCGGATGAATTAGCTGACTTTACGAATGTAAACCAGCTCGGGGGTTTTATCACAAAAAGTATAACGATAAAACCAAAAAAGGGACATCCTACCCCTCGAATTGTTGAGACCGATTCGGGGATGCTCAATGCAATCGGACTGGCGAATGTCGGACTGGATAAATTTATCGAGGAGAAATTACCTGTTATCGAGAAACTCACCGTGCCGGTTTTTGTTAATGTGGCAGGCGAGACGATTAGTGAATATGTAGCTGTAGTTGAGCGACTGGCGGCGGAGGAAGCGATAGCGGGATTCGAATTGAATATAAGCTGTCCTAATGTCGAACGAGGCGGGATAGCTTTCGGCACCGACTTTGAACTGGTGAAAGAAATTACTTCAGCGGTAAAAAAGGCAGCGGTTAATAAGATATTGATGGTCAAGCTAACCCCATCCGTTACGGATATAAGCATAATTGCCCGTGCGGCAATCGAGGCGGGCGCCGATGCACTTAGCTTAATCAATACCTTTACGGCGATGGTTATAGATATTGAGACACGCAGGCCGATTCTTGCAAACAAAACAGGAGGACTATCCGGGCCGGCTATAAAACCGATAGCGGTTTATCTAGTCAATAAGGTTTACAATGAGGTTGCAAAGCAGAGCGGAATTCCAATTTTAGGGATGGGAGGGATAAGAAATGCCTCGGATGCCCTCGAATTTATTATCGCGGGGGCGTCTGCGGTGGCTGTTGGGACGGCGAATTTTATCGAGCCGGCTTGTGCAATAAAAATTATAGAAGGCATAAAAAAATACTGCATTTGTTATAAAATAGCAGATATCAAGGAATTAGTCGGCTCACTTGAAATAAAACAAGATTTTACAAATTAAGTTTTATAGTTAAAATAAGCAAAAACATTAAAAATGGAAAAGAAAAGCTCATCTATTGATGCTGTATTCGTGGCTCTTATGTGCCTGCTTTTGACGTTAAATATAACCACAGCAAGCGAGGCAAAGACTCCAGCTGCGCTGAAAGCAGATGCATTCAAGCATTACATAGACGCATTTAATGATAACGACGAGGAAATACACATTCAGCATATCCCCAATGTAAAGGCGTGGGAGTTTCTCAAGGCAAATATACCGTTATTCGAATGTCCTGACAAGGACTTCGAGCGGACCTATTACTTTCGCTGGTGGACATTCAGAAAACACATCAAGCTCACAGAGGACGGACTTGTAATAACGGAGTTTCTACCAAAGGTAAAGTGGGCAGGCAAATACAACACCATAAGCTGTTCTGCCGGCCATCATTTTTACGAAGGCCGGTGGCTGCACGACCCGAATTACCTCAATGACTATTCTATCTTCTGGCTCCGTAAAGGCGGCAGCGTCCGCAGCTACAGCTTCTGGATTGCTGATGCAATGTGGGCCAGATGTCTCGTGACGGGAGATAAAAATCTTATTATCGAGCTACTTCCAGACCTAATCGACAACTACAAGGAATGGGAAAAGACCCGGCTCGAACCCGATGGACTGTTCTGGCAAATCGACACCCGTGACGGAATGGAAGAGTCCATCGGCGGAACCGGTAAACGAGCCACGATTAACTCTTATATGTATGGTGATGCTATTGCAATTGCAAAAATCGCATCGCTTTGTAACCGTAATGATATCGAGAGTGAGTACAAGGCAAGAGCCGAGAAAATCAAAAATCTCGTCCAGACCAAACTATGGGACGAAGAGACACAGTTTTTCAAGACACTGCCCTGCGATAGTAACAGTCTTGTCGATGTTCGCGAACTACTCAGCTATACACCGTGGTGCTTCAATTTGCCTGATACCGGTTACGAATCTGCCTGGAAACAGTTGATGGACCCGAATGGTTTTTATGCGCCGTTCGGCCCAACGACTGCGGAGCAACGTCACCCAAAGTTTATTATCGCCTATAAAGGCGACCAATGCCAGTGGAACGGACCAAGCTGGCCCTTTGCCACCACGCAAACTCTTGTAGCGCTGGCCAACCTGCTGAATAATTACTCCCAGAATGTTATCGGCAAGGCCGATTACTTCGAGACGCTAAAAATCTATACGAAAAGTCACCGGCTTAAGCGAGACGACGGAAAAGTCGTGCCCTGGATAGATGAGAACTTAAATCCCTATACCGGCGAGTGGCTTGCCCGGTCACGATTAAAGGTATGGAACAAAGGGACATGGGACCCGAAAAAGGGCGGAAAAGAACGCGGCAAGGATTACAATCACTCGGCCTACTGTGATTTGATTATCTCAGGGCTTGTTGGACTTCGGCCACGGGCAGATGATATTGTCGAGGTCAATCCCCTGCTTCCAGCAGATACGTGGGAGTGGTTCTGTCTCGATAATGTGCCGTATCACGGCCAGATTATCACAATCGTATGGGACAAGACCGGCCAAAAATATGAAAAAGGAAAGGGACTGCAGGTGTTTGTAAACAGTAAACAGATAGCACAATCCGACACTCTGGGACGTGTGACAGGTAAACTGCCATCAGGGGAAAAGAATTGTGCTGTTGATGAACTTTTGTAAGGATTTTAGTTATATTTTTTATTGATTACAGAAATAGGTTTTAATAAAGGAGAAACAGACTGATATGGCTAAAGATATGGAACAACTATACGCCGAACGACTCAAACGTTATGTTACCGCAATGCGAAATGGCAAACCCGATAAGATTCCAATTCGTCCCTTTGTTGCTGAATTCGTTGCCAAATATGCTGGATACACCTGCCAGGAGGTGACGCACGATTACGAGAAGGCATTTGCGGCAGTACGCAAATGCGCAGCAGATTTCGATTGGGATGCTGTGGTAGTCAACATGGTCTGGGTATGGACTGGGCTGACAGAGGCCATTGGAATGAAGTATTACGGAGTTCCCGGCATCCATGTCCCGGCTGATACTGGCTTTCAATACCGTGAGCCGCCTGAAGAGCAGGCATTTATGAAGCCGGACGAATACGACCAGCTCATCGAGGATCCGACAGGCTATCTTTTCAACGTTTGGCTCCCACGCGTATCGGCTGACGTGGCGGCGATGGGGGAACCGGCATCGTATCGTAACAACCTGTCGTTTCTCAAAGGTGGTATGGCGATGTTGAACTATTTTACTGCGTGTGGTCCACAGGTTGAGCGTCTGCGTAAAGAGTCAGGTACCGTTTCGGCCATATCAGGGATTCTAAAGGCACCGTTTGATATTATCGCCGACAAGCTGCGCGGATATCTTGGTCTTGTTACTGATGTGATGGAACGGCCGGATAAGGTGCTTGCCGCATGTGAAGCCCTGATGCCACATTTAACCCACGTAGCCCTTTCAGGGGCTGACCCTGAGAAAAAAGTCCCGATCCCCATCTGGATGCATCGTGGATGTGTGCCATTCTTTTCACTTGAGCACTTTGAGAAGTTTTATTGGCCGACACTCAAACCGGTTATTGAGGAAATATGGGCTAATGGACATCAGGTGCTGTTCTATGCAGAGGGTAACTGGGATGCACATTTGAAGGCCTTTGCAGAACTGCCGGACCAATCGATTGTTTATCACGTTGACCAGGGAGATATCTTTGAGGCACATAAAGTGATTGGACATAAATTCTGTATTAGTGGCGGCATACCGAATTATCTGCTGTCAGTTGGAACGCCTGATGAAGTGCGTGATTGTTGCAAGAAGGTGATAGATGGTGTGGCAAAGGACGGCGGTTACATTATGGACGCTGGCGCCATTGTCCAAAATGACGCCAAGATTGAAAATATCAAGGCAATGACTGACTTTACCCGTGAATACGGAACTTACTAAATTTATTATTTACTGTTTATTATTTACTAATGAGTGTTTTTGGAGATGACAGATGGCTAAGGAAACAAAGATAAAGAAAAAACCGGGCGTTTGCATACCCTGGGAAGAGAAACTAAAAGAACTGCCTGAGATTTCCGGAGATAAAGAACTCATCCGGAAAATATGGGAAGACGTCGATGCTCTGGGATATATGTATATCTGGCAGTGTTTGCTTTCATTCTGATTTTAAATAAAGAGTTGAAAACAATACTTTATGAACAAAGCAAAGAATATAACACGTCGAGCATTTTTGCAAAAGGCCGCGGGCGTTACCGGTGGTATGGCAGTATTTTTTCCATATTATGTTCGGTCATCAGCTCTGGGCAAAGACGGCGGTGTCGCCCCAAGCGAGCGGATAACATTGGGCTTAATCGGGACCGGCGACCACGGAATAAAAGTCAATCTGAAGAACTTTCTAGGCAATGCAGATGCTCAGGTTCTTGCTGTTTGTGATGTTGACACAAGCCGTCGCAATACAGCCCGCGATATGGTAAACGAAAAATATGGTAATACAGATTGTGCTACCTATAACGATTTTCGAGAAATCATTGGGCGTGATGACATTGATGCTGTTATGATTTCCACGCCTGACCACTGGCATGTTCCAATTTCGATAGCCGCAGCCAAAGCGGGCAAGGATGTAGAGTGCGAAAAGCCGACGCT
>CAYTTK010000010.1:7475-31379 GCA_964440735.1 uncultured Pirellulales bacterium
GATTGGGGAGCACACCTTCTGGACGTTGCACAATGGGGAAATGACACCGAACATACTGGGCCGGTTAAGGTCGAGGGAAAAGGTGATTTCCGGCAGGACGGGCTTTATGACACCGCAAAAGAATACAGAATTGAATACAAATATGCAAATGGCGTTAAGTTAATAGTAACCTCCGGAACACCGAGCATACGATTTGAAGGGTCCGAGGGATGGGTCGGCAATTACGGCTGGAGAGGAAAGCTGCAAGCAGAACCCGCATCGTTTCTGGATTCTGTGATTGGGCCGAATGAGATTCACCTTTATACGTGCCTTGCCGGCGAGCAACGTAACTTTCTCGACTGCGTGAAATCACGCAATCAGTGCTATTTTCCTCCTGAGACAGGCCAACGACGTTTCACGATAGCCCATATCGGCAATATCTCAATGATGTTAGGCAGAAAACTTAAATGGGACCCGGAAAAAGAACAGTTCATCAATGATGAACTGGCAAACAAAATGCTGTCACGCTCGATGCGGAGTCCCTGGCACTTGTGAAATTTATTATTTATTATTGACTATTTATCAAGAAAAATTTGTGAAAAGGAAGGTAGAAACTGTGATAGTTCAGTGCAAGATAAACAGTGCAATTTTCCTGCTTGCTGGTATTTTCGGCTTGCTTTTTACGGGATGCGTTTGTGCCAATGGCAACTATCAAAATGAGAGAGTTTATTTGATAGGCGATGATTTCACCGCCTGGCAGGGAAAAACAGGAGAGTGGGAAATCGTCGGGGATGTCTCTATGAATCCTGAGAATGAAAAACTCCTAAGGAGCAAGCCGGGCAAAGGAGTAATTGTGAATGGACCTACCGGAAAGACCTCACATCTTTTCAGTAAGGCAGAATTTGGTGATGTCAGGTGCCATATCGAGTTTATGGTTCCCAAAGGTTCCAACTCCGGGATATATTTTATGGGTCTATATGAGATTCAGGTATTTGACAGCTGGGGTGTTAAAACACCGAAGCACTCCGACTGTGGCGGCATCTACCAGCGATGGGACGATAACAGACGCCCCCAGGGCTATGAAGGCCATGCTCCGCGAGTCAATGCCTCTTTGCCGCCCGGCCAATGGCAAACGTTCGATATCATCTTCCGGGCTCCCCGTTTTGATGATAGGGGCCGGAAAATTTCCAAAGCCAGGTTCGAGAAGGTGGTCCACAACGGAACTGTAGTTCATGAAGATGTTGAGCTTACCGGGCCGACGCGGTCCAACGCTTATTCAGAAGAAAAGCCGGTTGGGCCGTTGATGTTTCAAGGCGACCATGGGCCGGTTGCATATCGTAACATCTGGTTAGAACCGGCAGGGGCAAATCCTTTCTTTGCGATGGACACCGGAACGAAAGATGCCAAACACAAAACCGCTAAAAAACAAGTGGAGATGCTAAAAGAATTGGGATACGCCGGCATCGGCTACACAGGATGCAAGAGAGTGGCTGGAATGCTCGAAGAACTGGATAAGAACGGCTTGAGACTTTTTACAGTCTATCTGGACGTAAACATCGACACCGGCCAGAAGAAATATGACCCGCGGTTGGAAGAAGCAGTCAAGATATTAAAAGGGCGAAATACGATACTCTGGCTCTGTATAAAAAGCGAAAAGTGCAAGCCGTCTTCGCCCGAAGGTGATGCACAGGCAGTGGAAATTATCCGGGAGATTGCAGATATGGCGGCTAAATCCGGGTTGAGGGTGGCATTGTACCCGCATTACGGATTTTGGCTTGAGCGAGTGGAAAATGCGGTTCGGATGGTAAAAAAAGTGGACCGGAACAACGTAGGAGTTACCTTCAATCTATGTCACTGGCTGAAAGTAGATGATGAGAAAAATATGAAATCAGTGATGGAATTGGCAATGCCTTATTTGTTCGTGGTGACGATTAACGGTGCGGACAGCAAAGCAGAAGACTGGGAAGGCCTGATTCAGACATTGGACCGCGGCTCCTTTGACGTTCGGCATTTCTTACAAACGCTGAATGAAGTTGGTTATACCGGTCCGATAGGACTGCAGGGATACGGCATAGCCGGCGACGTGCACGAGAACCTTAATCGCTCAATTAATGCATGGCGTCAGCTTTCCAGTCTGCGGACTTCGCAGCAAAAGGGGCCAAAAGATGGAAATTCTTAAGTTATTGCGCGATTATTTTCCAATGGCGGTCTTTACGGGTAAGTGCCTGGTTTTCATAAGCGAGGAATGGCGTGTTGAGCTTACCGAGCATAAAGACAGCGATTTTAGTAAGGCACAGAGTGAGCCATCAGTTATAAGGGTTAGAATATTCAAAAAGGCACTCGACGGCGAGTTCCTCTCCGGCCATTATGAAGATTTTCAGCTTGAGTCGTTAGGCGAACTTGCCGAGCAGATTGAAAAGTATGTCCAACTGGCTGTTGGGGTGAACCTCAGGGAAATCGTTGAATAACATTCTGGATACCGGAGGACGCTTGCTGTCGGGCTACGGCTGGCTCCGCCCAGACGAGTTTGTTTGAATTTAACTTTCTATGGCGAATTTGTCGGCACAACAAGTTGATGGGGGTATTGTTTTTACAGTAAAGGTTGTTCCCGGCAGCAGCAGGACAGCGGTTTGCGGCCTGCTTGATGGTATGATTAAGATTAAAGTTTCTGCGGCTGCAGAGAAGGGAAAAGCTAATAAGTGCGTGCTGGAGCTTCTGGCTAAACAACTTGGTGTAAAGAAAAACGCTGTTCATATAATTTCCGGCCAGACTAATCCGGTCAAGCACATTCAGATTCAGGGGCTCAGTCCTGAGGCACTTTTGAAAAAGCTTAACTTAACTTAAATTAAACAGGACCTAAGTGAATGAACGATAAGCCAACACATGAAATTCCAGTTGTGGTAGAGGAGACCTCCCTTGGATATATGCTGAAGCTGGCGACTCCAGCAGTAGTGACGACCATATCATTTACTATTATGCAATTTGTTGACAGGTTTATGGTTTCACGCCTTGGGACGGAGGCATTGGCGGCCATTTTGCCAGCTGGTTTTGTCAGTTTCTTACCCGGTGCTTTCACGATAGGGGTGATGACGAGCTTAAACACACTCGTAAGTCAAAGGTTGGGTAGAGGTGACAAAAGGGGCTGCTCGAATTATTACTGGCAGGTGATGTATATGGGTCTTGCGTATTCGGTGTTGATGATTGCGATTATGTGGCCGGCGGCACCGTGGATATTCAAAATGATGGGCCAGCCGCCGGCTGTTTGTGCTATGGAAGTTATATATCTACGAATTATGCTTTATACCCAAATACTGGCGGTTATTAACTGGGCAAGCGGTCAGTTCTTTATGGGTATCCATCGTCCTATTATTACTATGTATTCATCGTTGTGCGGGCAGGTGGTAAATGTAGTAGCTAACTATGTATTGATTTTTGGCAATTTTGGTTTTCCACGGCTGGAGATAGCAGGTGCCGGCTGGGGGACATTTATCGGGATAGCCGTCGGCGCTGTAATAAATATGGTTGTGTTTTTAAGTGGTAATATAAACGCGACTTTTAAGTCCAGGCGGACGTTAAATATCGATTTTAGCAAGATGTATGATTTGCTGAAAGTGGGACTTCCTGCGGGATTTGAACTGGTGGTAAATGTTGCCTTTTGGGGAGTAATTTTGTTCAGTCTGGTTGGCAGATTCGGCAAAGAGGCATTAGCTGCGACAAGTGCCGTTCTTGCCTGCACAAATGTCTCAATTATGCCGATAGTTGGGATAGGGACGGCATTGACAGCGGCAGTAGGTAAAACAATCGGGCAGGGCAAAAAAAATCTGGCAATGAAACAAACGAGTGTCTGTTTGAGGATTGCACTGGTTTATATGGGTGCGGTTGGTCTTTGTTTTCTTATATTTAGAAAACCCTTGATGCGATTTTGGACTTCTGACGCCAAGGTGATTGACATCGGGGTCAAAATTTTAATTTGTGCAGCTATATATCAGGTTTTCCACGCGGCACGGACTATTTACAGCAGCTCTTTGCGTGGTGCAGGTGATACAGTTTGGCTGGGAACGGTATCGACGTTGGGAGCCGTGATAATATTAGGAGTCGGTGGTGCACTTATAGTTAAATTTCTCCCTTCTCTTGGTTCCGTGGGGCCCTGGATTGCCGCTGCAATCAGTATTATTGCGGTTGGCCTGGCAAATCGCTGGAGATTTAAGAGCAAGAAATGGATGCAGATAGATTTATTTAAGCGCCGCCCTGTTGGTGTACCGGTCGATGTTTAGCCAGCAGTTGTTTCGTGTTCCATGTCATGTAAGCCATATTACTAATCGAGCTTTTGCAGGCGGATGTTTCGAATTGCTGCGGTTGTGCGCCAGGAGGCGATACCCAACGGTTGAGACAAATCAACTTCCGGTCGGATATCGATATCTCGGCCGGTCGTTGTTATATTTACAAGCTCTTTGTCATCGAGCCAAGCCTCAATCCTACTTGGCGTGACTCGCAGACGAACATGATACCATCGTCCATTCTCAAATGAGATAATTCGCGTGGTCTCGTTTTCAACGGCGTCATAGTAATCAATATTTGACAAGCCACAGACCTCGCCACCCCAGCCGCCGAGGATTAGTGAGCAGGAATTGCTATCGACGGGAAAGGTTAGTCCGCAGAAGAAATCGCTGCCTATAACTCGCATTGCTTCAAGTGTGATTTCATAATTCATTCGTTCGAGCGGACCAGTCCAGGTAACACCGGTCAGGTCGTTGCCCATTTCGAGAAATATGCTGCCATTTTTAATATAGACATTACCCTGGCCGCCGAAATTAGTAACATTCCACTTACCCAATGTCCTGCCGTTAAAAAGACTAATTTGACGTGGTGTGCGGCAACCCGCCAGCGCGATGGCACAAAGCGGCAAAAGCATTGCATATAGCGCAGCCGGCAGCAAATGACGTAATGAGGTATTTACAGTTATAGTGCGATTTAAGCTCATCACATTTTTATCATCATAAAAAACCCATTGAAAAAAATAACATCGGCCTCCAGATTATGCAAGAGTTATACTCAATGAGGCCAATTTTTGGTATCATAATTATCGAAAATATAAGAATATCAAGGAACTATCTGACGATAAGATTCGTAGATATAGACACTTACTATAAGACAGTGTCTTTTACAAAGGAACAAACAGCTAAACATTGTTGAGAAACCAATGAAAAAGATTTTTCTGTTAATGATTTGTGTTTTAAATCTTTCTTCTGTAGTCCAAGCTGGCCGATACAGGCCTTTGGCCAATGAGGGTAAAAGCGGTCTGTATTCAAGGTCAATTGAACAGGTCCTGCGATTGGAAGAAGATGAGGTTGACTTGGCCACCGCAGCCCTAATTATCTCCGAGAACTGGAGTGATTTGGTGCATGGCCGAAGACATCTGGCAGAATTAGATGATATGGCGATGGAGATTCGCGATAGATTGGAGAGGGAAAGAGTGGGTATGAATTATCAAGTGATTGCGGTGATAAACAAATATTTATTTGATGAGCTGGGATTTGAATCGATTCCGGATGCGAGAGACCCAAATGATTTGTTTCTGCATACGGTCCTTGACAAAAAACGGGGATATTGCCTGAGTCTTTCCATTCTGTATCTTTCAATAGGCGAACGGCTTGGATTACCTTTGTATGGGGTGGTTGCACCAGGCCACTTTTTTATCAGATTCGATAACAAACAGGTCAGATTCAATATTGAAACAACAAGCAAAGGTGGAAATGCCCCGGATGAGCACTACATAAGTAAATTCAAAGTGCCGGAAGGTGATAATGAAAGCATCTATATGAAGAATCTGAACAAGATTCAGACATTGGGCTGTTTTTTTAACAATCTCGGGAACGTCTACGAAGATATTGGTAACATAGACTCTGCGCTACTTGCGCTGGAAAGAGCGGTGGAGATAAACCCGACTCTATCTGAATCCCGTTCGAATTTGGCAAACGTTTACTTGAAAATTGGTCGGGTGCAAGAAGCGATATACGAATACCTCGAAGCTCTGAGTATCAATCCAAACGATGCAAAGACATATAATAACCTGGGAAACGCGTACACCCAGCAAGGATTGTTGAGCAAGGCGATTTTGCAATACCAGCAGTCGTTGGCGCTGGAACCGAACTTTATAGATGCTTACAAAAATCTGGCTTTAGCTTATTGCAAACAAAAAAGTTTTATGCTCGCAATAACTCAATTAAAACGAGCATTCATTTTAGAGCCAAAAGATGCCTCTCTATACAGCCAAATGGGTGATGTTTATATCCAGATGGAAAATTATGAAGGAGCAATATTGCAATATAAAAAGGCCCTGCAGATAAAGCGGGATTTAATCGAGGTCTATTGTAGTCTGGCATATTGCTACAATAAACTGGGGTCGATTGGTGATGAAATTCAAGCATATGAAAGTGCTTTGGCTATTAAACCGGACTTGTTAGCTGCTTTGATAAATCTGGGCAACGCATACTTCGGAAAGCAAAAATATGATGCGGCTATTGAGCAGTATGAAAAAGCCGTTCAGATAAATCCGGATGAAAGTATGTTTTATTATAATCTGGGTTCTGCGTATTCCAATAGACAGTTGTATGAACAGGCAGTAGGTGCGTATCTGAAGGCCGTTGAGATTGAGCCGGAGATAGGTGATGCTCATTTTGGTCTCGCTTTAGGGTATTATAAGTTAAAAAAATATGAATTGGCCTACAAGCACATAAAAATTGCTAAGGAATTAGGCGTAAACGTTACGGAAGACCAGCTTAATGCTATCAAAAGCCGTTTGAAATAGAACAAATCATCAGCGAATTTCATTCGCTCTTCTTTATTTGAGCAGCGAAACCTTAATAATAAAACAATCCCGCTATTGATTTGTGAAATAATCACGCTAAAATCAACAAAAACCCCCCAATGAAACTGGGGTATAAATATTAAAGACCGCTTACGATTTTTATTATGCAAACAAAAGACGACATCTTGAATTTGCTTAGAGAACAAGGCTCTGAAGCAGCGAGGAAAAAGCAGCGTGGCCTGATATTGCAGCCGGGTGCAGTAGGTGATTGCATATTGACCATTCCATTAGCTAAATTTATGAAAGATTCTCTCGGATTGGGATGTATTGATGTTCTCGGGCACACTGAGTATATCGGTATTTTACCGGGACGGAGTTGTATAGATAGTATCCGCTCCATAGATTCGCTGGATTTACATCGATTATTTGCTGAAACGAATGCGTTTGACCTTGCGGACGGAGACCCTTTGATAAATGCTTTTGCTGATTATACCTGGATTGTGACTTTTCTGGGTGAGCCGAACAATAACTTTGAACAAAATCTAATTTTCACTGCCAATTGCAGTCATAGTGCAGAAGTCATAACATTATCGATGAAACCGCCAAAGAAATTCTGCGGTCATTTAACTGATTTTTATATACAACAATTTATCGAGCAAAGTGGTTTGTCTTTAGAGTCACGGAAAATTGAACCTGATAAGGTCCTAATAAAAGCAACCGAAGTTGACATAAACACAGGCGAAGAACTGCTGAGGGAAATAGATGTTGATTCTGGCAAGAAGCTGATAATCATACAGCCCGGTAGCGGCGGTTTGAATAAATGCTGGAACTTAGATAACTTTTTGTCGGTGGCTAAAGAGCTTTGTTCAAAGGATGTTGAGGTGATGTTCTTACTTGGCCCCGCTGAGCTGGATAGATTTAGCAAAACAAAGATAAAAAAAATAAGCAACGTTGCAAAGTGTCTTTCTGGTTTGTCTTTAACGCAGGTATTGGGGCTTTTAAGCTGTTCGTATGGGTTTTTAGGCAATGATAGCGGTATTACACATCTATCTGCCACGTTGGGTATCAAGACCCTTGCTGTTTTCGGGCCGACTAATCCGGATGTATATGGTCCTATTGGGCCGGCTGTAACAGTTTTTGCGAAGAAGACCACCGCCTTTGCAAAGAGACCGTCGCCAAGCTTGCAGAAGAAGATTTTAAGGACTTTAATAATTTAGATATGTAAAGGATAGGACTTGATCTGACAAACGGTCTTTTTCCGTCTGTAAATTTTTGTGAAGCATTTTTTTAACACTTACCATTTTCATTTGTGAAATCTGTGAAATGAGTTTTTTATTATCTCTTTGCTCTGGGTGGTTACAATTAACCACCGACCAGAAATTTCAAGATAGGTTTCTTAAGAAATGATGAGTTCATTCGATAAAATTAACAGGGCCGGGTGCGGAGGGAGAGGAAAGAGAGGAAAATTCCCGGCCCCGTATATTAATCATATCAAAAATTTTATATCCTGTCAAGAGAATTTTTTAAAAGGACGTAACCATATAGAGCATAAGGACTTAGGACAAGCTTCAAATGTCGTATATGGTATTTTGCTTTAATCAAACACCAATCAATTCACTGATTATCTGCAGCGTTTGTGGCTTTAGCCAAACCTAGGTCTGCACTTTATGTGGTCAGGGTTCTGTTCGAAGATATCCCATTGGCCGGATTCTGAGATATAGCTCCTGGTGACATGCCGTCGCTGATGGCCATCATCGATTACCAAAAAGCCATCTGTTTTGGTTATTCTTTTCAGCTCTGCCAAGAATTCTGTGTGATTCTTGATAATGTGAAACATATCAATAGCACATACCACATCTGCTGTCTGGTCGGTTAAAGTGCTGTCATATCCTTTAACCAGTATGGGAACGACGTTTTTTAGTCCGTATTTGTCAATTTTTTTCTTCACCGCTTCAATAGCCAGTTCGTGAATGTCAACGGCGAAGACCTTGCCCTGCTGGCCAACGAGCTTAGCGAATCTGATGGTGTATCTGCCCGGCCCACAGCCATAATCCACGATGGTCATACCCGGCTGAATACCGAATATTTTGACGCGATTATCTATATATGGATATACGAAATCTATGATGTGAAAAATGATGTTCATCAATTTAAAGGTGCAATCAGACATTCTCTCCTGCTTTCTCTTCAGGATTTGTCTTCTTAAACCCATACGCAACACTACTTTTAAGTTTACTTTAGAAGGTCATTGAGTCTGTAAACACGGTCTGAAAGTCCGGCTGATGTGCGATTTCGACGTATTCAATCTTTCGGGCTAATTGGAGGGCTTTTTTGCGGCATCGGCTGGATAGAAGGAGCATCTGAGCACCGGCAGCAGCGGCGTTTCCGACAAAATGAATCCGCTCAATGTCAACTTCAGGCAACAGGCCAATTTTTAGAGCACTTTGGGGTCGAATATAATTACCGAAGGCGCCGGCTAATAAAATTTGCTCTATATCGCAATCTTTAAGACCAATTTTTTTCTGCAGAATTTTTATCCCTGTTCGAATTGCAGCTTTGGCTAACTGCACTTCACGGATATCCTTTTGCATTAAGACCACATTCTTCTCGTTGGTATCTGCAAGGACAAAGGCACGCTGGCCATTCTGTTCGATTGTTCTTTGAAGAATTTTTTTTGAAACTTTGTTAGCAATTGTGTCTGGTTCTGCGAATCGGCCGGTTTTGTCAATAATCCCCAAATCCAGCATTACGGCCACGGCATCAATCAAGCCGCTGCCGCATATCGAGCGAGGTGCGCAATTTCCTATGACATCCAAATCGATGTCATCTTTGTTCATAATGACGGCTTCAATCGCCCCATCGACCGCCCTGCTGCCGCAGGATATCCTTGCCCCCTCAAAAGCCGGGCCCGCAGCACAGCTTGCCGCATAGAGCTTATTTTTTGTGCCGAGAATTAGCTCGCCATTTGTGCCGATGTCGATTGCGAGTGTCATTTTCTCGGCTGAATCTATATCGGTCGCAATCGCTACGGCGGTGGTGTCGGAGCCGACAAAGCCGGCAATATTCTCAACGGTGTGGATGTTGCCCACGGGATTCATCAGCAAATAAAGCCGCTTAGGCGGCACATCTTGAGCATCGACACTGTATGGCTTATATGGGGCCCGCCCAAGCTGAACTACTGGAAGTTTTAAAAAAATATGATTCATTGTCGTATTGCCGACGGCACAAATTTCGTAGATTTGCTTTGTGTCTATTGAGGCCTTGTCGCAGAGCTTTGCGATTAACCCATTTATACAGTCGATTATTGCTTTTTGCAGTTGAGCCAGTTTTTCATCGGTCTGGGCATAAGCGATTCTGGATATAACATCATCGCCGTATCGCGTCTGTGGATTCAGCGTGGCTTTCGTTGTCAGACACTTTCCATCTTTCATATCGATTAGTTTGGTGACGACTGTAGTTGTGCCGATATCGACCGCTACGCCGAATATCTCACCGTCTTCTGCATCTTTAAGATATTTTTTATATATGTCGGGCTCAAATTGCGCTCTGGTCTCGAGGCCTTCAGCAAGGATTTTCTGCTCGAAAAATCTTGAGGTTGTGGGGATTGTTACAGTGAGGTTGCTTTTGATGCGGTGCTGACAGGCCAAAACCTGCCGGCCATCCGGTTCAAGGTTTACGATGCACTTTTTGCAGATGCCCTTGCCGCCGCAGATTGAGCTTAAGATTATGCCGGCCTGTGCAGCTGCTTCAAGGACGGTAGCTCCTGCATGAATTGAGATTTGCACACCATCAGGTTTGAAAGTTATGCTGTAATGTGTCATATCAACCAATTGTTACATCTTATTACCGCCACCTACGTGCAGCACTTGTCCTGTAATCCAATCCGCCTGGTTTGATGCTAAAAAGACAACAGCATTAGCAATATCTTCGGGTTTACCCACCCTTCTCAGCGGATAGGTCTCTTGAATTTGCTTTTGTAGTTCGGAGGTTATCCAGCCAGTTTGCACAGCTCCCGGAGATATAGCATTAACAGTAATTCCGTATTTTCCTAATTCGACGGCTGCGGCTCTGGTGTAGCTTTCCGTTGCGAATTTGCTTGCTCCATATGAAATTGCATAAGGGTGCGCGTATGCACCGTCTGAGCTTATGTTAATGATGCGTCCCCAATTAGCCTTTCTTGCAATATAGCGTTTGGCATATTCTTCAATCATAAGAGCAACCGCCCTGCTGTTGACAGAGAAGTGTTCGTCGTGAGAATCTGCATTTATCGGGGCAACAGGAAATATGCCAACAAATGATTCGTTTTTATCCAATTCGCTCGGAGGGATAAATGTGTCGCACCTGCCGTATGCTGCATTATTTACCAATATATCGACTTTTCCAAACTGCTCTTGTGCTTTATCAAATAATTTTGGAATGTTATCAGGGTAAGACAAATCCGCTTCCCAGGCATAACAGGTACCGCCAAAATCATTTATGGCTTTGACCACTTCATCCGGAGATTTCGTCTGCATTTTATAATAATAAGCTCTGCTGGCTTCAGTTGCCTGGCTGGCTTGTTCTTCCGTGACAGCCCCCTTGCCCTCAGGTGAGAAGCGGTAATAGTTAATGAAAACTTTTGCTGATTCTTTTGCAAAAGCTACGGTAATAGCTGCACCAATTCCATGATTGGCACCAGTTACTATTACAACTTTTCCTTTAAGGCCGGTATCTATCATAACCTAAGAATCTACTTATCTAACTCTAAAGATTTGTCATGTTTAGCCAAAGGATTTAGCGAGTGAATAAAGTATGATAGGCGTCACACCTGCGTGAATCGTGATTTGCCTGTCAACCGGCTTAAAAGTTACGTGGAGATATTTCATTATTTATCGTGGTGAATATGTGCGGAGAATCGCTACTTTATTCACGCATTTACCTATGGTTTGAACTTGTTGAAAATTATCTTATTTTATGCCTTATTTTCCACTTGGTGTGTCTTTTTTTGCTCCCAACTTTACGCCTGCGTCTTGATTTTGCCATCTATTTCTCCTAAATCCAGATAAAAATCTTTATTCTATAACACTTCTTGGTCTTTAGATTGTATAATACTATATAAGAGCAAGGTTAAAAGTATCAAGTATTTGGCAAACGGTCAATAGTTTGCTTGGTTTGTTCTTAAAGACTCGTTAAACAGAAAATATTTAGATTTTGGTGCGAAAATGATTCAATGCAAAGATTGTGAATTATGCGAGACCAGACCAGACGGCAAAAGGACCTTCAAGTGCGACCCGTTTTCTAATATCAAGGAGCCGGAGTGCTTAGCCAAATGGCAGCTAATCCGGCTGGATATGCTTGTGGCCAGCTATCAGAGTATGCTCAAGTGGTATGACAGATTAGCACCTGTTCAAGATAAGCTGTTCAAGTATATGAAAAAAGAGCTTGAGGATATTGACGAATCCGAACGCTGGAAGGTCGATGAGGAGGAGGACGAGGAAAGTAGCGATACCCCATAGCATAAGCCAGAGGACGAAGGACAGAATATTAGCATATCAGATTATCAGGGGATTCGTGACTTGGTGCCTTGGGAAAAATTAGGATGGAGGCACTTTTTACACAGTTTTTAAGTGCAAAAACGGTAATTTTAAAATTTTATGAAAGAATTTATTTTTTGTTTGACAAATACTATAGTATGTAGTACTATGAGATAAAGTAGAGACTACAATGGTTTGTCTTTAGATATGGAGACCGATTTTATGAGCGGAAAATCTCTTGATGATTTGGGCAAATTGCAACGAGCGGTGATAGAAGTAATCTGGAAACTTGGTGAGGCAAGCGTTCACCAGGTGCGGGACCGGCTTGGCCGTAACAAAAAGCTGGCCTATACAACAGTTCTCACCACGATGCAGAAGCTGGAAAAAGCGGGCTGGCTGAGACACCGGACCGAGGGTAAAAGCTATGTTTATCTGCCGAGTCGAAGTCGAGAAGAAGCAGGCGCTAAGTCAGTACGCAGATTTATGAAGCGTGTGTTCAACGGAAACTCTGTTATGATGTTTCAACATTTAATGCTGGATGATGACATCAGTGACAAGGAGCTTCTGGAAATTCGAAAAATAATAGACAAAAAGCGAAAGGGAGTGCGGAAATGACAAGCGAAATATTCTCTCAAAACGCTTTGCTTTGGGTTTTTATATGGCAAAGCACAATTTGCATTGCAGCTGGATTGGCGGCCAGCTTCGCTTTGAGACGCCGGCCTGCATGGGCACATCAAGTACTGCTGTTGGCGCTGCTTGCAGCAGTAATTGTGCCGGTTATGAGCATTTTAATCAAGCACTATGAATTGGGCGTGTTCGTTGCTGAACCTGCTATGGTCAAATCGGAAGTCAAAGGCAGTATTAAGACGAATCGTTATGAAAGGCCCGCAGCAATTGTAACCGAAGATGCTGAACAGAGGCCAGCTCTTGTTGAAGAACACTCGCCATCCGCAGTGATTAACTCAGAAAGAGCGGAATTTCCCTGGAATATGGCTCTGCTTTGGGGATGGATAGTAACAAGCCTTGTTCTTACTCTCCGGTTGCTCATAACGTTTATTCAAGGGATGCGTTTTTTAAGCCAATCGGCACCGCTGCATTGCCAAAGGATTGAACAGGCAGCGCACTTGGCGAGGGTAAAACTTGCAATGGCCAAGGAGGTGAAGATTTGCAGCAGTGAGAACATTCGCAGCCCGGTTATATGGTGCTGGGGGAGCAGGCCTGTTTTGCTGGTACCGCTTGTTGTTGAACGGTCTGATACTACTGTAGACTGGGTGAGTGTGCTTTGTCATGAGCTGGCGCACTACAAACGGATAGACCATATAAGCGGATTACTGGCTGAGCTGGTGGTGTGCATCCTGCCGTGGAATCCACTCATCTGGTGGGCAAAGTCACGGCTCGTAGGACTAAGCGAACAGGCGTGCGATGACTGGGTCGTCGCCAGCGGTCAGCAAAGTACAGACTATGCAGAGTCGCTGCTTGATTTAAGACCTCAACGGCAGATGGCGTTTACACCTGCAGTAGTAAGCAGCAAAAAAGGCTTGGCTGGGCGGGTTTGTCGAATTCTGCAGGACCGCTGCGGCAATCCGCGAATCAGTTTATGCTGGACGCTGCTTGTGGGTGTTATGGCGGTTTGCGTTACTGTTGGGATTGCCTTCGCGCAGACTCGGCCTGCAACTGTACAAGCTCCAGAAGAACGTATAGTCCATTTCCCCCAAGACCGGACATTGGGACAGCTTTTTATACAAGATACAGATACAAAAAGGCAAACTGATACAACCTTCTACCAGGTAAATGATTATGATGGATGGGAATATTTCGGCCAGGCCAGAGGAGATGTTGTTGTTCCTGCCGGCAAACGCTTGAAGCTGATAATTGCAAGAGATGCATGGAAAAATCTTTCGCCACTTTCTAGGTTAAGGGCCGATGACCTTTATGCTCTTATAATTGCCTGGGGCATACCAAATACAATGAGTCCGGATGACAGATGTATGCGGAATATTGCTAACCTTACGGGACTGAAGTATTTGAGCCTTGGTAGAACCAACATCAGTAGTGAAGGCCTAAAAAACATCAGAAATTTTAAGTCGCTGGAATATCTTGAATTGCCGGAAAAGGTTTCAGATGAGGGTATGGTTTATATAGCACAGTTGCCATCGCTGAAAGGATTATATTTTAGGGAAAACATGGTTACAAACAGCGGATTGCGTCATCTCGCAAAATTGACCACACTTGAGGAGTTGGATCTTAGAGGTGGCCGTATTGGTGATGCCGGCCTGGTTCATCTTGCAAAGCTGCCTCGCCTTCGGTACCTGCTTCTTTATGGCGATGGTTTTAGTGACAACGGTTTAGCCCATCTCAAAAATATTCCATCGCTGAGGATTCTGCATATCGGATATCTTAGGCAGATAACCGATGCCGGGCTGGTGCACTTGTCCGAACTTGATAAATTGGAAAATCTGAGCCTTCACTGGAATGAAAACATTACCGACAAAGGTATCGTTAATCTCAAAAAAATGCAGTCTCTTAAAAAATTAGACGTAAGTCACGCTCGATTAACGGATGACGGCGTGGCCCATCTGAAAGATATTAAGACGCTCGAATACCTCAACTTACCGCATGAGGGAATAACCGACAAAGGACTAAGTTACTTAGTCGAGTTAGATAAGCTTAAACATCTCAGTGTTCCCAGAGTACATTATGTTGACCCAAGCATGAATAAAGAATATTACACCGATAAAGGTCTCGAGTCACTTTCCAGGTGCCGCCTTCTTGAAGAGCTTACCGTTGGCAGCATAGGCATTACCGATGCAGGAATGTCGCACATTGTAAAATTACAAAACCTCAAAGTTCTAAACCTGTTTGGATGTGATAAGGTAACTAATGAAGGTCTGGCAAAGCTAACTGCGCTGAAGTCTTTGAAAAATTTGAATCTCCATGAAACTCAGGTGACGGTTTCGGGACTGAGCCAACTCAACGCTATGCCGCAATTGACCCATTTGGATGTTTATCCTCTTATTGATAATGGTTCCACTTTGAATATCGCCGGTTTAACTAACCTGGAAGACTTAGACCTGGGATTCAGTGACCACCGCCAGCCAAAAAGCACTTTTGGCGATGCGGACCTGGCGTGTCTTTCAGGACTGAAAAATCTTAAAAGGCTGTCGATTTATCCCTGCGATTTCAGTGATGCCGGCATGGTGCACCTTGCCGGCCTTACAAATCTTGAACGTCTTGGAATTGGTGGCTCGGGTTTGACCGATGGCGGACTGAAGTACCTCACCGGTTTGAAGAAGCTAAATCATTTGACTATCGACGCGGGGTTCTACGATGTCAAGACAAATACCTGGGGAAGCGGCGGCAGGCTTACAGGTGAAGGTCTGCGACACCTTGAGAAGATTCAATCTCTGACGTATTTAACTATAAACGTCGAAGGCAACTTCAGTCCAAATGCCTTGTCCCGTCTGCGTAAGAACCTGCCTAACCTCCTTTCGATAAACATCAACAATAATTCTGGGGGATACGGAGGATATGCTGGAAGTGCCTCCGCCCCAAGGACAACCCGCCCCCGTTCCACAAGTAGCGTACGAACCAGGCCGAGAAGACGAAGATAAAATAGCCGATTTAAGGCTAATCCGCCAATTCCCAAAGGCAGACTTTGCCGCTAAGCGGCGAAATATCATTGACTTTTCACCATTTATGCAATAAATCAATCCTTGAAACCGTCTTTATTTATGTAAAAAGTGCCCAAAAATGGCAGAAAGCAACAGCTTAGCCCGAATAATTGCCGGCTGCAAGAAAGGCGATGCCGAATGTTTTTCACAGATAGTCGATATCTACGCCCCCCGATGTTATGGTTATTTTTACCGGCTAACGGGCGATAGAAGTGTTAGCGACGATTTACTGAGTGAGCTATTTGTCAAGTTAGTGGAGAAAATCAGTTCTTACAGGGGCGGCTCCTTCGATAGCTGGCTGTTCAGGGTGGCTTCAAATATATTTCACGATTATCTAAGGAGCAAACAACGGCGAAAAAAACTGCTTGATGCTCACAAAGGGCAACTGGATTTAGAGCCGATAGAAACTAAAAGGTCGGATGAAGAACTGCTTGACAGGTTACAGACAAAGCTTAACAAGCTCGACCCGGAAACGCAGGAACTGATAATGTTGCGTTTTTATTCGCAACTGAGCTTTAAGGAAATGGCGAAGATGCGGTCCGAGCCGATAGGAACAACGCTGGCAAAGCTGCATCGAGGACTAAAGAAACTCAGGGAACTGATGGCGTAATTCGAAAAATTAGAGATTGACAGATGACTAATCGAAAAGAAGAAAATCTGAAAGAGCTCCTGGAAAGATTTGTCGGGACCGAACAGGCACAAAAGGCTGCTGAAAATATCAGTCAGGGCGAACAAATCCTCCGCGATAATTCTGCACCTAAGCCGAGCAAAAAATTAATCACAGAGATAAAATCTGAGATCGGTGCAGAATTGCTCCGCAGCAGGACTATAAAGACCTCCGGATTTAGAAAAACAGCCTACAAGATTGCTGTTGTGGCGGCAGCAGTTATTATCCTGGCAGCGTTAAGCATAAAATTCTTCGAAAAAGGCGATAAACCCAATAAGACTGGAAAGTTTGAATATGCGTCTATAATACCAACGTCTCTTTGGGAAAGTGATGATATTGCCGCCGACGATATGGATTTGGCAATTCTGAATGCCGAAATTGAACAAATTGAAGGCGAGATGATAGCTTTGCAATCAGGTGAAAGCGGAGGTAATGGCCAGAGAGCTGTAACGGAATTGGAGATGGAACTGATAGAAATCGATAGTGACTTCTGGAAGGGATAAAAAATGAAGACAAATCGCACAATCATTGTATTTTTAACAATGTCCATTGTTGCAGTATCTATCCTGCCCTGCGTAGCAGCAGAAAAGGAGCAGAAGGACGAACCAAACATCTGGCGGGAGGAAAGTCCAAGAGGGCCAAGAGGCCCGAGAGAATTAAGAGGGCCAAGGCGGGGGCCAGGAAGGTTCGTACTAACCGATGAGGAAATCGGGCGGATTATGAAGAGCTTGAAAGAGAGCAATCCTGAAAAGGCAAAAGAATTAGAAAAACTGCGCAGTGAAGACCCGAACAGGTTCCAATTCGAGCTTAGAAGACACGGCGGTGAGGAGTTCGGCAGGATAATAAGAGAACGCATAGAGACCTGGAGACAAAAAGTGCAGACAGAATTTCTTGAATGGCTTACTAAGAATTACCGCCAGGAAGCAAATGAGCTGGGCGGGCTAAAAGAAAAGGACCCTGACCTTTACTGGAAAAAATTTGACCTTATCAAAGAAAGATATTGGCGGATTTTCGAAGAAGAGAAACGGAACCCTGAGTTAGCTGAAGTTCTTAAAGAGGATTTGGAACTTAGAAAGACGTGCGATGAGCTTATCGGAAAAATCAAAAGCACAAAAGATGATAAAGAAAAGAAAGAGCTAACGGAGCAGTTGGAAGAAGTGGTCGGCAGAAGGTATGACATGATAATAAGACGGAAGCAAATTGAATACGAGCGGCTGCTCAAGAGGGTTGAGGAGCTACAAAAACATCTTAAGGAAAGTAAGGCAGAGATTGATGAATGGCGTGATGAAAAGTTCAAGGACGAAAATGTAAAAAGCCGGGTCAAGGAACTGCTCGGCGCAGGCTCGTTCAAGTGGGGCTAAGAAAATTTATTATTTTCTATTTATGATTTTACTATTGAGTGGTGACGAAAACTCATAGGCCTTGCGGGTTTTCTGCAAGGCCCTTTTTTATAATCTATTTTTCATTTGCTCGGCTTCGGTTGCTTTTTTAAGGATTCTTTTTTCATTTGAGGTTAAACTGTGAATGCCGGTATCGTGAACCTTTTGCAGGATACGATCAAGCTCAAACTGGAGCTTTCGTTGTTCTTCCATTTTCTTTTGCCATCGGCTGGTTTTGATTTTTAATTCAAATTTAGACCGCCAGCGTTTTGAAAGAACATAAATGGCGCCTGTTGCCATACCTGCCAGATGCGCGGCATCGCCGCCTGCATTTATTCCCCTTGTTATCACGGTGATTATATAAATAGCAGTGAACGCCACCGCTGCGACCCTTATCGGAACGGGAAAAATAAGGATAATAACAACAAACTGAGGAAAGAGGATTGCACAGGCGGCTAACATACCAAGTATTGCGCCGGAGGCCCCCACCATTGGTAAGGCGGGCAAAAACCTTACAGCGACGAGAAAGAAATAAAATAGTGCACCGGCAACACCACAACCGAGATAAAACGGCAGAAACCTTTTACTTCCCCAGTGGCGTTCAAGGGTCGGACCCAGGAAGAAAAGGCCAAGCATATTAAAAAAGATATGCCAGATAAAGTTTGGGTCGTGAAGAAATTGATAACTTATCAATCTCCATAACTGTAAAGCTCGAGGCAGGGAAGTGGCATCGAGCTGAAACCATTCATAAATAAAGTTGCCAAGAGGCGGAATAATTATCGAGGACAAGAATATCGCTATATTAATAATGAGCAGCCACTTGACCACGGGTGTAATCTTTGGAAAGCCAATCCGCATCTGTGGTCCGTGTCGGAAATGAGAGCTGTAATCTGCCTGGGTATAATCTCTATCGTAAAGGCCCATATCTTACCTGTAGTGCGTTATGCGTATTGCGTATATCGTACGTACAAAGTATTTATATTCTATACGTTATTTCGGCGATTGTGTTTTTATTCTTTGGAAAATTAGCATCAAAATCAAGCCGAAAATTATCATATAAATACCGATATTTTGAGAAACGGTCCCGCCTTTGTAAATTGCCCACCAGCCAAATTCAAAGGGATTGTCATCCCGGAGAAATTCAAGAAAAAATCGTGTGATGCCGTAAATAATGAACATCATAGCAAACGTAGAACCGGGCTTAATTAAAAGTTTTTTTGGACCGCCTGATTTTGCGTATTTTTGTGTCTTTTTCCAGAAAAGATAGAGTATGAGACATAAAACAGCCCCATTGGCGGATGAATACAACTGGGTCGGGTGGACGGGTAAACAGCGATATTCGCCCTTTGTAACGTCGGCTTTCTGCTGCTCGGTCAATTCCTCATACGGTTTTGGATAGCTTATGCCATTTTTGTCTTCGTAATCGAAGAAATCAGGTGGCAATTTCAGTTGCGGATTTAGTCGATTTCTGGTGGAGTCGGCATTCACCTGGCTTATGTAGGCAAATGAGCCGTATGGAAAACGCACAGCCCAGGGCAGATTCGTGGGCTTTCCGAAGCAACAGCCATTTAGAAAACAGCCGATTCTGCCAAAAGCAAGCGCCAACATAAGGCCAATAGCAAGGATATCAAGATAATGGCGGACAGGGAGCTTATGATACCAGAGGTAAAAAAAGATGACAGCGATGGCTAAAACGACACCACCTAAAAGCTCAAGACCACCCTCCCAGATGTAAAATACTTCGATGAACCGACCTTTAAACTGGTTGAAATAGTGGGCGACATAAAACAGGCGTGCACCTGCTACTCCGGCTATCAAAGAGTAAAGGGCAGCATTAGTGATGTGTTGAGGGTTAGGAGTAATGTCACGACTTAGACCCCGTATGATAAAAACGGCTGAGAGAAAACCAACGACCATCATCAGGCCATAACTTTTTATGGTCAAATGGATTAAAGGTAACTCTAAAAGCTCAGGATACATCTTTGTAATTGATTATTGATAAATGATTAATAAAAAAACTACTATTTGTTACTTTTGCCCGGAATTTTTAATTTTATTATATTCGTCGAGAACAACAATTTTTGGTTTAAGTTTTTTCGCTTCTTCTGGAGTGTAATAGCCGAAGCTGAGAATGATGATAATGTCTTTTGTTTTTACGAGCTTTGCAGCCGCACCAAGTATTATAACTTTGCCGGAATTTGCTTCTGCGGGGATTGCGTAGGTTTCTATGCGGTTGCCATTATTTAAGTCGGCGATTAAAACAAGCTCATAAGGCGAGATGCCGGCTGCCTGCATCAGTGCTGAGTCTATGGCGATACTTCCGGGATAGTGCAGCTTCGTTTCAGTAACCGTTGCACGATGTATTTTGCTTTTTAACAATTTTACAAGCATATTTCGTCGCTCGTAACTCTTATCTCGTAGCTTGATTTATAAAACTCAAATTTATCACTTCCCGCAGATTATACATTATTTTTCACTGGTGTCTATCAAAATGTTGTCGATGAGGCGAGTGGAGCCGATTTTTGCAGAGACAGCAGCGAGGATTTTGCCTTTAGCTTCGTCGAGGTTCTGTAGGGTATCTGCGTCCACGATGCTGATATATTCAATCTCTATTGATGGACCCTGCTGTAAAATTTTTTGCATATCAGACAGGATTTCTTTGGTATTTGTGAAGCCAGAATTAATCATTTTCTGACATTTTTGGAGGGATTTATAGATTAGGCAGGCGTCTTTTTTCTGCTTGTCGGAGAGGTATTGATTTCTGCTGCTTATGGCTAAGCCATTTGGTTCGCGGACCGTGGGGCAGATGACAATTTCCAGAGGTATATTCAAATCAGCGACCATTCGCTTGATAACAATTGCCTGCTGGGCGTCTTTCTGGCCGAAATAGGCGACATCGGGGGTAACGATATTGAACAGCTTGGCACAGACAGTGGTTACTCCTCGAAAGTGGCCCGGACGGACCCTGCCGCACAGCGGCTCGGTTAGTTTTTCGACGTTGACCCAGGTTAAACCCGTGAGATAACCTGCTTCAATGCAAGATGATATGGCACGACAAGATTCTATCTCACGGGTTGAATTCTCGGCTGGGTACATTTCCTTCGGCGAAGGATTGAAGGCAAGGTCAACATTATGTTCTTCGCAGATTTTCAGGTCGTCTTCAATAGGCCGAGGATATTTTTCAAAGTCTTCGCCTGGGGCGAACTGGGTGGGATTTACAAAAGTGCTGACGACAACATAATCGGTATCCTTTACCGCCCTTTTAATCAGCGATATGTGGCCGATGTGAAGTGCACCCATCGTGGGAACAAAGCCGATTCTTTTGCCGGTGCCGCGAGCGGCTTTTACTAAACGTCTGACCGATTTGACTGTCTTTACAACTTTCATTTTATGAGGGTTTAAGGTTTAGGTTTAAGAAATTTGTCATGCTGAACGAACCTGTCCTGAGCGAAGTCGAAGGAGTGAAGCATCTGGCCATCGAATGTGAAATTCTTCGCTGCGCTCCGAATGACACACTATGTTTTGAGATATTTTCTAAGGATGTAATATACCAAAAATGCCAAGAAAATGCTACTTTTTTGACCTTGTCTACAATTTTTGCTGAATTTTTCAAGATTTTTCAGATTTTGAAGTCGAAATATGTATAATGTATCTTGGCTTTGGAGGGAGCCAAAACACTGTAAGACAGTAAAGGAGCAGAGAGTATAGAATTCCATTTTAACGACTGGAAACCATTTTGGGAGTAAGGTCAGGAGGTGTCGATTTATGAAAGTTATACTTAGCCGCAAAGGGTTTGATTCGAAAAATGGCGGATATCCTAGCCCTATTCTTCCGGATCTGAGATTAGTTTCTTTGCCAATACCATGGGAGAGTGATGAGCATAGCTACTCCAATCTCAAGCTTGATTCTACAAGAACTTATTTCGATTTAATGAAAGGCCTGAAAACGAAAACAACAATAAAGTATAACAAGAAATGGCATAATTTAACTGAAGATACAAAGTGCCATTTAGACCCTGATATCAATTCAGGTGTAATTAAAAGAAACCTTGGATGGAAAGGTCTTTTTGGGCAAATGGATAAGGATCAATCACACCTTGAAGAGAAGAAGGTTGAAGAGGGCGATTTATTTTTGTTCTTTGGTTGGTTCAGGCGAACGGCAATTGTAAACGAAAAAATAACTTTTGATAGTTCTGCACCTAATTTGCATATAATTTTTGGCTATCTTCAAATAGACAAGATAATTGATATTGATACTAATATATATAAATGGATGGATTATCACCCACACGCTAATAAAGAAAGGAGGGAAAACCCAACAAATACGATTTATGTTGCAAAAGACAGATTGACATGGAACAGTGGTATTCCGGGATACGGGTTTTTTCGGTTTAATAAAGAACTGGTGCTTACAAAAGAAGGGTGTTCACGTTCAAAATGGAGTCTTCCCTCATTCTTCGAGAATGTAGAGATTAGCTATCATTCTCAGAGTTCATGGAAGCGAGAAGGACATTTTCAGTCTGCGAATATTGGTCAGGAATTCGTCATCCAACAAAATAACGAAGTAGAACAATGGGCAAAAAATCTCATTGAACGTGGGATAGCCAAGACTTAATCTGACAAACGGTATCTTCTGTCTGTTGCAGTGTCTGCAACATAATATTTTAATTGGTTTGCAAGATTCTGCAAATCTTTGTTCTTTCTGCAATCGAATTGCGAAATCTGTTTGCGAATTACAGGCGAGGTTTTCCAGTTGGCGAAAAGCTGCTGATAGTCGCGATGGAGGTCTTCCAAAAATTGCAGAACGATTTTCTGCTCGTAAGGACGGTTGCGTTCGTGGATGCGATTCAAGCAGTTTTTGGGCGTATCCTGCAGATATATCACTAATACCGGCTGAGTGGCTTTTTCGGCTAAAGGCGGATAAGTCTTTTTATATAAGGTTAGTTGTCGGGCATCAAGCAGACGGTTAGCGTAAATAAGCTCTTTGTCAAAGACATAGTCGGTGATGGCTAATTGTCCTTTGACTAATACATTGTTATTTAATTGTTCTATCCTGCTGTTCAGGAAGAATAGTTGAGAATCTAAAGCTGATTCTTTTTTGCCGGCATATACGTCCGGTAGAAATGGGTTTTTGTCGTAGGCCTCAAAAATGCATTTGCAGTTGAGTAAATCGGAAAGTTTTTTTGCCAGAGTAGTTTTGCCGATGCCGATAATGCCTGCGACGCTGACCAGCTGAGGTATATCCGGATTGAGGACAAAATCCTGGCCATTCAGCCGGTCGGCCAACACATTGACAGGTTCTCTGATGACAGGATGTATCAAACTACTTTTTAGCTGACAAAGGCCCTTGAGGACAAACGAGCGCAGATGCATTTGCGCATGTGGGACGGTTAAATCAGGGTTGTTTATAATTTGCTCGCCAAAAAGCAAAAGGTCTAAGTCGATAATCCGGGATGACCATTTATTTTTTTCTCCTCTGCCGAGAGCAGTTTCAACCTCGAGCAGTTTCTTGTGCACGTCTTCGGCGGTGAGATTTGTTTTTATTTCGGCGACTGCGTTTAAGTATTTCGGTTGATTCCTCCGGGCCTCGCCCCCCTTCTTGCCTCTGACAAGAGGCGGGGGGGCGAGCGGAGGAGTTTCGATAATGTCGCTTGTGTGAATAAGCTCAATATACTCGTTATCAGCAAGAAGTTTAAGAGCACTATTAATATAGCCTTCTCTGTCGCCTAAGTTACTGCCGAGGCCGATATATGCGGTCGTCATAAATAATCCAGAATATGAATCCCCGTTTTCACGAGGACAGGTATCAAAATCAAAATATTCTACTTTAAGCAAGTAAACCACCACGCCCTTACGGACGTGGCCTTTTAGAATTCAAGCTTCGCTTG
>CAYTTK010000011.1:0-30291 GCA_964440735.1 uncultured Pirellulales bacterium
CACGCACTTAGCGGCAATGCCCATGTTGCCGGCTACAACAGTCCCGATGATAAAAAGGCCGGCTGGTGGGATAACATGGTTGGGCCAGGTAAAGGAATCGACACAAACAAGTATTTCGTTATTTGTTCAAATTTCTTAGGCGGCTGTAGTGGGACTACGGGACCATCCTCGATTAATCCGGCGACAGGCAAGCCATACGGTCTGGACTTTCCGATTATAACTATCGGCGATATGGTTAAAGTCCAAAAGCTGTTACTCGATAAGCTCGGCATAAAGAAGCTTTTGTCAGTAATCGGTGGCTCAATCGGCGGAATGCAGGTTTTGCAGTGGGCGATTGAATATCCTGACTTTGTCAAATCTGCCATACCGGCTGCTACAACCACACATCTCGGAGCTCAATCGGTTGCGTTTGATGCAGTAGGTAGAAATGCGATATTGGCAGATGCGAATTTCGCCGATGGCCAGTACCACGGCAAAGCAGGCCCGGACAGAGGGCTGGCAATTGCCCGAATGATTGGGCATATAACATATCTCTCGGAACAGGGTATGCGAGAAAAGTTCGGCAGACAATTGCGAAGTGCCGACGACTACAGTTATGATTTCAATTCTGAATTTGCTGTTGAGACGTATCTGGACCATCAAGGGCAAACCTTTGTAGAAAGATTCGACGCCAATAGTTATCTTTATATAACCAAGGCATCGGACTATTTCGACCTGCAGAAGGACTATGGGACATTAACCAAGGCCTTTGCGAATGTTAAATCGAGATTCCTTGTAGCCAGTTTCGCAAGCGACTGGCTCTATACACCTGAGCAATCAGAAGCAATAGTCAATGCACTTGTTGCCAACGGCAAGGATGTCAGCTTCTGCAATATTGCATCGTCCTATGGTCACGATGCATTTTTATTAGAGGAGGAGAAACTTAGGCCTTTTATTTCCGGTTTCTTAGATGCGACTCATCGGCCGGGAATAAAAAAGGAGCATAAGAGCACAAAAGCACAAGAGCATCACAAGATGGAAAAAGCCCAAACACGTGTCGATTACGAGTTGATAGAATCGCTGATAGAGCCAAATAGCACTGTTCTGGACATCGGCTGTGGGGACGGAGAATTACTTGCTAAACTCATCGCATACAAAAATATAAAGGGCAAAGGTATCGAGCTTCAGCAGCACCTTGTCTTATCCTGTGTAAATCTTGGGCTGTCTATCATCCAGCACGATGTAGAACGCAGTCTTGAAAATTACGCTGACAAGAGCTTCGATTATGTAATCCTGTCACAAACAGTGCAAACGGTTAAAAATCCTGAAAAGGTTTTCAATGAATTGCTGCGGGTAGGCAGGAAAGTAATTGTGAGCTTTCCTAACTTTGCCTACTGGCAGTGCAGAACGCAGTTGTTCCTGCTCGGTAAATCTCCGGTAACCAGACAGATGCCTTTTAACTGGTATGACTCGCCGAATATACATTTTTTGTCACTGAAAGACTTCGACAAATTCTGTAAAAAGCTGGGCGTTAAGGTAGAAAAAAAGATTCCACTGGCCAAGATGCGATTAAGGCCGGTAAGATTTGCACCTAATCTGTTTGCCGAGCAGGTAATCTATGTAACCAGCAAAGGAGTTTGACCGGCCACGTGCGCTGCACAGTGCAGCTTACGATTCAAAAAGGAGAACTGAAATGCAGCAAGTTGAACGTATAGGAGTGTCATTAGACAGTGAGCTGCTATCGATGTTCGATAAGCTCATTGCCAAACAAGGTTATCAGAACCGCTCCGAGGCCATACGCGATTTAATCCGGCAGCAGCTAAGTGACGAGCGGTTGACCCATCCAAAAACGAAGGCAATCGCTGCCGTATTTCTGGTTTATGAACATCATTTGACAAGACTGATACAGAAGCTTGCAGACTTGCAACATTCGCATGTTCTACAGACTATATCTTCCATGCATATTCACCTGGATGAGCACAACTGCCTTGAGATTATCGTGCTTCGGGGACGCGTAAACGAAATCAATAAGATGGCTGAAAATATCCTGAGTTTAAAAGGTGTCAGACTCGGACGTGTTAACCTCATCCCAGCTTGATTTTCACTTGATAGTTTGTAATTATTAAGTTATAATTTAATCGTTAATCTAATTCTGAAATTGCCGGGGCGATTAGCTCAGCTGGTTAGAGCGCACGGATCACACCCGTGAGGTCACAGGTCCGAATCCTGTATCGCCCATTAGAATAAGCCCTCTCAAAAAAAACGAGTTATAGAGTTTTCCCTATAATTGAACATCGTGATGGCTTAGAGACATCTACTAATTACAAGTCGATGAAAAGTGCTCTATCCGCTCCAGCAACGGTTTCGGTCCGCTTAAAATTTGAAGAAAAAGCAAAATATAACATATTCCTCACATCAAAGACCCATAAAATTCAGCTTATCAGTCATTGCCAAAAGGCATAAAAATTTGACCAACGGTATTAAAAAGACCGATAAAACTATCACCATAAATAGTGTAAAACCTAATCGATTACTGCTGCGCTGTTGATAAAACGGCCGGTGTAAATCCTCTAAATACTAAAAGGCCAATAAAATTAAACATCCGGCTGCAAAAAAACCGATAAGATTAACCAAATAAAATTCTCTTTTAATAAAAATGGGGTTGATAACTGGGGGGTTATCGTGTGCGAAAGCCAACGATTGACGTTCTAAGCACTGAATATATTTCATTATTTACCACAATACTCTGCCTGCTTTGCATCACCGGCTGTGGTCCAAATCTGTCAACTCACGAAGAAATGATGGAATTTGAGAAGGCAGGCCCAATCAAATCGGAAGTTGATTTTGGTGGTGCGACCGGCTTAAAAAATCATTTCGGTCCATACAGAGTGATTCCTGGGGACATACTGGAATTTGAAATGCCCGTTATATTAAGAGGCATTTCGTCTGATTTGCCTGTATGGCTTCAGGCAACATACGGCTATAAGGATATTGACCCATATCTGGTTCGGGTAAGCAAAGACGGGACAATCACGCTACCGATTATTGGTCAGATACCTGTTGCCGGTAAGACACTCGCCCAGATAGAAGCGGCAGTAATTGATGCTTATTACCCTAAGTATGTTGTAAATCCTCCGATGGTTGTCTGCGAAGTAAAGAAATACCAGAGTGAGAGCGAACGAGTCTTTGCAGTTATGGGGCTGGTGAATAAAGCAGGGATATTTCCGTATCCCTCGGATGTCCAGTATAACGTGATGGAAGCGCTGGCGTTTGCAGGAGGATTTGATATGGTAGCAGACCCGCGTTATTTAAAGATTTACCGCCAAGATGCCGGCGGTCAAATTATATCAGCAACGATAAGCATCGACGAAAAATCGATGGCTAATGCATACGGTATTACGATAAAACCTGGTGACCTTATATACGTCGACCATACCCTGCAAACACGGATGAATAAGTTCTTTTCGGATGTATTTCACATTACAGTCGGTGCAGAAGCTCGCTATAGTGATTATTAGAGGTTTTCCATTTGAGCAGAGACATGGATAACAATACAGTAGAAAATGGAAGTTCAAATTTGACGCTGCCACTGGGGACGGAGCCGCCACAAGAAAATCTCTTGGCCGTGGCTCTGCGTCACCAATGGACAATTCTGTGCACCACCATATTATTTTTAGTCGCTGCATTTGTTTACCTTTTGAGAGCCACTCCAATCTACTCAAGCACATCAAGATTGTATGTCGAACAAACCGGGCCTAAAATCATCAGCGAGTATGAAGGGATTATGACCGGGTCTAAAAACTACCTTTACACACAGGCCGAATTGATAAAATCCACTCCTATTATCGCTGAAGTTGCTGATAATGCTCAAATCAAACGGTTCAAAACGTTTGCCAATATAGATAACTTAGTTGCCTATCTTAAGAGAAATTTGAATGTTAGTATCGGCAAAAAAGATGATATCGTTGCCGTATCGCTTGACTCGCCATATCCAGAAGAGGCCGCCCAAATTGTCAACGAATTAGTAAATTCTTATGTTAAGTATCACTCTACTCGCAAACGAAGTACCGTCTCCGAGGTGCTGAGGATTCTCCAGAAAGAAAAGGTTAAGCGTGATAAAGAACTATCAGAGAAATTCCAGCAGATACTGGATTTTACCCGGGAAAATGGGGTGGTTTCCTTTAACAACAGCGGTGGCCACATTGTTTTTGAAAGATTGACTAAATTGTCTAACGCGCTAACCGAGGCGCAACTGGCAACTATCAATGCAAAGGCCGATTTCGAGGCAACTGAAAGAATGGCCAACGAACCTGCCAAAATCAAGCAATTTGCCTCAGCCTCCCCTACTTCAGGTGTCAGCGTATTCGTCAACGACACAGAAACTCAGTTGCAGTCCCAGCTAAGAGAAGCAGAAGTCGAGTTAAAAAGTTTAAGATATCACTGTACCGAAGACCACCCCTCTGTGCGAGCTATCCAAGATAAGATTAACCTTATCAAGCAACAGCTTGGTAAAAAAGCAAACGAATTTGCAGATGCATACATCGAAGTGATGCGGCTAAGATGGGAGACAGCGAAACAAAGAGAAAACGAACTGCAAACATCCTACGATGAACAACGTCAAGCAGCACAGGATTTAGGTATTAAGGCAGCCGAATATTCCGTGCTCCAATCAGAATTAAAACGGCTTGAGAGACTCTGCGAGATTCTCGATGACCGCATCAAGGAACTCAATGTAACAGAAGATGTTGGGGCGCTCAATATCAGCATACTTGAAGTTGCGCGTCCGATGGATTATCCATCAAGACCAAGGAAAGCCAAGATTATGGCACTGGCTTTGATTGTGAGTATCATGGTCGGCTGTGGCCTGGCTCTGCTGCGAGACTGGATGGATTATAGATTGAGGTCTCCTGACGAAATATCATCTATTCTCCAGGTTCCGATTCTTGGTATTGTGCCGAAAATGGCACAAGAACAGAGAGTTATCGTAACGCATGGGCAAAAAGTCTGGCTTAAATTGAAAAATATCATTGTTGATAACTATCGAGAAATACGCTCGGCATTGATTTCAGTCCTTCCCAGGCGAAAAACAAAACCCAAAAAGCAGACTATTATGTGCCGTGCCGCCAAATATCGAGCAATACGGACCAGTATGTTCAACGAAATGGCAAGAGGAAAAATAAAAGCCACAGCTACAGAATTGCAAATGCCGAGTGATGAAAAGGACCTATCCAAGAAGCAAAGCATCATAGCCCGAGGCCAGAAGGTCCACCTCGAGCCCAAGTCCATTGCGGCTGAGGCCTACCGCACGATACGCACCGCTGTGTTCTTCGGCGCACCGAAAGACCAGGCAAAGATAATTCTTGTAACCTCACCAGGAGCCGGCGATGGAAAAAGTGCCACCACAAGCAATCTGGCCATTGCAATGGCACAAGCCGGACAAAAAACACTCGTCCTCGACGGTGATTTCCGAAAACCTATGCAGCACAGGATTTTTGACATTGATGATAAAAAGGGAGTTTCGAGCATACTCGCAGGAAACCACACTATAGATGAAGCAATACAACCGGGTCCAATCAAGGGACTTGATATTTTATCCTGTGGACCAGAAGTACCTAATCCGTCCGAAATACTCAACAGTGATACATTTGCTAAGTTATTAAAGAACCTTTCTGAGCGCTATGACCGTGTTATCATAGACTCACCGCCGGTTACGTTTGTTGCTGATAGTCAAATACTCGGTGCTATCTGTGATATAACGCTTCTGGTCCTCAGAGTAGAAAAATCCACCAGACGTCTTAGTCAGCGGGCCAGAGACAACCTATTAAGTGTCGGAGCGCATATACTTGGTGCAATTGTGAATGACGTTTCCCTCAAGCACAGGCGCTACGGTTACTACTATGATTACGGTTATTACAGCCATTACGGCTACTATGATTACTACGGCAGCAGAAAGAAGAAAACAGGTTAATATGATAGACGTCAATGCTTGAGCAACTTATGGGGGCGTTGCTTTTTGGGGTTTTTGTCAATTGGGCAAAATAGATTCTATAAATGACAACCTAAACGGCACCGAAAAAATTGGCCTTAGAGAACTTGGTCAACAGCGATTCGTTGATATTCATTGTCACTGTCTTCCGGCCGTGGATGACGGTCCAGCCACAATAGCCGATGCGCTTGCACTGTGCCATGGATTAGTCAACGATTGCATAACCAGCGTCATAGCAACTCCGCATCAACTTGGACGGTTCAGCGACTGCAACGAAGCCGCAACGGTTAGAGAGGCGGTTTACATCTTTAACGAAGAATTAAAAAGAAACAATATTGCTCTTACTGTCTGGCCCGGTGGTGACGTTCGAGTGGATGAAAGAATATGTCAGTTACTTGAGGCCGACAAAATACTAACCCTCGCAGACGGTGGCAAATATATTCTTTTAGAGCTTCCCCGACAGGTCTTTATAGATATTACACCTTTGCTCGATGAGCTTTCTTCACTGGGTGTTCAGGCGATTATATCACATCCCGAACGACATCCTGTTCTCGTAAAGCAACCTCACATACTGACTGATTGGCTTGCGCACTCGGCACATCTGCAAATAACATCCGCCAGTTTGCTTGGGGGGTTCGGTCCTACGGCACAGAAAGCAGCATGGCATTTTTTAAGCTCCGGCTGGGCAACCCTCGTAGCGACAGATTCTCACAATATGGATAGTCGAAAGCCCACTATGAAAGCCGCCTTTGAGCAAATAAGCAGCAAACTGGGGCGTTCGATTGCCCAGTTAGTCTGTTTCGAAAATCCATCAAGAGTAGTAAATGCTCAGGATATTGTGCCTGTCGGCTCAGTAAGAACATGGAAAAGTATCGATGAGACAGTACCAACAAATTTTTGAAAATTCAGGTGGGCCTACAAGCAGGTTCGACATAGTAATCGAATGGCTAATCATAATTCTTTTGGCTTTTATGCCTTTAGCTTTTGGAGTAGTACACCCTTGGAGCGAAGAAGTTGTCATCGCCCTGTCAGGTATTATTGTTGTGTGCTTTCTATTAAAGTTTGTATTTCATCAAAACGAATGCTTAATCTGGACCTGGGCTTACATACCGGTAGGGCTGTTCTTTATAATCGCGTTACTTCAGCTTGTCCCCTTACCCGTTCGATTGGTAAGCATCATTTCGCCAAATACGGTAAATATAAGCAAGCAGCTCTTAAGCGATTTGCTGAGTGATAATAATCTACTTAAGTCAATGTCGATTACACTCTACCCGTATGCTACGAAACACGCTCTACGACTTCTGATGGCGATTACGGGAGTGTTTTTCGTTGTCCTTAATGTATTTCGCCGTCCGGACCAGATAAAACGCCTTTTGATGGCTATATCGGTAATCGGCGGTATCATCGCAGTTATTGCGCTGGCACAAAATCTTTTCGGCAATGGTAAAATCTATTGGCTCATATCTTTCAAGCACTGCAAGGGTTATTCAGGACCATTCGTTAACCACAGCAACTACGGCCAATTTATGAACTTATCAATCGGAGCGGCCCTTGGTCTTTTTATGGTAAAACTGCAAGAGGCTTTTAGCGGCAAAAAAATAACACCTCCACGCGTTTTAGAGTATTTAAGCTCAAAATCAGCATATTCACTCTGGTTGCTTTGCGGCATTATAAGTGTGGGCACAGCAACTGTTTTCGTCAGTTTAACTCGTGGCGGTATGGTCAGCCTGCTTATCGCCGTAACCTTTACTACCTTGTTAATTACATCGCGCAGTTCCAAACAAGTCCCTATCTGGATAATGGTTATCATGGCACTGGTCGCATTTACTTGCGTTTTATATACAGGTTTTGATGCTGTCTATGACCGGTTATCAACTCTCAGGAATTTCCATGAAGCGGAAGCCGGCAGATTGCAAATACTGAAAGATATAGCAGTCATCTGGACGAAATTCCCGGCCTTCGGAACCGGCTTTGGAACACATTCGGTTGTGTATCCTATGTTTGACCGCTCAACGATAACCGCGATAGCGATGCACGCCGAAAACGAATACGCTCAAGTGTTGGAAGAAACAGGCCTGATTGGACTGGTTCTTCTGATAATCTTTGCAGTTATTGTCTGGTCAAACTATGTGAGAATCATCCGCAATACTAAATCACCCATCTGTTCAGCGGCGTATGGGCTTGGTTTTGGCATTTTAGCCATAATGATTCACAGTCTAAGCGATTTTGGGCAGCATCTGCCTGCCAATACTACGTTATCCGCTATATTCTGTGCTCTTTTGTTAGGCTTGAACTGGCATAGGCATACAGCCCGACAAAAACAGAAAAATACAAAGTGTTACAGGATTCTTTCAAGTTATGCGATTCTGATTACGGTACCTCTCTTTTGGATATGGGTGCTTACCGGCGCAGATGATGCACGCATTGCTGAGTCCCACTGGAAAAAGACCCTTGATATAGAAAAGGGCCTTAAAGAAAACAACTGGCAGGGTTCCGAGAGTAAGTTTGCAGATTTAATCTCTCACGCTAAGACTGCGTCAGATTATCAGCCGGAGAATGTAAAATACCGGCACTGGCTTAATGTATACCGATGGCATTCAATCAGCAAAACAACAGACCCTAATACCGGCCGGACTGTTATCTCCAAAGATTCAACAACAATTGTTCGTAACATCGTTAAAGAGCTTCATAAAGCAAGAGTATTGTGCCCGACATACGGACCACCATATACTGTAGCTGGCCAAATCGAAAAGTATTGTCTTAACATTGACTCTGGCGGTGACAGAATAAGAAAGGGCTTTTGTCTTGCTCCTTGTGACCCGGTAGCATGTTTTGTCGCCGGATGCCTTGATATTTCAGAGGGGAAAAGCGAGCAATGCATTGAGAAATTTCAAAGAGCAGTGCAACTGGACGGCAATCTGTTCAAGGAGGTTGCTAACATTTACGTTAAATATCTCAATCGTCCTTATTTAGCTCTGGCCAGCGCAAGCAATAATATTGGCCGCCTTAATTACGTAGCCGGCATCCTCGAAGATATGCAATACCACGACCTGGCAAAGCAAACCTTACAAGAAATACAAAATTTGCTTGAAGCAGAGTGCTCGAAGCCCGGTGCCCCCGCCTCAGCATTCGCAGCTCTTGCAAATATCTATATAAAACAGCAAAAAAACAAGGCAGCAATAGAGTACTATCGTCGCGCGCTCGCATTGAACTACAGCCAGGTTCAATGGCGTTTAATTCTGGCACGATTGCTCGCCGAGACTGAAAATATAGCTGAAGCAATACAACAGGCGAGAATATGCCTGCGGGTCCGACCACAGTTAAAAGAAGCAGAAAATCTGATTGCGGATTTCGCGGTACATCCGGCAATTATAAGAGAAGAGATTAAATCACCCTAATGCTTTTGAAAAACATGGTCGGCTTTCAAAGTGTGCCTGAAGCTCTATTGCCGGCGGTAACTACCCTCGTCGGTAAACCGCCGGGGACGATACTTGCGCCGTGCTGATTTCGGCTCGATAAAAATTGAGGGATTAAACTTTCAATTATATCTTCTAAGCGATGAATACTTACTTGTTCACATATCTGTGTTCGGTTTTGATGTCACTTGTGATTACACCAATTGTAATTTACATTGCGAGAGCACTTAAGATTTATGACAACCCTGATGTGCGAAAGGTTCATGCTTCAGCAATCCCGCGGATTGGAGGGCTGGCTATTTTCCTATCGACGATAGGCCTGGCGATTGCGGCACTGTTTTTGGACAATAATATCGGAGAGGCGTTCCGCAGTGCACAAACCCAGGTATTTGCCCTGCTGGCAGCCGGTACATTTATTTTTATTGTTGGTCTTATTGATGATTTGCGTGGAATGAGGGTCCGGCATAAGCTGATATCTCAGATTGTCGCTGCAGCAGCAATATGCTTTGCCGGAGCTCGCATCGACTTGATCGGTGTTTCAAATATGTTTACTATCAGCGTTGGATGGGCTTCATTTCCATTAACTATCTTTTGGATAGTGGCTATTACCAATGCGGTGAATCTTATAGACGGTCTCGATGGTCTTGCAGCCGGTATATCGGCAGTGGTCTGTGCGGTAATAGCAATTTTTGCCTTTGACATTGGCCAACCGTTGTTAGTCGTGCTTATGCTCGCCCTGTTGGGCAGTTTGTCAGGTTTCTTGTTCTATAACTTTAACCCGGCACGAATCTTTATGGGCGATTGCGGCAGTATGTTCCTTGGTTTTATCCTGGCCTCTACCAGCGTGTTATGTGCGACAAAATCCAGGACAATTATAGCCCTTGCCCTGCCAACACTTGCTCTTGGTCTACCGATATTCGATACGATATTCAGCATACTTCGACGATACCTTAAAAGACGGGGTATAATGTCACCGGACCGGGGGCATTTGCATCACATATTGTTAGATATGGGCCTCAACCATCGTCAAGTAGTAATTATTATGTATGTTCTGACAGCAATGGCTGCAGGGATGGGCATGTTCATGATGCTCACACGTGATGCTGGGACTGTTGCCATATTCTTCTCCGTATTTTTATTTTTGGTGTTGGTCTTTCGTGTAGCTGGTGCCATCCGACTGAGTGATATGTTAGCTGGTTTGAGGGAAAAAAAGACCATCTCTCGCAATGCAAGGCAGGAAATAGAAACTTTTGAAAAGACCGAACTCCATTTTCAGCAAGCCAAAACTTTTGACCAATGGTGGCAGGCAGTCTGTTTAGCCACAGAAAGAATGGGCTTTATAAAGAGCTCGCTGCCTTTGGTCAATCGTGATGGAACTAAACGAGTATTGGTTTGGGAAAAAGACGGCCGAAATAGCGAGATAAATGACGTAATCAAAATGACGTTACCTATCCGTGACCGTCGTGCCGGTTCACCACTGAATTTAGAAGTAAAAGTTTACACAAACGGCTCTCTCGAATCTGCAGGCCGTCGCGTAACGCTATTTGGCCGACTGCTCGAGGAGCACAGCGTTGCAAGTCTAAATAGCACAAACTGAAGAATTTTGGCTGTTTGGTTTGTACCTATGCGTGAGTTGGTTACGCGGCCCCGTGAACTCAACCAGCAACTGCGTCCATATCCACACAATATAAAATGCCTTAACAGGCGTCGGAGCGGCGATTCCCCAGCAGCAAAAGCCGGGACGGTCAGAAAAGAGAAACCGGCTATAGGTAAAGCGGAAAAACACGCATATTAGTTAAAAAAGCAATTCCGAGCAATGTAAAATTTATTTTATGTGGATTCTTGTAACACTTTTAGTTATTATTTCTGAATCGTTTAGTTTAAAAATAACTTACTTTTAAGGACAACTAAAATGGATAAAAGAAAATTCAAAACAGGCGTTTTTGTAGTAGCGGTGATGATTGCTTTAGGTGTTGTGCCGACCAAGGCCGATGAGAAAATGCAGTACAAGCTAAAACTCCAGAAGGGCCAAAAGTACTATATAAAGATGATAACCGAGCAGAAGATTTCTCAAACCCTAATGGGGCAGGAGCAGAACGCTGAAATAGCAATGGGTATGGGCATCGATTTCGATGTCAACGATGTGAACGATAATGGTAATGCGTGGATTCGGTACACATACAGATGGGCAAAGCTCAGCCAAAAGACGCCTATGGGAGAGATTGAATACGACTCAGCCAAAGGGGAATCGCCGGTGCCGTTAGAGGCGCAGGGCTATGCCGCACTTTTAGGAGAAGGTTATGCGCTACAGATAACCCCCAGTGGGGAAGTCAAAGAGGTCAAAGGCCTGGAGAAGATGCGTAGTAATATTCAGGCCAAGCTGCCTGAAGGGCCTATTCGCGAAGGTGCGATGAAAGGATTAGAGCAGTACCTTGGCGAAAAAGCCATAAAAGAGCAAACCGAAAGCTCAATGGCGATATACCCGGATAAGCCCGTAGGCATTGGTGACTCGTGGAGCAGGACCTCTGTCCTGTTCTATGGTTTAGCTACAATCATTGATAATACGTGGACATTAAAGAACCGTGAAAATGGCGTAGCAACTATCGAGGTAGTTTCCAACATCAAACCAAATCCTCAAGCAAAGCCGATGGAGATGGGCACCACAAAAATAAGTCATGAATTCTCAGGAAAGCAGCAGGGACTGGTAAAAATAAAGGAATCCACAGGACAATTATTGCACAGTAAAGCAGAGCACCAATTATCAGGACAGATGAAAATCGTAAATACCGGCTCACCCCCCACAGCCGGGCAAGAGATGATGATACCTATGAAAATTAATAGTGTCACAACTGTTGAAATGAACGAGCGAAAGCAGGATTAGTCTAAATAGGCCGGTAACACAAGATATAAGCAGCTGTTAATCTATCTTCTTTCATTACGAGTTCTGTATAAAGCAAGCCAGGGCGAGAATATTTTCCCAACCCAGGCATTTTCTGGGGCTGCTTTTTGAGCGATTAAACAGGAAATTTTTGTTTTTTTGCAGAAAAAGGTTTGATTTGCTGCCGTGGATAGGGTAATTTATTACGGTTGAAATCGCTCCGTCGCACGGGGTAGCTCTGTAATTGATTATTTACTATTGAATATTGATTATCGAAAAGATTAACAAAATCAGGCATCAATAAGAAGCAGCTAAATGAAATAGTCAATAGCAAATAATAAATATTCAAGTACTCTGGGGTCAACAGTATCACGGCGTGGTTGACTCAAGCCTCCGATGGAGCCAAACCGGGCTGATACAGGACGGCCTCCGTGACAAACGGGAAATGAAAAAAAGTAAAGTTAAAAGTTTAGAACTAAGGTATTCAATGTTTTTTTCATTTTGCGTTTTAAGCTCTTTTAGTTTACCCGGTGGTGTAATTGGTAACACATGGGCTTTTGGTGCCCATATTCCAGGTTCGAGTCCTGGCCGGGTAGCTTTGAACCACGTGGGATTAACAGCCATAGACCCAATGTGGTTTAAGGCTTTGAAATGATTAATGATTATTTAGCCAAGTAAGGCCGGAAATTAGGAATATGGCAGAAACAGCAGCGGTAATATTGGCAGCAGGGGTCAGCAGCAGAATGAATACGCAAATGGCGAAGGTGCTGCACGAGGTGTGCGGCCGGCCTATGCTGGCCTACGTGCTCGATGCCTGCCGGAAGGTGGGTGCATCAAAGATATATGTCGTGGTGGGTTTCTCTGCCGAGCAGGTTCAAGAGCGATTCAAGGATTACGATGATATTGTCTGGGTCCGTCAAGAGGAGCAGCTTGGAACGGCTCACGCTGTAATGTGCTGTAAGGAATATTTGAAGGATTTTGAAGGACAGACATTGGTTCTTTGCGGCGATGGGCCCTTGATTCGCGCCGAAACTTTGAAAACACTGGCCAAAAAGCATGAGATTGGACAGCCAGCGGTAACACTGGCGACGGCGATACTCGACAACCCCGCCGGATACGGGCGGATAATCCGGGACTCATACGGCAATATCCAGGGTATTGTTGAGGATAGCGATTGCACGAGCGAACAATCGGCTATTAAAGAAGTGAACCCAAGCTATTATCTTTTCAATAATAAGATTCTTTTTGAAACGCTGGAAAAGGTTAAACCGGATAATGTCAAAAAAGAGTATTATTTGACTGATGCGCTTTCTCTTATTATAGAGGCAGGCCATACTGTCGTTGCGATAACGGCAGTGCGGCCTGAGGAAGCAATGGGTGTTAACAGCAGGCGTGAGCTTAGTGTAGCGAGTAAGATTATGCAACAGCGGATTCAGCAGGAGCTGATGGAAAATGGCGTGACAATAGTTGACCCTGATAATACCTGGATTGATGCAAGAGCACAAATAGGACAGGACACCGTGATTGAGCCGTTCACTTATATCCACGGTGAAGTTAAAATCGGCAAGGGCTGTCGAATCGGGCCATTTGCTTATCTTAGAAGCGGCACGGTTCTGGAAAACGATGTTGTATTAGGTGTCTTCACGGAAGTAAAGAATTCGACTTTAGCAGACGGTGTTCGAGCGCGGCACCACAGTTATATCGGCGACGCTTCGGTGGGTCGCAACGTCAACGTAGGTGCCGGCTCAATAACAGTCAATTTCGACGGTGAAAAAATCAGCCGAACCAATATCGGCAATAACTGCTACATCGGCTCGGGCGCGATACTCGTAGCACCGCTTGAGCTGAAGGACGGCTCACATGTAAGTGCAGGAATGGTGGTCTCGCAAGAAAGTATTGATAAATTTGGACAGAAGGACTAAAGCAGATGTTTCTAAAAGAAGGTCTAAAGATTTTTTCCGGCAGCAGCAATCCTGCGCTGGCAAGTGCAGTTTGCAGGTATTTAGGGATACCGGTCGGCGGCGCAAAGGTTGAAAGGTTTCCGGACGGCGAGAAGGTCATTAGAGTTGAAGATGATGTTCGCGGCAGGGACTGCTTTGTCATACAGTCAACGTGTAAACCCGTTGATGAGCATCTGGTGGAGCTTTTAATCTTTCTGGATTGCCTGCGAAGGGCCAGTGCCAAGCGCATCACTGCGGTTATTCCCTACTTTGGCTATGCCCGCCAAGACAGGAAAGATGAAGGGAGGGTGCCGATAACAGCCAAACTTGTGGCAAATATTATTTCCGCCGCCGGTGCCAACAGGGTATTAGCGATAGATTTACACGCACAACAGCTGCAGGGATTTTTCGACATACCGGTCGACCACCTGACAGGCGAGCTGGTATTGAGCAAGTATTTCAGAGACAAAAAAATCAGCAATTTAACGGTGATCTCACCGGATGTTGGTAATATTAAGATTGCCTCTCAATGTGCGTCAAACCTCGGCGGGGAACTGGCGATTGTGCACAAGAAACGGGTCAGCGGCAGCAAGGTAATGGCTCAAGAGATTATTGGTGAGGTGGCCGACAGAAACATTTTGATGTGCGACGATATTATCGCAACAGCCGGAACCGTATGCAGTGCAGCCAGGCTCGTTAGAGAGCGGGGTGCCAAGAAAATATACGTCGGCGCCACTCATGGAGTTCTCGCAGAACAGGCAATCGAGCAGCTCAAAGAAGCTCCCATAGATGAAATTGTTGTTACCGATACCATCCCGCTGAATGAAAAACAAAAACAGTTAACAAAAATAAAGGTCTTAACCGTAGCAGATATGCTGGGAGAGGCAATAAAACGAATTCACAGAAACGAATCAATTTCCAGCCTGTTTCTCAATATGACAATGGGAAAAACATAGTAAGCATAAACGAGGTTATTATGGAAAAAACTTTGCTCTTTAAGGCAGAATTGAGAGAACAAACCGGCTCTAAGTCCGCCGCTAAAGTGCGGAAGAGCGGACGAATACCGGCAACTGTGTACGGCCATAAGCAAGAGCCGGTGTCTATCTCGCTTGAAGCGCATAAGCTTATCGAAGGACTGCACCACGGGCATCGCCTTATGGACGTGCAGATAGGCAAAAGCAAACAAAAAATGATTATAAAAGACGTGCAATATGATTATCTTGGCAAAGACATCATCCATCTGGATATGATGAGAGTTGACGAAACCGAGATAGTCAAGGTGACGGTCCCTATCGAGCTCAAGGGAACGGCCAAGGGCACGCACGAAGGAGGAATCATCGAAGAACACACAGCCCAAGTGGAAATTGAGTGCAGAGCAACTGATATTCCTGAATCGCTTGTTGTTTCAGTCAAGGAGATGGATGTCGACGATGCTTTACACGCAAGCGACATTGAGCTTCCGGAAGGGGTGAAAATGATAAGCCCGCCGGGGACGCTTCTTGTCACCTGTCATCTCGTTGCCGTTGCCAAAACCACCGAGGAGGTTGAGGCAGAAGTACCGACTGCTCCCGAGGTTATTGGTGAGGTCAAAGAAGAAGCCGAAGAAGAACCTTCAGAAAAGGAGCAGACATAATCAGTATCGAGTGAAAATCAATTATGGCTGATATTAACCCCGTTAGAAAATCCGTTTTAATGGGGTTATCAAGAGTAAAAAATGGTTATTTCTAACGGGGTTAAAATGGTTGTTGGCCTTGGTAATCCCGGCAAAAAGTATGTTGATACCCGGCACAATACCGGCTTTAAGGTGATAGATTTGCTGGCCAGGACACTGAATATAAAGATAAAAACGAAAAAATTCGGCGCCTGCCTTGGAGTGGGCAGGTTTGCCGGGAAAAAGCTGATTCCGTTAAAGCCGTGGCAGGGGATGAACCGCAGCGGCCAAGCAGTAGCGACGGCTGTCGGTTTTTACAAAATTGCGCTGGATGACCTGCTTGTGGTAGTCGACGATATGTACCTTGAGCCGGGCAGGATTCGCCTGAGGGCAAAGGGCTCTGCAGGAGGACATAACGGGTTAACAGATATTATAGAGAAGCTCGGGACGGATAAATTCAGCCGGCTGCGAGTCGGCATAGGCAAGAGTAAAGAGCAGACAGACATAGATTTTGTGCTTAGCAGGCCGTCACAAATAGAAATGCCGCTGCTGAACGATGCGATTGAAAATGCGCAAGACACCGTGCTCTGCTGGGTTGAATACGGTATTGAGCAGGCGATGTGCCGGTTTAACAGTCAATAGAAAAAAAGCCAACTATGGCGAAAATTCATAAAGGAAAAAAATGTTAATCTTAATTTTAGCTGGAGGTCAACGGTATGGAAACCAAAGTTAAGAAGCTCTACGAGGCAATGTTTCTTGTTGATTCAGCCCAGGCAACGGATTGGGACAAGACTATTTCGACTCTCAAATCCGTATTGAAAAAGGCCGACGGCGAGATTGTCTCAATGAGAAAATGGAGCGAGCGAAAACTTGCCTACGAAATCAACGGCAAAACAAGAGGGACATACATACTCTGTTACTTCAAAGCCGACGGTGGAAGGATACGAGAGATTGAAAAAGCCGTTCAGCTCTCGGACCAGATTATGCGTGTCTTAATCCTGATCGCCGAAGGGATTGGGCAGGAAGACATTGAAAAAGAAACGCCTGACGAACTGACTGAAAGGCAAAAACAGCAATCCGCCCAGGTAGTGAACGAAGAGGTCGAAGCAGAGCAGGTAGTCGCTCAGGAAAAAACATAGAAAGACAAAGAGCCATTTGGCCTTCGATTATTTTCTGGCGGCTTTGAGTTTTTACAGTGAACAACTGTCGAACTCAGGCAGGGAAGATAAACGTGTTTTGAGAATATTGTTCCTGCAGTTGCAAAAGCAGGTTTGAAAAAAACGGTTTAAGCTTAAACCAAACATCGGCTCTGGACCAGGAGTGGTTCAGGGGAGGAATTTGAGTATGGCTGGTTTTAATAAAATTTTTCTGATGGGCAATCTGACTCGCGACCCGCAGTTATCGTATACGCCAAACCAGACGGCGGTGGTCGATTTTGGTCTGGCGACGAACCGCAGATGGACAGCCAAAGACGGTGGACAGCGTGAGGATACCTGCTTTGTGGACTGCAGGGCCTTCGGCCGGATGGCAGAGAATATAAACAAATACCTGACCAAAGGCAGGGCGATATTTGTCGAGGGCAGATTGACCTTCGAGAGCTGGACGGCACAGGACGGCACCAAGCGAAGCAGGCACAGAGTTACGGTTGAAAACTTTCAGTTTCTACCGGGCGCAGCTGCCGCCAATGCCGACCAAAACAGAGACCGCTTTACCTCACAAAACGAACAATCGGGTCCGGATTCTCAAGCCAAGCAGCAGACGGAACCGGATGATATTCCATTTTAGTCCCGTGATGCATAGCAACAGATAAGTATTGCGCGATAAGCGAAAGGCAGATAAGTTTAATATGCTAAAAAGAGATAACAGAAAAACCGGATTCACTGGTACTCGTGAGCAAACGCAATGCCGCTTTTGCAGGCGCGGCGTAAAGTATATCGACTACAAGGATATTGAGACACTGCAGCGGCTGTTAACTAACCGAGGCAAGATATACTCACGCAAACGCAGCGGCAATTGCGCAAGCTGCCAAAGGAAAGCACAAAAGGCAATCAAGCGAGCGAGGTATATGGCACTATTGCCGTTTACAAGCTAAGCTGCCTGCTGCCCCCCCCACGTATTCTTGCCCCGCTGCCCCGACTTGCGTCGGGAGACGCAGGGGCAGGCGAAGACAAGAGTGGGGGGAGACGCAGAGGCAAGCAGGCCACAGTTGGATACTGGCACAGGGCGTGCCCTTGTACCGTACGGTACAGGGCGTGGCGCCACAGCGGTATCACCACATGGTATGCTATTTTATGGATGACAGAGAAGATACGCCCCCGCAGCCCCGAATCGCGTCGGGAGACGCGGGGGCAAGAGCGGGGGACGAGGAACGAGATATGAATCTCGTTAGACAATCGAAAGGGGAAAAGATGGTTAAATATAGTAAGAAAAGAGTTCCCGTTAGAGATAAATCTCTAAACGAGACACGTGCATCTAACGGGATGAAAGTTTTACTTTGTGAAGATGTCAGGCCGCTCGGCTGGCTCGGTGATGTCGTGGAAGTAAGCGACGGTTATGCAAGAAATTATTTGCTTCCGCAGGGTCTGGCAAAGCCGGCGACCGCTGCAAATCTAAAAGCGACAGCCAAGGAAAAGGCCAAGCGAGCGGAGCAAAGGATTCACGAGAGAAGCCGGATGGAAGAAGTCGCCAAGGCCGTCGAAGGAGCCGAGGCGGTTCTGGCAGCCAAGGCCAACGAACAGGGCGTGCTGTTCGGCTCAATAACGGGCGGTCAGATAGCAGAGAACCTGAGGGCGCAGGGCTTCGAAGTCGCCGATGAGGTTGTGGTCCTGCCGGAACATATAAAACAGGTCGGTAACTGGACGGTAAAACTCAAATTCGACATGGATTTGGCCGCAGCAGTCAACGTTGTGGTTGTGGCTGAAGGAACAGAGCTGTAAATTTTTTTTAACGTATCTTGAAATAGAAGCAGGTATATGTTATAATCGATATTGCAACGCAGGGATGGAGTTCACAAATAGATATAAACGGGACTGGGTCTTTTCCTCCCTTTCCTCTCCCTCCGCACCCCAGTCTCGTTTTTTTATGCGCACAATTGGCTAAAAAGGTAGAATACCACGTGGGGTATCCCACTGTGGATTGAAAAACAGCCCCACAGCAATTGGCGCGGGCTCGCCTCGATGCGAAGCGGGCCGAACATTAGTTAAAACAATTATTTGACATTTATACTCACAGGCGAGTAGAATGTAGCATACCACATGGTGTATGCCACCGTGGTTGATTTTGTTATGGAGGACCTGATTATGGCCGGTATTAATGGAAGAACAAAGACGGTTGTCAGGGGCAGAACCAGCCGAATTGAGGCGGTTCGCACAGGTAAAACATCTGTCGAGGCAAACGGAAAAATCCTCTCCGATAGGAGTCCCAAGGACAGTGGGGTTCGGGTTATGCCGGAGTCTTTGGCGGCGGAGGCGGCGGTTCTTGGGTCGATGATAATTGACCAGGAATGTATCGGCCAGGTGGTGGAGGGGCTTCGGGCGGACAGTTTTTACAGGATTGAGCACCGGTACATATTCGACGCAATAGTAGCGCTTTACGAGAAGCACCTGCCCCCGCAGCTTTCTGCGAAAGCAGAAGCGGGGGTGGCAGGCAGGGTCGGGGTCATCGACGCAGTTCTGCTGCGTGACGAGCTGGAGCGTCGGGGCCAGTTAGAGGAGGTGGGTGGAGTAGAGTATCTTGCGAGGATAATGGATTCGGTTCCATCGACGGCCAACGTGATGTATTATGCGGGGATTGTAAAGGACAAGAGCTTGTTGCGAGAGATAATAACGGCTGCCGGGGAGATTATGGATGAGGCCTACGACCAGAGCACCGAGACCAGCGAGGCGCTCGACGAGGCGGAGCGTAAGATTTTCGCGATCACCGACAAGAAGATAACGGGCAAAGTTAGTCCGCTGAAGGATTTAATTACCCGGGCATACGAGCTTATTGACAGTCGCGAAGGCAAACTAATTACGGGATTGGCAACGGGGTTTTACGAGCTTGACGATTTGACGTGCGGGCTGCAGAACGGTGAGATGATTATCGTCGCCGGCAGACCGAGTATGGGCAAGACTTCTCTTGCGCTGAATATGGCCGAGTATATGGGCGTGGTGGAGAAAATTCCGGTGGCAATATTCTCTTTAGAGATGGGCCAGCAGCAACTGGCGGAGAGGTTTTTGTGCAGCAGAGGCGGGCTTGACAGCCAGAAAGTGCGAAAGGGGATGCTCGATACCGAGCACAAAGCGCAGCTGAAGAACATCTGCGGTGAGATATACGAAGCACCGATATATATCGACGACACATCGACAATGACGCCTCTGGAGCTTCGGGCCAAGGCAAGGCGGACAAAAAGCTTATATAACATCCGTGCCATTTTCGTGGATTACCTGCAGTTAATGCATATGGGAACCAAGGTGGAGTCTCGTCAGCAGGAAATCACGACGATTTCAAGATACATCAAGGCGCTGGCAAGGGAGCTGAACATTCCTGTCGTGGTAATGAGCCAGCTGAACCGTGCGCCCGAAGGCAGAGAAGACCACAGGCCGAGAATGAGCGACCTGCGGGAAAGCGGCAGTATTGAGCAGGATGCCGACGTAGTAATCCTGCTGCACCGCGAAGATTATTACCATCGCGGCGAAAAAGGCGAAGAATACACGCCCGACAACAAGGCAGAGCTGATAATAGCCAAGCAGCGCAACGGCCCCACCGGCGTGACCGCGCTGGTATTCAGGGAAAAATTTACGCGGTTCGAAAATGCCTCGTTCGCAGAAGAGCCGGCAGTGCCATTTTAATTCAGCCCTGAACCAGAAGCGGTTCAGGGCCACTGTGGCAGGATTCATATAATTGCTTAAGGCGAAAAATATATGGTATTAAATCCTAATCTTGACTGTCGCATGACAATTCCGCCGTTTGTGAGGCGGACCCGCCCACAGGCGAGGTCTCGCCAAAGGCGGACAAATATCGAATATCTCCACAGGACAACTAATGGTGGAAACTCAAAATTCATCCTTCGTGCTTTTGGTCTTATCCTTGTTACGTCAATCGTGCTTTTGAGCATGGGTGCAGGCTGCGAATCGCGGCAGGGGAAAATCGACATAGAAAAGATTGAGAAAGTGACAGGCAGCGGCAAAAGAGAAATTGTCAGGTCGATAAGTTTTACCGGCAACCGCGCCTACAAAGACAAGACTCTGCAGAAAAAACTCGGCTTTAAGACAGGCGACTACATCGACCCAATCCTGGCCGAAGCATACAGGACTACCCTGGCTGAATTTTATCGACAAAACGGTTTTCCTTACACCAGCGTTTCACTTGACAGCGATAAGCTGAGCAAAGGCGAGGTGTTTTACATCATCGATGAAGGCCCGAAGGTCAGAATTGCCTCGGTTAAATTCAGCGGCAATAAAGCTATCAAGGCCAAGTCACTTAAAAAAGTCATAAAGACAAAGAGTAGAAAATGGCTTGTTCGGCCGTGTTACTACAACGAAGAAACAGTGGCCGAAGATGTGGAAAAGCTGAAAAGAGTTTATTACGACGAGGGTTTCCTAAATAACAAAATAGAACAACAGTTGCGGTTTTCCAGCAACAAAAGAAACGTTCATATCATTTTCGCCATCGATGAAGGAGCCGTTTATACTGTAAATAAAATTGCTCTCATCGGCAATCTGCGAATCGACGATGAGACGCTAATGAAGGGTTTTAAGCTGCAGCAGGGCGATATCTATCGCTATCGCCTGGCTGAATTACATGCAAGGCATATCAAAAGGCTCTATCAGGAGCGAGGTTACATGAATGCGAACGCTGAGCAGAGACCTGCATTTGTTGCAGATACCGATGTTGTCAATGTCGAGTTTAATATCACCGAGGGCAGGCAGTTTCGAATCGGGCGAATCGACATAACCGGCAACGAAAAGACGCAGGATAAGGTTATCCGGCGAGTTCTGGACGAGGATGACTTTACGCCGGGGCATTTGTACAACGCCAATATCGCTCCAAAGCAAGGCGGTGGTATACTGGAAAGAAAGGTTCAAGCTATGGTAATGGCCGAAGAGGCAATTATCAGGCCTGTTGGTGAACCGTATATGTATGACCAGAATGAGCCGGAGGTGCTCGGCCAAAATGTAACTGTGGGCATAAAAGAAGGGCAGACCGGGATGATTATGTTAGGCGGCGGAGTGTCCAGCGACGCAGGTGTCATGGGACAGTTCGTCTTTCAGCAAAGAAATTTCGACATAAAAGATTGGCCCAGGAGCTTCAAGGATTTTATAACAGGAAAAGCATTCAAAGGAGCTGGACAAACCCTCAGAATTTCTCTCAGTCCAGGAACCGAAATCAGCCAGTATTCCATAGCGTTCACCGAGCCATACCTGAATGACAAACCAATTTCGCTCGATGTCGTCGCCTCAAGCTGGATGAGATACAGGGAAAGCTACGAAGAGCAAAGAACTAAAGGATATGTGGGATTCGAAAAGCGATATAAAAATCGTTGGAGAAAGAGTATCGGTATAAGATGTGAAAATGTCGATGTCAGCGGTTTTGATATCGATGCACCACAGGAAATAATCGATTTTAGAGGCGAAAATGTTCTTTATGGAGTCAAGCTCGGCATCGGAAGGGATTTAAGGAATGACCGATGGAGTCCCACTGCAGGAAAATGGTATAATGCAAGCTATGAACAGGTTACCGGTGACGAAACCTTCGGGATATTGAGCGGGACATACCGCAGGTATAAGACTCTTCACACGGATTTGGCAGGGCAAAAGATAGTTATGGCGACCAAGCTACTTGCAGCCGCTATAGTGGGTGACGCACCTCCTTTTGAAAAGTTTTACGCAGGCGGGACGGGCGCTTACGGCATCAGGGGTTTTAGTTATCGAGGCATAAGCACAAGAGGTCTGCAGACAAATGTCCCAGCTGGCACGGCAGAGCGGAAGGACCCAATAGGCAGTGACTGGATATTCCTGGCCAACACTGAGGTGACTGTGCCTTTGACAAGCCAGGATTTTGCGGCGCTGTTTTTTGTTGACAGCGGAGTGATTGATACCGGCGGCTATCGTGCGGCTGCGGGAATAGGTATTCAGATAATGATACCTCAGTGGTTCGGGCCTGTGCCGATGAGATTTGAGCTTGCCACGCCTTTCATGAAAGACAACGATGACCAGACCCGGACTTTCAGTTTTTCTGTTGGAGCGCTATTTTAACTTAATATCAGCTATTTACTATTTTCTATTGATTATTTGATTGTCGGTCAGAGCATAAGTGGAAAGGATAATTTATGAAGACTAAGGTGATAGTTTTAAGTTGTCTAATAGGTGCGGTTGTTTTGTTCTTGTGCTGCGGATACGGTTCGGCTGAACCGAAGAGCAAAACTGTTACTGATAAGATTGGCGTCGTCAATATTCGCAAGGTATTCCGTGAAAGTAAGAAAAATGCTAAATACAGGGCCGATGCTTTGTCTGAACAGGCAAGGTTGGAAGCAGAAGGGCAAAGGCTTCAAAGGGAGTTCGAGGCGCAGAAAGCCGGGCTAAAGGCGCTGAAACCCGGCAGCAGTGACTATCTGGTACAGGTCAAGGAGCTGCTGCAAAAACAGGCGGAGCTCGAAGCCAACCGGCAGTTCAATAACCAGCAGAGAACAATAAAGGACCAGCAATGGACTGAAAGCTTTTATAAAGAAATTCTGAAGATAACTAGTGAACTGGGTGAGCAAAAAGGTCTTGTTATGGTATTTGAGAAGGGCGAGGTTGAGTTTCCCTCGATGAGCCCTGATGAGCTTATGCTGACTTTGAGTACGCACAAATTGCTGTATTGCGGCGGATGCACGGATATCACTGACGATGTAATAACCCGCCTCGATGCCGAACAAAAGAGTTAAAAACAGAAAAATCCGAGAATGCAGAGAATGCTGGTTAAATGATTAATTGTTTAATTATCATTCATCAATTAATAGCTCACCTCTGACAGGTTGCCAATTGCTAAATTAACTCAGCGGGCTTTGCAAATTCGGCAGTGAAACAAAATGATACTGACAGTTGCACAATTAGCAGAGCGGCTTGGTGCTGAGCTGGTTAACGCAGGCGATGAAGGGAGCAGGCAGATAAGCTCTGTGGGGCCTGTAGAGTCAGCCGGCCAGAACAACGTTACCTTTGCCACCAGCGATAAACACATAGCAGCCCTCAGCAAATCGCGGGCAGGGGTGGCTATCGTGACCAAACGTATCGATGGATTTTCCGGGCCCCAGCTGATTGTAAAAAATGTCGATTTGGCCCTCATCGAAGCGTTGAATATCTTTGCACCAAAATTGAAACCGCTGACCAGGTCAATTGACCCGACTGCAAAGCTCGGCCAGAACGTCAAAGTAGCAAAAGACGTATCTATCGGGCCAAACGCAGTTATTGATGACAATGTCGAAATTGGTGAAAACTGCATTATATGCAGCGGCTGCAAAATAGGGGAGAATTCAAAGCTCGGAAAAAACTGTCGCCTTGACAGCAGTGTCATCATCTACCACAACTGCCGATTAGGCGATAATGTCATCATTCAGGCAAACAGCACCATCGGCTCGACCGGTTTTGGATATTCGTTTATCGATGGAGCTCATAAACTCATACCGCACAACGGCGGAGTGGTCATCGAAGATTTTGTTGAAATTGGGGCAAACTGCTGCATCGACCGGGCGAAATTCGGTAATACCGTAATCGGAGCAGGGACCAAAATCGATAACCTCGTGCAAATTGCTCATAATGTGGTAATCGGCAAATGCTGCTTGATAGCCGGCCTGGTTGGTATTTCCGGCAGTTGCAAACTCGGTGACGGCGTGGTGCTGGCCGGACAGGTCGGTCTGGCGGACAATATAGAAATTGGTGATGGCACGATGATTGCGGCACAGGCCGGTGTCATACACGACACAGCAGCCGGACAGCAAATACTTGGTTCGCCGGCAACTGATTACAGGGAAGCGCTCAGGATATTCGGTTTGACAAGGCGTCTGCCAAAGCTGGCTGAACAATTAAAAAATCTGATTAAGAGGATTGAAATACTCGAAAAGGGCAAATAGCGATATACGACGCTGTGCGCTATTATGAAGCTGCAAAAGACAATAAAAACTGAAGGCAGATTGCATGGGCGTGGTCTGTTTGGCGGCCAGGAGGCAAGGGTTGTCTTTCGTCCTGCTCCTGCAAATACCGGCGTGGTTTTCGTTCGGGCCGATACACCGGAGGCGGTCCGCATTAGTGCTGTTGCGCCCAACCTTGCCGAGCGAAGTCGTCGCACGACAATAAAAAAAGGTTCCGTCAGCATAGAAACAATCGAGCACTGTCTGGCTACTATAACTGCAATGGAGATTGACAATCTGACTGTGGAAGTTGATGGTCCGGAGCTGCCGGCTCCGGATAGCAGTTGTGCCGAGTATTTTAAGGTTCTCAAGCGTACCGGCATCGCCGAGCAGCAAGCCAACTGCAGAGAGTTTGTAATAAGGGAACCGCTTAGTATTATTGCCGGTGATGCTTCAATATATGCTCTGCCGTACGCAGATGACGGATTAAATATCACTTACGATCTGGATTACAGCGGCCATACCGGTATCGGCAGGCAGATTTTTAGCTGTCGACTGACACCGGAGAATTTTGAAAAACATCTTGCGCCGGCCAGAACATTTTTGCTTGAGGCGGAAGGCAGGCAGTTTCAAGCTCGTGGGATTGGAACACATCTCGGACCTCGCGATATCCTGGTTATCGACTCGGATGGGCCTATTAAGAATAGTTACAGGTTTCCGGATGAGTGTGCCAAGCACAAGATTGTAGATTTGATAGGTGACCTTGCGCTGGTCGGCAGAGCCATTAAGGGTAGAATCGTGGCCTATAAAAGCGGTCATTCACTTAACCAGCAGCTTGTGAGAAAATTGTATGAAGCAGCTGAGCAGCAGGAGCGAATGCAGACGTATGGCACTGATGCACTTCTGGATATTCGACAGATTGCCAAGATTCTTCCGCACAGATACCCGTTTCTACTGGTGGACAAGGTGGTTGAAATCGAAGGCGATACCCGTATAAAGGGCATAAAGAACGTAAGTTATAACGAGCAGTTTTTCCAGGGCCACTTCCCCGGCACACCTATTATGCCCGGTGTTCTTATCGTGGAAGCGATGGCGCAGGTCTCGGGCCTATTGTTCGCGCAAAGACTGGAGCATACCGGCAAGCTGGCAGTTCTGCTAAGTATGGATGGCGTTAAACTCCGCAAATCCGTTGTTCCCGGCGACCAGCTTGTCCTCACCGCTGAGACGCTGCGGCTGCGAAAGAGAACCGCACAGTGCCGGTGCAAGGCAATGGTCGGCGGAAAGTTAGTCGCTGAAGCTCAAATCAAGTTTATGCTTGTCGATGATGAGAAGGCGTAATTACTGACACAAAATCCCGAGGTCAAGATATTATATGTTGGGTACAAAAATGATTCAGATACATCCCAGTGCGGTAATTCATAAGGATTCTAATTTAGCTGATAGCGTTACAATCGGGCCAAATTGCGTTATTGACAGCGGCGTTTCCATCGGGGCTGATACAATCCTTGAAGCCAATGTGGTGATTAACAGGGGTGTCACAATCGGAAAAAACAATCACTTTTACGCCAATTGTGTGATTGGCGGTAGGCCACAAATACTGGATTTGAGTCATGTTGACCCTATCGGGGGGCTCGTGATAGGCGATAAAAATATCTTTCGCGAGCAAGTGACAATACATTCGAGCATTTATCAAGGGAAATTCACTAAAATAGGAAATGACAATCTGCTTATGATCGGTGTGCACATTGGGCACGACTGCTCACTCAAAGACAAGATTGTTATGAGCAACTATGTTCAGTTAAGCGGACATTGCAAGATTGAAACCGGTGCATGGCTTAGCGGTATGGTTTTGTTACACCAGTTTGTTACGCTTGGCAAGTGGTGCTATGCAGCCGGCCTTGCCGGTATTAATAAGGATGTCCCGCCTTTTCTCATTGTTAGCGGTCATTACCCGCCGAAGGTGCGCGGCGTTAACAAGCGAGGTATGAAACGAGCAGGTTTGAGCGAGCCGCAGCAGGAAAAAATATTTCAAGCATACAAGAAACTCTACCGCCAGGGCGGAGCACTGCTGGAAAACGCAATGGCTCTCGCACAAGAGGATGGACTCGATGAAAATGTGCGGGCTATAATTGATATGATAACCAAAAGTAGCGAGCAGCGGTTCGGCAGATACCTCGAAAAGTTCAGACATCAATAATTGAAAGAAATATTAACAATAATCAGCGAAAAATAATCAATGGATAAGATAAGAACTGCTGTTATAGGCGCGGGCAAAATGGGGGCAATACATGCGAAGGTCTATGACAGCTTACCGCAAAGCGAGCTTGCAGCCGTTGTGGATATTGTAGAAGACAAAGCTCGGAAGCTGGCTAATCAGTATAACTGCCTGGCCGCAACCCGTTGTGAGGATATCCTGGACAAGGTCGATGCAGTAACGATAGCGACACCGACGGTGACACATCTGGAGTTAGCGAAAATCTTTATCAGAAAAAATGTCGCGGTGATGATAGAAAAGCCATTAGCGGCCAATGTAAAAGATGGCAGAAAAATTGTTTCCCTTGCGAAAAAGAATAGATGTCTTGTAGCTGTGGGACATTCCGAGCGTTGTAATCCTGTAGCCCAGGCGATGAAACGGCTCAATATCGAGCCGAAGTTTATCGAGGCCACGCGCATCAGTCCGTATCCGTTCCGCTCGACCGATGTCGGAGTCGTGCTTGATGTGATGATTCACGATATAGACATCATTCTGTCTCTGGCTGAGAGCAAAATCAAGAAGGTTGACGCAGTAGGGGTCAGTGTCGTGGAGGAAAAAGAAGACATCTGCAATGCAAGGGTCGTTTTTGAGAACGGCTGTATCGCAAATATTACGGCATCGAGATTAGCTCTGAAAACTGAAAGGAAGGTCAGGGTATTCAGCAGGCAGGCGTATCTGAGTGTGGATTACCTCAGGAAAAGTGGCATTATCATCAAAGCCGACCCAAATGTTAACGTTCTAAAGTGGATAAAAGAACACAGAGCAGCCGGTGATTTTGACCTGACGACGGTAAACTGGCCGGATTTATTGCACATCGAGCAGCTTGAAATAGACGACAAAGAGCCAATCCGTTTACAGCAGGAGGCATTCCTGCGGGCCGTTATGGATAGAACACTGGCACCCGAGGTCAGCGCCAAGGAGGGCCTGGCAGCGCTTGAATGCGCCGATATGATTCTAAAATCCGTCAAAAAACACAAATGGAATGAGGAAATAGCATACAGCACATAACGAACATCGAACTGAAGAATATGGCTTTGAAAAGCACATTTAAGACAGGTAAGTTTTGGATATGCATATTGTTGACGGCTGTTGTTATGAGCTTCGGATGTAAAGAAAAAATCGTAAAGCAGAACAAGCAGGCGAAAGAGGAAAACAAACAAATGAAAACGGAGAACAGGCAGGGAAAAATGGTAAAATTACAAACAAATATGGGCGACATCGTCGTCGAGCTTAACGAACAGGCCGCGCCGGTTACGGTAAAAAATTTCCTCACCTATGTAGAAGAAGGATTTTACGTCGAGGTGATATTTCACAGGGTCATACCGAATTTCATGATACAAGGGGGCGGATTCTCTACCCAGATGGTGCGGAAACAAACGCAACCACCAATAATCAACGAAGCCGCCAACGGCCTGAAAAACGACCGAGGGACCATCGCAATGGCTCGAACGGATAACCCGAATAGCGCAACTTCTCAATTTTTCATCAATCACAAAAACAATGACTTTCTAAACTATACTGAGAATCGTAATCCCGGCTATGCTGTCTTCGGCAGAGTAATAGAAGGTATGGATGTCGTGAATGCAATAGCGGCGGTAAAGACAACATCGCGAAAGGGTATGAGCGATGTCCCCGTTGAGCCGGTGGTGATAAAATCGGCTGAAATTATACATAATAAATAATACTACGCTTTCAGCCTTAGTTTGCTGACCAGCTGATGTGCTAAACGAGTTGGTTCAGGGATTCGGTATTTGGTTGTGCAGTCGAGGGTGATTTTTATCGCATCGGCCAGCAGGCACTTGTTACCAACAGAAACAAAGACCGGCTTGACGTTTTTGCGTGTTCTAACTACAGCGCCGATAACCTCATCTTTATCCTTCAACAAACTATATGTCCCCTTTTCCTGCGGGGGCTCTTCAAATTGACCGGTAAGCCGACTCTTTGCACAGCCGATAGTCGGCTTGTCAAAAAACAGGCCCAGATGTGATGCGAGGCCAAGCCGGCGAGGATGGGCGATACCCTGGCCGTCGATGATAAATGCATCCGGCTGAGTTTTGAGTTTTTCGACTGCAGCAATGCAAACCGGCGATTCGCGGAAGGAAAGCAGACCCGGGATGTAAGGGAAAGTAAGTTCCCTAACGGCATCTGTTGTTTCGATAATTTCAAAACCGGATGGTTCTGAAGCCCCCCAAAGACTTTTTTCCTCCGGCGACTTTCGCAAAACAACGACTGCAGCGATAATCCTTCGGCTATCCTTACTTATAGCGCAATCCAGGCCTGCAATCATCCTCGGCGGCTTATTTATAGGCGTAAATTGCACATTTCCTGAGAGGCGTTTCTGCAAAGCTATCGCTTCTGAGTTGGTCAGATTCCAGTTATGTAACCTTTTCATTGATTGTTTATAACCGGCTATCCATTATTTGAATCATGAAAAACATTTTACCTTCTTGAGGTATTTTGTTACAATAATTAGTTTGTGTTATTGTCAAAATTTAACAGGATTACAATACTCCGGTAACAAAGTAATTATGGCCAAACGGGCGGAAAAGGTGATAAGGATAACTGGTGCTGCGGAGCATAATCTCAAGAATATCAATCTGGACATTCCGCGTGATAAGCTGGTGGTGATTACGGGGATTTCCGGCTCCGGTAAAAGCTCTCTCGCCTTCGATACCATTTATGCCGAGGGGCGCAGAAAATATGTCGAGTCGCTCAGCACCTACGCCCGACAGTTCCTCGAACAGATGCAAAAACCGGAGGTATCTGACATCACTGGCCTGCCGCCTACTATCGCCATAGAGCAGCGAAGTGCCAGCAGCAATCCGCGCTCGACAGTAGCTACTACCACAGAAATTTATGATTATTTTCGTCTGCTCTTTGCCCGTGTGGGCCAGCCGCACTGCTGGGTATGCGGTAAAGAGATTACCAGCCAGCACTCTTCGCAGATAGTAGAGTCGATACTCACTCGGCCGGAGAATACAAAAATTCAGATTTGCGCCCCGCTGGTTCGCGGCAAAAAAGGCGAGCATAAAGATATTTTCACCGGTATACAGCGCGAAGGTTTTGTTCGTGTGCGGGTTGATGGGACTATTTACGATGTGC
>CAYTTK010000012.1:0-29815 GCA_964440735.1 uncultured Pirellulales bacterium
ACCTTTGCATCCGGATATATCAGCAGCACATCAGGTAAAGAGCCGGAATGGTCCTGCTCTGCATGATGTGCGACAACATAGTCAATCTTATTAATGCCAAGTTCGATAAGATTACACAGTAGAACTTCCGTCTTGGTCGGGTCGACTGTGTCGAGCAATGCTGTTTTGTCGGAGCCCTTTATCAGGTAAGAATTGTAACTCGTGCCGTCCGGCAGCGGAATAAGTCTGTCGAACAGCCGGGCGTCGAAGTCAATTGCGCCAACCTCATAAATATTTTCTTTTAGTTGTCTCATCCTTTTATTTCTCCCACCGCTTTTAGCGCTGCTTGGTAATTCGGTTCGTGTGTCAACTCGTCAACTATCTCTATGTAACGAATGATGCCACCTTTGTCCACGATAAAAACAACGCGTGCCAAAAGGCGCAACTCCTTAATAAGGACACCGAATCCGTTGCCGAATTCCGCTTTGCGGTGGTCTGAAAGTGTCCGGACATTTTTCACATTCGCAGTGCCGCACCAGCGTTTCTGTGCGAATGGCAGGTCCATACTGATAGTCAGCACTGCTACATCATCCCCCAGCGACGTAGCATGCTCATTAAATTTTCGGGTCTCCAAATCACATACGGAAGTATCCAGTGATGGTACTGAACAGAGCACGCAAATCTTGCCTCGATAATCCGAAAGTTTAACGGCTGATAAATCATTGGCCAGCAATTCCACATCCGGTGCTTTATCGCCGACCTTCACCTGGTTGCCTAATAAAGTAAGCGGATTGCCTTTAAATGTTATAGTAGGTTTCTTATTTGCCATAATACACCTCATTCCTGACAATATGTTTTAATCCTACCCGACTTTGTGTGAATACACCTTATGAAATTCGTCCAGCAAAGACTTGAGTTTCTCGACGTTAGTCAGGTCGGTTGTCTGTTTGGCTTTCATCGAATAAACGAGCATCCGGTGAAGCAGAGTCAGCTTGCTGATATATTCATCATACTCTTTCGCATCAGTTTTTTCTGCCGGTTTGATTCGCTGAGTCATAAAGTAGTAAGTCACTATATGACTGATTTCGTCAGCGTGCTCTTCCTTGTTAATAATCCAGCGGACGAGCTGGTTCATATCCGGTTTTTCCTGGGCGGATAAAGTCTCTATCGCCTTCATTGATTTTTCTACCGTCGTAATGTGCTCAGCGAGCATAGTAAATCTGGCCTGGTCATCGTATATACCACAGGGAATCTGGCAGTGCGAATATGTTATCGAGGCAAGAACGGTAACAGAAGCTAAAGTACCGTATAAAACCAAATTTTTTAGAAATTTCTTTTTCATTTCCAATCTCCTTATTTTTGCTTACGCAGTTATATGTTTGCGGTTCAGAAACTGTAGTAATTTCCACTTAGCCGCTTTGAAGAAATTCGAAGTTGCATTCGGCATGCTCTTTTCCCCGATTGGCCATCTTTTTGAAAACTATAGCTATCTACATATACCCCTTCTTTCCGGCCTGGTTGCAAGAAAATATCTTTGTGTGTTGTCAGCAAGGAGGAGACGCTTTTGATTTTGAATCGGGGAGCAATTTCCAGCCCGCCGGCAAAAGTATTGCAGCGAGGATTGTCTTTAAGATATCGCCGACAATAAAAGGATATAAACCAACCTCCAGCACAGTTTTGCTTCTACCCATCAGCAAAGATAACCAAATCAAACCGAAAGTGTAAATTACTAAATTGCCTAAAAGCATTGCCAAAATCGTTGTTCCGCATCTCCGGTCCCAGCCCTTCTCGGCCAGCAATCCCACAGTATAAGCAGCGACAATAAAACCAATAAGATAACCGCCGGTTGAGCTGATTAGTACTGCAGGGCCGGCTCGGCCGTGTGCGAATACCGGCAGGCCCATAGCTCCTTCGATTATGTAGGTAACAATACACAAAGTGCCCCGTCGGGAACCAAGTAAAGCCCCGAGCATTAAAACTGCGAAGGTCTGGCCTGTAATAGGTACAGGCCAACCGACAGCAAGCTGGGCGAAGATTGCAATAACTAAAGAGCCGCCGATAATCAAAAATATATCATACAATACAGCATACCTTTTTGCATAAGGCCTCAGAACATCGGCTACGGTTGCATTTGCCAACATATTTACTCCATCAATGCAGGAAAAAACTCCGGTTCCTACGAGAATAAGGTTCCAATATTTTTCTATGAACACAAAGACAAAACGAGCTTTGCATCGTTATTATATTTGAGACCTTTTTATACGTCAAATACCGAATTTATGGGTGCCTGGAAAATATCAAGAATCGCTCCCCTGCACCACAGGATTCTCCTTTTCCGCCGTCCGCCGGCCAAAAGGGATAAATGGTGAGCACAACTGAAGAGGGAACACGCAAAACAAATCCAAAATAATCAAATAAAAAAAGGGCCTATATCGAACTAATCGATATAGGCCCCGAAGTGTTTCAAATCAAACTTTCTCGCAGGTCAATGCGAGCAAGTTTAATTAATGCTGATTACTTCTACGGCCACAACATTGGATCCTTAAGCCAATCATCGGCTGCAAGGATAGCAAAATCCCTGAAGTTAACCCACCTTGAGCTCCCTGGGCCAAGCGGCTCACTGTCGTACAGCTCAGAGACAGATAACAATGGGCAGTAAAACACATACGAGCTGGAGTTCTTAGCAATTTTGCCGGATACATCATTGAAGTCGTAATGTAGAAGCATATTAGCAGTAGGAGGACTGCCACCCAATCCAGCCAAGTACCCAATATCTGCCGCTGACAATGCTGCGTCGTAGACACGGAACTCATCATAAAGCGCCTTCAGGTAACCACCCTGACCATCGTTAAAGCTGCCTAAATTTACACCTTTAGCACCACCAGTGTGTCTCGGCCGACCAGGCATCGAGTCTATCAACGCACCATCGGCGTAAAACTCACCGGTGCACGTGTCACTGCCGGTATTAGTTAACACAAAGGCCAAGTGGTTCCAGGTGTCAGGAACATCGTTAAAGTCTTTAGAGTAATCTTCCACAAAGTGAACCCTTACCGAATTCGCTTCCGCCCTAGATCTTGTCCGTAGATATATACGGTAGGAGGTAGGACCTTCGGCATTCTGGAAACAGAAGACATACGGATAATCGGCAGCGAACTCCTTTATATTCACCCACAGAGAGATTGTCTTATCCTGGAAATTGCTAAACTCTCTGTCATCAATATCAACCCAGTCATCTATGCCGTCAAACGAGAGGCACTTGCCGCGACATGGGTCAACCACCCACTGGGAATTATCGCTCGGGAAGTTCGTCAACACGCCGTCATGGCCTACTCCGTTATAATCGCTTTCGAGCCAGTCACCAGTCATTACATCAAGGTCGTCGTAATCAACGTCGCAGTCATCGTCTAAGTCTGCCTCGGGTTGTAGAATCGAAGAAACACATCTGGGAGGATACAAGCGGATATCGTCGAAGAACATTATTCCTTTACCACTTTTGGTAGTGACATTACCCCTTTCACCAAGGCCGATATAAATCCTGCGGACATCTGTCAGGGTCACGTCGGTGAACGACGACAAGGGGATATTCCACTCCTGCCATTCCGCTTTCTTTATATCATTTATATCACCGGTGTAATAAACGACTGCATTACTATCAGAATCTCCCAGAGCCACATACATATTGAGAATATTAGGGTCGTTATCCGGGTCACCATGAAACCACAGTGACAATGCCTCAACATTTTGAACAGCCCAATTTGTGTCAATGTCTGCAAGACTGTTATCTCCGGTAGTCCTCGCACATGTCTCCGAATAATACATGAGACCCGTATAGGAATAATTGGGCACGGGCTTGGACCAGAAAGCACCGTCATTTTCGTAGTAGAACGGCATCGACAGGCCGCTACGAACAATTGTGCTCTCAGAAATGTCGGTTCCTAAACCATTATAGTAACCTATCTGTGCGCCGGTTGAGTTGCCAAACGACAAATCACCCAATTCGCCAACATACCTGGCGTCTCGACAGACGAAATATATCCTGCCGCCGGGAACCCAGGGCTTAGTGGCATCGTCACCATATTGGTCCATATCGTCCACAATAACATAGTCTTGTACCGAAAACTCCCAGACATCACCTTTCCAGGTGGTGTTGAGGTTGTTGACCTCATCAATCCGCCAGTAGTAGGTCGTGCCTACAGAAAGTTGATTCGTGTCATAAGTTGTGATGGATTTGTTGCCCTTGAACTCAGGCCACACCCCAGGAGAGTTGTTGGCATCGTTGACATCGTCAGAGTCGGTTCCAAAGTACACATCATGCGTAACCGCTTTTGCCCCTGGCTGCCAGCTAAGAGTAGGACCGGCAGCTGTCCAGTCAATTGTTGCATAATCATCCGGATAAATTTCCGTGGCGAGATTCGGGTCAACCAAACGGGCTGTTACGGTGATGACACCTCCAGAAGTATCTACTTCCGCTTTGCCCAAGCCGCCGTAACCGATAATCCAGCCATTGGCTATATGCTGGTATATCTCGGGCAACTCTGCATCTTCCTCTACTATTAAGTTACCGTCTGTGATATCTATTACGGGCTTAACGGCACCCATGCCCATGAATATATCACCAGTTTGTATAGTTCCGCCAAACAGGTTTATAGTAGATGTTTGGCCTCCTTCAGGATTTATGCCATCCGGGTTCATCCTTAGGGAGTCGGTAAGAATGGTTCCACCAAGCATTTCAATATGAGAAGTACCACCAGAAGCAGAATCACCATTTAGAGACATTTTGAGTGCATCACCACAATTGACGTCACCGGCTGTAATTTCGAGATAACCATTACCATATTGCCCAATCTCAAAGTCGTCAACGGTATTTATAGTTCCCCCATCCACATACATCCAACTGTTACCAGTCGAATTTTTCGACAAATAGATTTTATTACCAACATTAAGTTCACCACCGCTTATAATTAAGGTACCATAAGCAGGATTCTTTCCTGCGGTATTAGACCCATCCCCTATATACAGATGCGCACCACCAGTGCTAACGTTGCCGCCGCTCATAATAAAAAAGCCATTGGAGTCCGGCTCATCACCTATATTAAAAACGCTGGTGGTCGTAAGATTGCCATCGGTCATAAACAGATAGCAAGGCCCTTTAGTTTTGCCGACAGACAATTCTCTGCAAGTGGCGGTCACGGAGGCATCAATCAGACAATTTGCATCGTTGATGTCAATGTCGGCATGTTCAGCAGCGGTGGGCACAATATCGCCGACCCAGTTCGCCGGCAGGTCCCAGAGCCTGTTGGCACCGCCACCACCATCCCATACTCTTGTTTCTGCTGCCGGGGCATTGGCGGCCAATACCAAAATAAGAACAAAAGATAATAGATAAATAAATTTTTTAGACATAATAGTCCTCCTTAAAAAGGTAAAAAACTTCTGTTTTGGCCACATACCAAAACACCTTGTCTTCTTCCAAATAAAACAACAATTAAACCATGCCCCCTCTATTAAAATCTATGTTTTTATAAAATTTTTATAGGACCTGACTTTACCTCCTTCCCTCAGTTAATATTGAGATATTTAAGGTATCAGTTGTGAAATACAGGGCCACGATACTACCCTGTACTTCCCATAACAACACCTCCTCAGTAATGAAAAACTGCAAAAATCAACAAATTAGAAAACACATAAACCACAGACTTCACCTTGCTTATTTATACCAAATTAAGGGGCTTTTGGTCAAGAAAAAAATTTTTACAAGATAAATTCCCCTAATTTATTTTTTTGCAACTGTTTATGTAGCAATATGCTGAATTTGGGGCATTTTATGCCGTTGAGTGCTTTAGTGTGATATTCTCTAAAGAGTAAATTTTTGCCTGATTCTTGTAAATTTTTTGAAATTTTTGTAAATTTTTTCTTACTTTTCCCTCATTTTTCTGGAGGCACCGCGTATTTGGTTGAAATTTCCCCCCATTAAATCCCCCAGATTGCCTGAACTTAACATATTGATTTTACCAGGATGGAAGAATGATATGGATGTTAAAGCCGGATTGTATTTGCCACTCCACTGCGGTTAAGGTTGTCCAATTACTCCATTTTTGCTATTTTTAACTAACTTCACCCTCACGAACTCATTTTTTTCCATCATATTCTGTGTTTTCCTGACTGCCGACGTCAGGCAAGTTTCGAGATAGACCATAAAATATCTGTCACTTCGCCCACAGGGTCTTCGATTACTATTCTTGACTGTCGTCAGACAAGTTTCCATCAGAATTGTAGCAGTTTCGCCAATAAATTTCTGGCGGAAATTCAAGCCCAGCTCAACATCCAAATCACGCAATATTTGTGCTCTTTTCTTTATAACTTTGTTATCTACTGTATCCTGCATCCCTGCCGCAGCGGTGCCTTTGCGCGGCGAAAAGCTAAAGATGTGCATTTTTGCAAAGCCAACGTCCTTGGCTAAATCAACAGTTTGGTTGAAATCAGCATCTGTTTCTCCGGGAAAACCAACGATAATGTCAGTAGTTATGGCGGGTCTGTCGAGCCGGGACTTAACTAACTCAACCTTATCTCGAAATTCTTCAACGGTGTATTGCCTGCACATCCTTTTCAGGACAGCATCCGAGCCGGACTGGAGCGATAAATGCAGATGCGGCATAATGTTACTGTGTTTGCAGAATGTGTCGAGCAATCGCTGCGATACATCGACCGGCTCCAAAGAACTAAGGCGAATCCTTGCGAGATTCGGAACTTTAGCCAATTCATCGAGGAGTTCGGCCAATTTGCCGTTTTGCGAGTTGGGCCAGTTTTTTCTCCTGACGGTATTTTGGCCATAAGCACCAAGAAATACGCCTGTTATGACAATTTCCCTGTGGCCAGCTTCAACAAGGGCCTTTGCCTCCCGGAGAACCTTTTCAAGCGGTTTACTTTGAATAAGAGGACGAGTTTTAGGAACTATACAATAAGTACAAAATCCGTCACAGCCATCCTGAACCTTTAGAAAAGCACGTGTATGGCCCTTAAAAGAAGTTAACATCGGCAGTTCAAGTTTGGACACTAATTTGTTTTCAAAGTTAAGGTTAGAGTTTATAGACCGGCCTTTGACAAATTGGTTTAACGCAGCAGTGATATTTTGGCGATTTTTGACGATATAAGCGTTTTTATTCAAGCCGTTTAATTCGCCGATTTGCACAGACGGCAGACAGCCACAGACAACTATAACGGCTTCGGGACAGAGCCTTTGGGCTCTGCGGATGTATTGCCGACTCTTGGCTGATGCAGTGTGAGTTACACAGCAGGTATTTACAACAATCAGGTTGGGCCTGTCGGCAGTTTCCACATGGTCAAGTCCAAACTGCTCGAGCAGCTGCCGAATCTGCTGGCTTTCATATTGATTAACCTTGCAGCCAAGAGTGACTATGGAAAAAGTTTTCATAGCATTGTTAATCTACCTTTGTCTGGAAAGATTTACAAGGCCAATCAAGCTCGTAAGTATACATTGGTATGTCCGTATGTTTAAGAGCCCTAACAAGATAAAAATATGTTTGAACTTTCGTCCTTAGAAAAGCGAAAGATATGTATTACGGATGAAAAATTTCCTGCGCTACCCAGATTCTCCGTTACATTCCGTTGCGCTCAGAATGACGCTATCTCATTATGTTAGGTGTTTCTAATATAAAGCCGGCATATTCGAATATAATAATATCTTTTAAGTGGCTCAACCTTGTAAGCGATCAAGCTCATCCTCGCACATTTTTAATTGGTCTTTGTCGGTGAGTTTTTTGGCAGCAGACTCCAAATATTTTCCTGCCAGCTCTTTCTCGTCAAGATAACGTGAATACAATATCCCCAGCATCAGCTCTACCTGCTCTGCGTGCTCGTAGCTGCTGTAATGAGTTAAGAACTGTTCGTATGCCTGTGCCGCTTCGTGAGCTTTGTTGTCGCTGGTAAGCTGATTGGCTACATCCAGCAACTGCTGGCGGGGCAAAATCTGCTCGCTGTCGAGCATCATAAGCTCCAGATACAAATCGGCAGCAGCCGGAAAATTACGCTCGAGCATTCTCTGGCTAATCCCATTGCGAAGCTCCGCTATTTTCTCTTCCCGCTGCTTCTGAGCGCCTGTTTTCTCAACCTCTTTGACTTTTATCTGCTTTGTTTCAGTCTGGCCGGTAAATGGGTCGTAACCACCTGAGACAACATCGCGGTACTGGCGCTGTCGATTCCACCGCTTTATCATTGCCCACAGGTCGAAATTGCTGACGGGAATTAAACCGGTTGCGAGCATAACTAACGTAGCCACAACACCAAAGACATACCCTGCCAGGTGTGCATCATAGGCAACGGATGGTGTATATCGGACGACTACGTTGTCGATTAAAATCATCTTAAAGGCGATAAAATATAAAGCAGGCACCTCCATCGTCCCAATGAACCAGAACAGCCAATATATAACAGTAATCAAAGTCTGCGGAAACAGGACCAGGTAAGCACCGGTTACAGCGGCAATGGCTCCGCTTGCCCCGAGAGTAGGTATCGATGAGGACAAGTGCAGAAGCATATGACCTATGCCGCTAAATATCGCGCCAGCCAAATAAAAACACAGATAACCAACGTGGCCAAGTTTGTCATTGACATTATTGCCGAACAAATACAAAAAGAACATATTAAAGAAAATATGCCAAAAACCGCCGTGCAAAAAGGCGTAACTTACAAACTGCCACCAATGCCAATCGTTAGGCGTGAGCATAAATTGTAAAATCCAACGGTGAGAGCCATGGGCCAATAAGAAAATAACCACGTTAATCACAATCAATGCGTAATTTACGTATGGCGTCTTTCTCGGCAAAATACTTGTTCGAATAGGAAACAGCATAGCTTAAATACCAGTTTAAGATTATAAAAACCAACTGCTTGCTTATTGTAATGGCAAAATGTGGCTGTGACAAGATAAAAAAAAGGACGGCAGCAGCCGTCCTCTCCGGGAAAATAGGGCGCTATTGATGATTTTTCTCCCAAGCGGAAAACATCAAAGGCTGGCAAAATTGTTTTGCCACCGGTTTTTCTTCCCCCCAGCAAGGTCCTAATCCAATGAAAATATAAAAATAGAACAGGGAAAAGCCAAACTTTTTAGTAAAAAAACTTTATTTTTTATCGAGCTATTGTTAAGCATTTATATTTACAATTCACAGAATTGATGATAAAGCCACAGAAGGAGAAAAGATGGATAACAGAATAATAAAAACTCGTCTTGGCGAAGCGTTAAGCCGTAGCCAGAAACGCATTAAGGCGATTCGTATCGAACTGTCTAAAAAGGGGATAAATTGTTTTATAGTAACAAAACCGGCTAACGTAACTTACACAACCGGCTTTCAGGGCGAGGATAGCTGGGCGATAATTACTGAACGCGGGGTCTATCTTTTAACCGACAGCCGGTACACAGAACAGGCACATAAAGAATGTGCCGGATGTAAGATAATCCAGCGCCAAGATTCCTTACATTTGGCACAGGCCTTAGCTAAACTGCTAAAAAGGATAAAAACAGGACAAAAAATAGCTGTTGAAAAGTCCCTCTCGCTTGCAGACTTCGAGCTTTTGAAAAAAAATATCAAAGTTCGGCTCAAAGCCGTAGCAAATGTTATCGAAGCTGTTCGTAGCAGTAAGGACAGCAGCGAGATTGCAGCCATAAAAGCAGCCGCACAAGTAGCGGCAAAAGCCCTCAAAAAAACTATTGGATATATCAAGCCGGGTGTAACCGAAAACGAATTAGCCGGTATGCTCAATTTTCAGATTCGCAAGCTCGGGGCAACGAACAGCTTCGATACCATTGTTGCCTTTGGCCCAAACGCCTCGCGTCCACATCATCGACCCAGCAAAAGAAACCTCAAGAAAAAGGACACTATATTGATAGACTTCGGAGTGAAATATAAAGGTTACTGCTGCGATATTACCAGATGCTTTGCCATTGGACTTCGACGAGCTCAGTCGAGCCGCAGGCCGACTGCTTTTTACAAAAAAGTTTACGATGCTGTGCAGGAGGCGCAGGCCGCCGCTATAAAAATGATAAAAGCCGACGTAGAAACTTCCAAGGTAGATGCAGTTGCCAGAAAAATAATTGCAGAAAGAAGATTGCCTGCTTATGGCCATGGCACAGGCCACGGCCTGGGCCTGGAGATACATGAGTTACCTTATATCAAGACAAAAGGCAAAGGTAAATTAAAAGCCGGTCAGATTATTACTATCGAACCCGGCGTATATATCCCCGGCAGACTTGGTGTCCGAATAGAAGATGACATCCTCGTAACTGAAACCGGCTGCGTGATTCTAACCCGCAATTGCTCACACTCGCCTTTGCTAACCATCTGACTCGTCAGGGCAAAGGCTCTGCCACAGTCCCGATAAAATTAATCAGAATTTGCTTGCTTAAAAAGCTGGCAGATGATATAATTACATTTACATATTCCAAGTCTTTTTACAGGAGGATGGGTTATGTTAACAAACGAACTAAGTAAAACTTGTCTGACGACAGTCAAGAAATGGTTTGGGGTTGTAGTATTCATTCTCTCCTGTTTACTTTTAGCCGGCCCGGCCTGGGCTGGCACTGCTTGGAAGCAAAGACAAAAGCTCCTCGCCTCGGATGGAGCTTTCAATGACCTATTTGGCTGTTCTGTTTTTATAAGCGGTGATTATGCAATCGTAGGGGCGTATTACGATAACGACAGGGGAAGCAACTTCGGCTCGGCTTATATATTCAGGCGGGATGGTGAAAGCTGGGTTCAGCAGGCAAAACTCACCACCTCAGATGGCGCAGAATACGACTACTTTGGCCATTATGTCTATATCAGCGCAGATTTCGCAATCGTGGGGGCGGAGCGAGATGATGACAAAGGAAGCGACTCCGGATCGGCTTATATATTCATCCCTTGCGTCGATTGGCCGACCGCTGACCTGAATAATGATTGCTTTGTCGATTTTACAGATTTTAGCATTTTCGCCGACCAGTGGCTCAAGTGCGGCGACCCCTGCGACCCGAATTGCCAGCCATAATGAGATGATATATAGTGGCTTCCTGCTTACGCAGGAATGACACTCTTGCCAATTATTAATTTGACTACCGGACACAGTAAGGTATAATAGATTTAGTTCGCTAGGGGTGGCCCCATACCAATCAGGCAGGAGCCAAAGCTCAATTGGTGCGGGACCTGAGAAAAAAACCCTTTGAACCTGATCAGGATAATCGCCCCCGCGTTTTCTTGCGAAAGCAACAGCGGGGGCAGAGAAACCTGCGTAGGAAAGCGGTTGGCTTTAACAAATTATGGCAAAATCGCTTCCCTGCGAAGCGATTTTTTATTTGAAAGTTAGCCACGAAGACATGAAGTCTCAAAGACAAAAAAATATTATCACTTTCGTATCTTGGTGCCTTTGTGGTAAAAGGGAAAAGAATGGCAACACAGTTACAAATAGCACGAACTGGAACTATTACAGACGAGGTTAAATTTGTCGCCAAGGCCGAAGGCCAGGACTCCGAATTTGTTCGCGACGAAACAGCAGCAGGGCGATTGATAATACCGGCGAACAAACTGCACCTAAAATCCAACCCTTCGGCTTCGCTCAGAGCCTGTCCTGAGCTTGTCGAAGGGACAGGCCTCAAACCGATCGGAATAGGTCGGGCACTCACGACAAAGGTTAATGCAAATATCGGCACAAGCAGTGTCCGCTGCTCGGTGGATGCTGAGATTGAAAAAATGGAAGTCGCACTTGCCGTCGGCGCCGATACCATTATGGATTTAAGTACCGGAGGCAACCTCGATGAAACCCGGGAGAAACTATTAGCTCGCTGTCCGGTGCCTTTCGGAACGGTGCCAATTTATCAGGTCATAGAAGGCAGAGACGTCGAGGATATAGACCACAAAACAATCCTTGAGATTATCGAAAGACAGGCAAAACAAGGTGTCGATTTCTTTACAATTCACGCCGGCGTATTGAGAGAACACCTGCCATTACTTGAAAAGCGGATTGGAGGCATTGTCAGCAGAGGCGGAGCACTATTGGCCAAATGGATGTTATATCACAACAGGCAAAATCCCCTGTATGAGATGTTCGATGATTTATGCGGCATATTAGCCGAATATGATATCAGCTTTTCTCTCGGCGACGGGCTGCGTCCAGGCTGCATCGCCGACGCTACCGATGGGGCACAAATCGCAGAATTGAAAACCCTGGGCGAACTTACCCAGAGGGCGCAGCAAAAGAACTGCCAGGTTATGGTCGAAGGCCCAGGCCATGTGCCGTTTGACCAGATACAACACAATATGGAAATCCAGCAGGAAATCTGCAATGGCGCTCCCTTCTATGTCCTCGGGCCGGTTGTAACAGATATAGCTCCCGGTTACGACCATATAACATCGGCTATTGGTGGGACCGCCGCTGCCTTTTACGGCGCATCGTTTTTGTGCTATGTTACGCCGAGAGAACATCTGGGTCTGCCGAACGCCGATGATGTCCGGGCCGGTGTAATTGCTGCGAAAATCGCAGCACACGCAGCTGATGTTGCCCGCGGCTTACAAAACGCCGCCGAACAAGATAAAAAACTGAGCATTGCGAGGACAAATCTGGACTGGAAAACACATCTGGCCAATTCCCTTGACCCGCAGACGGCAGAAAGAATGCACCGTGAAGCTTGCGAAGAAATTGGGGCGGAAGGATTACCATCTGCTGACTACTGCTCAATGTGTGGACAAAAGTGGTGCAGCGTCAGAATAAATAAAGAAATCCGCACAGCTATAAAGTCTAAGGATGCAGCAGGTAACACCAAATAGCATACCCATATTACATAAACATTGACAAAGATGGCCAATATCGCCTAAATATACCCTAAAAAAAGATGGCAAGGTTTTTTATACTGTCGGAGTCTCCTGGTGCAAGCAAGAAAGCGGAAGTGTTTTGTTATAGTGGCGATAGCCACCTTATCAATCAGCAGGTCTTGTTTTGGATATGACGACGAGGGTTTTCAGCACTGGAGTACTGCAGGTGTCTCTTCTGATATTAACAAAGACTGGCAGTGTGTATTTGAGGAGGAGTTTCGCCTTGGAGACGATGGCGGACACCTTTATTATCACCATTCAGATCTGGGATTTATCTATAAGAGCTTTGCAGATTGGATAGACCTTGGCTTCAACTACAGGCAGGTTTTCGAAAAAGACGGCAAAGGCAAATGGCGCCAGGAGAACCGGCCGCACATCAATATCACATTAAAAGCCCGATGGTTTGACCTTAATGTGAGCAACAGAGCGAGATTTGAATATCGCGATAGAGAAAATAAAGAAGACGTCTGGCGGTATAGAAACAAAGTCACGGTTAAATTTCCCCTCAAGCTAACGAAGTTTGATTTACAACCCTACGTGGCCGATGAGGTGTTTATTACGCTTAACGATGATAATATTGACAGAAACAGGTTTTACGCCGGCACCTCCTTTAATCTTTCGAAAGATATCAAGGCAAATATCTTTTACCTCTGGCAGTCAAGCAGGTCTGCTAAAGAGTGGAAAGACATCAATGTGCTTGGCACACAATTGAAATTCCTCTTTTAGTCCCGGACAATGAAGCTGCAATACATTCCAAAGGTGCACTTTGAAGCTACGTTTTCATCGAATCCAGCTCGATAAAAGCTATCGGCAGGAAGATAAAGACAGGCATCCACGCCCAAAATCCGATTCCATAAAAGCTGCCAGCCTCCGGAGCGAACATTTTACAGATAAAAGTCGAGACAAAACACACCCCTACCATAGCAAAGCTAATCATAACAGCCGACTTCATCGACCTCGGGTCTCGACAAACCAAAATCGGCAGACAAAGCATTAGCATTGCAAGGTTGATAATCGGCTCGGTAACACGAAAGTGTTTCTCGCTGTAAAGCTGGCGCCGGTCTGTGACCTTTACTCCATGCGCTGCCTGCTCTGTAAGGGCCGTTAATTGCCGCCAACCTAACAGATTTTTGTGCTCGGACTTTCGCCTGACAGGTAAATCCTTCGGAGTGATATTGCTTTGGTATGAATCAATGGACCGGACGCCCTTTCTGGCTCCTTTTTCGATAGAGCGGCCGTTAATCAAATCCCACTTTTTCGTGTCGAAATTATAAACCTGCTTATCAGCGGTTATAAGTCCTGTTACTTCATATATGGGAGAATCGGTCTTTCTCCGCCTTGTTATGATAGTCGGCTTATATAGCGTTGATGTTTCCACATCAAATCTTTGAGAGCAAATTAGCGAATCCCTATCGTCGCTCATAAACCAAATATCATACGATTCCTGGCCGGGAATAGCGTCTTGGCCGCGCACAAGCTTATCACTTAGCGGCGGTATTATAAATTCCTGGTTGATTACCAGCACACCCGTCAGCAGCAGAGCAAGAAAGATAATCGGCACAATCACTCGTTTTAGACTGACTCCAGAAGCCATCACGGCCACCAGCTCATTGGAGCGAACCATCTTACCTAAGGAAAACGCAGCGGCAACTACCATTATCATTCCCGCAAAATCACGAAAGTAAACAGTGCTATTCAGACCGTAAAAGATAAATATATTTTTAATAATAGCCAAGGTGCCAAGGTCGGCGTGTTCCGCGAATTCATCAAGGTTCACGAACAAATCAATAATTATTCGTAGCCCTATCAGTACAAAAAATGCAATTGCATAACCGACCGCAAAATTCTTTGCCACATATTTGTCTAACGTCTTCATATCACTCGTATCTTGTATCTACAAACAATGAAATATGAACATCAAACTACGGACAATGCACAATTCTTAATTTTTCATTAATCGATAAAATATAACAATTGTCAACAGCGACAAAAATGCTAATCCGGCCCACATCAAAGCTATGCCGGAAACGCTTTGCGAACCAAGGTTTTCGGTAATATGTTTGCCGCTCATTATGCACACTATCAATCCTACAGCAGGCACACAACTTGCGCCGAAAGCGCTCAGAAGATGCCCGCCCTTTTGAATAATACCTAAACCGATACCAATCAATATCATCGATACACAGCCAATTCCGAACACCAGCCGGGAATGTATCTCGGCTTCTATATCAGCTAATGTTGTCTGTATGCTTCTTTGAAGTTTATTTTGCAGAGCCAACAGTACTGAGCCTGGCTCTTTTTGCAATGCCAATGATATCGCCTGCGGGCTAATATCATCCAGAATGTTTCCGGTTTTGAATTTATCTCTGACTGGTTGGGGCGGAATCAAGCCGCGAATAATATGCCGCATTTTTAAGTCCTCTGAGCCGTCTGCCCGCTTCAAGGTAGGGTTGTATATGTCCATTGTGAAAGTCGGGGCAAATTCATCGCCCTCAAGAGCCAGCAAGGCCCTTGCAGCACTGAGGGTGCATAGACGCTGTTTATTATCTATATCAGACTCAATGACAACGACTCCGCCATCCAGATGGACTTTTCTTTCATCAGGTGTAACATGAGCTGCGGTGAATTCGACGAGCTTCTCGCCGCTGTACAGTTTATAGAAGCTGTTGGCATCCTCAGCTATTGTAGTCGCAATATCTTGCGCCAACAGCTCTGTGGTAAATTGTGCATAGGTCTGACGAGCCAATTTTGCGATTGGATAAAACTGCATGAGATTGGCCTGTATTCTTTTCATTTCAACTATCTTCTTGAACTTTATATCGTCGCCTAACAGCGAGCCAAATTCGGCTGTGAACGACCCCCATTCAAAGGAAACCCCGCCTTCGTCCTCAGGACCTATCTGGTATGTATTATGTGCAATTATTTGAACCTGTCGTAATTCATCGAATCTTTCATCCTGCCTGAATTTCATTTGTGCCCTTTCAGCGGTGATAATCTTTTTTACTCCATAGCCTTTCGCCTCCGCCACGACTACCCCTGAAAGCGTATCGCTTTGCTGGTCGGCCTGGTCAGCGTAAATCAAGTACTCACCATCCGGCGGCAGTCTGTAATATCCTCTTCGCTTTATATTGCGGAAAAGTATCTGTTTAGCGTCTGCTTTTAGAGATTTTTCAGCACGATGGACGAAGGCGGGCATTATGTGAAAACTCAAAATAAGATTTGCAATCGCCACTATAATCGCCAGAACGAGCCCCGGATAAATCAGCGTCAGCAGTGAGATTCCACTGGCCTTGCAGGCATCGAGTTCGTTATCACTTGCGAATCGGCCGTAAACCAGTGCCCCGGCAAATAAAGCCGCCATCGGCAATACGAATGTCAGCGTTATCGGCAGAAAATAACCTATAAGATGAACGACCTGGCGAGGTCCTACTCCGTATTCCTGAACGGGCCGTAGAACACTGCATAAGCTCAAAATCAACGTCAAGGCCACTACCGCCAGAATAAAAACCTTGAAAAGCTCACGAAATATGTATCTGTGTAGTGTAAAAACCATTTTAAGCCGTTAGTTTGAAGCGCAAATAGATAAACATAAAAGCAGTTTAGTTGCTAATAAAATCCTATAGCGTATCGATTTTCCCTATGATTTCTATGGTATATTCAGCGGGTCAATATCCTTGATTCTATCGGCATAAATTTTATATGGATATTTTTTCAGCAGCTCCTGTCTATATTCGGCCAGGGCAGCATTTCTTTGTTCAGCCACTATTCTCCATTTAACAGGTTCTTTCATCTCACTGGAGAATTCTCTCAACTGGAGGGGTCTTTTTTCTAATATTTTGACTACCCGCCACTTGAAGCTGTTACGGTAAAAACCCTTTAGCGGACCTATAATTTCGTTCGGTTCGCCTTTCCATAAGTCATCGAAGAACATTCCTTCTATGCTGGGAGATGTATGAAAGGGATTGTCTCTTTTATATAAAGAATATTCATGTCTAACCAACTCGAAATCCTTGCCGCTATCCAGTTCGGCCTTTACCTTTTCAGCAGTATTGCGGTCTTGACACCAGATTTGGTCTATCTTAAGCCCCTTTTCTATTGCGAATGATTCCTTGTTCTTGTTAAAATATGCAATTATCTCCTCTTCATTCGTCGGGCCTTTGATATCCTTGACCGTTTCATTTGCCATTTCGTAGAGCAGTCTTCTGTCTTCCTCCTCTTTTAATTGCTTAAGCAAGTTTTTATCCTTGTCGAGTCCGAGTAACTCGGCTTCAGAGACAAAAACCGCCTTGCTCAAAGCTCCGTCTAATAATCGTTCAACGCCCGCCGGTGTATGTAAATCTTTTGGGCGAGATGGCGGTGCGAACTCACACAAAGTGTCGAACCAGTCCTTTAACGTAACCTGTCCACAATCATACTTTGCCAGAACAAGGTTCTTTTCTTCCTGCGTCAATTCATTTTCTATCTGAACTTCTCGGATGAATCTCATTCTTCTGGGTCCTATGGGATTATTTAAAAGTCTTTGGTGAATCTCGGCTGCTTTGGCGAAATTATCCCAGACCTTTTGAACGTTGAACTTTTTATACAACTCACTGTAATACTGACCTATAAGGTTATTGGCTTTTGACCTTTCGAGAATTGCCTTTACTCGGTCTCTGCTTAAATTAGGGTCGGCTTTTACCTTTTCTTCTATTTCTGACTCAGTAACCGTTACTTTACCTCTAAGGTAGTTGCGTAACAACATTCTTAAAAGTTCTCTTTCTTTAGACTGCTTAATTGGCGCGCGTATTGTTTCACGTTCCGTCAGGTTCTGTTTGCGGGCCTCCATTATCATCGCCTTTTCTGCAATCATTTCCAAAAGTACTGTTTTGGCATCGACCGGCCCGGCTTGCTTGCTGAGCACACTATATTCCTCGGGTCGAAGCTTCGCCATTAGCTTTTTTTCAAGCTCTTCTCTGTTGATGACATAATCACCTATTTTCGCAACAACATTTAATGGCTCAGTAACCGTTTCAACAACGGACGATTCCTCGGCCTTCTTTTCTTCTTGCGCTTCGCCAGCTGGTTCTGTTTCTGGTTTTCCTGCCGGTGGCTGTTTTATCTCCGGCTCTTTTGCTTCTGCTTGTTCCGGTTTTGTCTCGGTGGACAAGACTTCGCTATCTGTATCAACTACTGTGCCAGTGCCGGACTCCTTTGTGCCACAGGATAGACAAAGCACTATCAGCAGTCCCAGAAAAGATAATACAACCTTACTACAAAACAACTTTCCCATATCTATTCTCCTGGTATATCATCAATATCAATTAAAGATTACAGGCCACATACCAAAAACATAGGCCTTGTGACTTAAATTTTTCATCCTCAAAAAATGTTATTTTAACCTTCCTGTGGGAATTAGACAAGCCGAATTCTTTCTGACCTTTTGATGAAATCTTGATTGCTTTTTTCATAAGATTCTCAGGCCTAAACCTATTAAAACCCGAAGCCGATATATCTTCCTGAATTGATACTTGATAAGTATGCAATAGATACGGTAAAACCAATGATTTAATATTCATCCTCCGTAGTATTACTACGAAGAACGGATGATGTAATTCGCTTATAAGGAGACTTAGTGTGAAGGCAAATGATTTACGACCCGGTATGGCAGTGACGTTGGACGGCGAGCTTTATATTTGTTTTCAGGCAACACATGTTACCCCGGGAAATCTTCGTGCTTTTGTGCAAACTAAGCTAAGAAGACTTTCTGACGGGGTATTGATTAAAAAGCGCCTGCGTTCTACCGAGGATATTGAGCAGGCATATCTTGATAAGCGAGAAATGGAATATCTTTATTCCGACAATACCGGACATATCCTTATGGATAATCAGACCTACGACCAGATTACTGTGTCCGATGACTTAATCGGCGAATCGATAAAATTCTTCAGGCATAACACACCCTTAACAGCTCTCATATATCAGGGCAATGTCGTGACCCTTGAACTGCCAAAGGTGGTTGAACTGACCGTTACTGAAACAACGCCGATGCCTAAAGGCGCAACCGCAACAAATCAATTAAAAGAAGCCGTTCTGGAGACCGGTTTAAAAACCCGCGTGCCTCCTTTTATTAACATCGGTGATGTAGTCCGCATCAGCACCGACGATGGCTCCTACCTCGCAAGAGCTAAATAAACGGTACACAAAAAAACAACCTACAAAAGATGTGTTGACGCCCTTTCCACATCTCTCTGGCATTCAGTGTATAACTTTATTGAGGGGATAAGTAATGATGCCTGAAGCGCCGGCACGTTTCAAGGCCGGGACCAGAGAACGCTCTATTTTGTCGTCAATAATGACTTCTATTGCAATGTAATCGGAATCGGCAAGGTCAGAAATTGTCGGGCTTTTCTCTGCGGGCAGTATCTTCAAAACGCGCTTTAAGTCGCTTTTTTTTATGTTCATTTTCAGGCCGACCTTGCTGCGGGCCTCGATAGCTGCCTGAAGCAATATCGAAATATTCTCAGTTTTTTCTCGCTTGAATTTATCCTGCCAGGCCTTTTTATTTGCAATCAGTCTCGTCGTGGATATTATCACGGTATCTATCTCCCGCAGATTGTTTGCTGCAAGTGTCGAGCCGGTCTCGGTAAGTTCCACTATTGCGTCCACCAGCCGGGCCTTTACCTCAGTAGCCCCCCAGCTAAACTCTACCTTTACGTCAATCTTTTTGTCCGCAAAATATTTTTTCGTTACATTAACCAACTCGGTCGCAATTATCCCACCTTGCAAATCTCGCGGCTTTTTAACGCGTGACTCGTCAGGCACAGCCAAGACCCATCTTGCAGGGTTGCTTGTGGCTTTGCTATAGGCAAGTTCGCAGACATCCACTATATCACTGTCGGTCTCCATTATCCAATCATAGCCAGTGATACCGGCATCGAGCGCACCATCTTCAACGTATCTGCCTATCTCCTGTGCACGCAACATAATAAGCTTGATTTGCTCATCATCTATACCTGGAAAATAACTCCTCTCGGAATCCAGAATGTGGAAGCCGGCTTTGCCCAAAAGTTCAACTGTTGACTTTTGTAAACTGCCTGCAGGAATTCCTAATTTTAATATTGCTTCAGCCATCTTAAGCCTTTTTACAACATTTCTTATTTTTTCCTTTTCTTTGTAGTTTCCACTTTGATTTTGCGAGTGGTTTTTCTCCCCAGTTTTATCCTGGGTGACTCACTTTCGCTTCGCAAAAGGGTATAAAATTCATAGCCATTTTTAGCCGGAATCTGTTTTGTCAAAAAGCCCTCTATCCCCCGCTCATCGGCTTCTGTGTAAACCAGCTCGTTGCTTCTTAGATATTCTATCATCTTTTTTGTAAGCGGTATGGCATGGCCCTGCAGGGACATAAGCATACAATAGTTAACCACAAAACGGCTGGTTCCATCTATTTTCTCGAGAGCTTGTTTAGCAGGCCGTTTGCAAATCTTTTTCAACGCCTCTAAACTTACTGCATTGTATTCATTGAAAACCGACCTTAAAGCCCTGGTAAGTGTTGAAGCTGTCTCCCTTATAACGGGAGTATCCCCGCCCAACAGCTCTACAATTTCCTCCGGGCGTGAAACACGCAAGTCGTTCAGGTCAACAAAATAGTCTCCGAACCGCTTAATAGCGGCTTTTGCTTCCGGTTCGCTCATATTTTCGCTAACGATAGCATAAACAAGAGCATCCTCTACTGTTGCATGGTTATCTATTACAACCTTCGGATACCTGGACTTCAATAAGCGATAAAATCCCTGTAATCTTTTTGAATACTCTTTGCTGTTTTTCATAGGAACACCTGCGGGGTCAATTAAACGGTCAAACGCCTGGATGTTTCACCGTTTAAAAAAATCAGGTTTTTTCGTGGTCAACCAAATCCTTTTTTTCGGGTTTGCTGACGGCCTGGTCTATTAGTTTCATAATCTCCAGCGTTTTTTTGAATTTCTCATCCTTGTAAAAACACAAAACAGGGCAAAACTTGCTCTGCAACCTACCGGCCAGCAGTGATTGTATTCGGCTCCTTGCATGCGTTATGGCTATAAAAGTTTTATCCTGTGCAGTGTCGTCTCTGCCGAAAATACTGATATATACATCTGCGCTGCGTAAGTCCGCCGCCACGTTAACTCTCGTAACGCTCACAAATCCTTCAATTCGCGGGTCGTTAAGGTGGTTGGCAATAGCGTCACTGACCGCTTCTTTCACCACGCGAGCCACTCTTTCCTGTCTGCGCGTTGCCATAATAATCTGTCTCTCTGGAGCACGGGAAACGAGTTACCTGTAACAATTATAGTGTTCTGGCTACTTTAACAATCTCATAGAAGTCAAAAACATCATCGACTTTAATATCATCGAATCCAGCAATCTTGATGCCGCACTCCAGTCCTGTCTTGACCTCACGAGCATCATCTTTGAAATGCTTAAGAGACTCTATAATCAGGTTGTCTTTTAGAACGATGTTGTCGCGTATCAATCGCACCTTCGCATTCTTTGCTGCGTGCCCGCTACTGACATAGCAGCCTGCCACCGTTCCAACTCGCGAAATCTTAAATATTGCTCTCACCACCGCTCTACCGATGCTTTTCTCCTGCTCTTCCGGTTCAAGCAGACCGACCATTGATTTTTGTAAATCTTCCGTTATACGGTAGATTATATTGTAGAGTCTTATCTCAACGCCTTGAGCTTCCGCAATCTTGGCTGCACGCTCATCACTGATAACATTAAAACCGATGATAATTGCGTTCGATGCTTCAGCAAGCACGACATCACCTTCAGTAATTCCACCTGTTGCTGCTTGCAAAATTTTAATTTTCACTTCGTCTGTGCTGAGCTCGGATAAATATTTCGTCAAAACGTCAACCGACCCCTGGACATCAGCCCGGATTATAAGATTCAACTCTTCTGTTTTGCCAGCTTCTATCTGGCTGAATAAATTATCCAGCGTTACTTGCGACCGCTTGACCAGGGAACTTTCTCTCGAGCGTATCTGATTTTCCTCGGCAGCGGCCTTGGCCCGATTGATGTCATCCAGACGGTAAAATCTATCGCCTGCCTGAGGGACATCGCTAAGCCCGGTTATCTCTACCGGCGTAGAGCTTGCGGCTGTCTTGATATTCTTGCCGAAACTGTTCTTCAGCATTTTTACTTTACCGTAGGCCCTGCCGGCCAATACCACATCGCCTTTACTTAATCGGCCCTCTTTGATTAACAAAGTTGCCACCGGACCCTGCTGCGGTGATATCTTCGCCTCAACGACCCAACCTGTTGCAGGGATTGTGTCGTCGGCTTCGAGTTCGAGCAATTCAGCTACATAATCGAGGGATTCAAGCAAGTCGCTTATACCCTCACCCGTAACCGCACTGGTTTTCACAACTTCGGTGTCGCCTCCCCATTCTGCCGGTGATAATCCCTGTTCAGCTAACTGAGCGTAAATACGATTTACATCGCAGCCGGGCAGGTCTATTTTATTCAACGCCACAATAATCGGCACACCTGCCGCTTTGCTGTGTGCTACCGCCTCGAGAGTTTGGGGCATAACCCCATCGTCGGCGGCAACCACCAGAACCACGACGTCAGTCATATTAGCACCCCTGGCACGCATAGCTGTAAATGCCTCGTGTCCCGGAGTATCAAGAAACGTCACTTTCTTATTGTCCCACGTAATTTCAGACGCACCGATGTGCTGTGTGATACCACCTGCTTCGCCGGATGCTATCTGAGTCGAACGGATTTTATCCAGCAGACTGGTCTTGCCGTGGTCAACGTGTCCGAGCATCGCAGCCACCACCGACCGTTTCTTGAGATTTTTTCTCTTGCGTTTTTCAAATTCATCCCGTATTTGCTCTTCCAGTGTGCTTTTGCGTTCAATAACCAGTTCAGTATCGAACTCCAAAGCGACCAGTTCGGCAACATCGCTGCTTATAATTTGATTGGCCGTGGCCATTATACCCTGTTGCATTAATCTGCTGATAATATCTCCTGATTTAACCGCAAGAACTGCGGATAAGTCCTTTACCACAATAGGTTCGCTGATGACGGCCTTTTGCGGCCTGACAACCACAGTGGCTTCCATACGAGACTTAGAGGCGATTTTCCGCATAGGCCTTAAACGCAGCCCTTCGCCGCCAGCCGCAATAAGCCGGGCTTGCCTTTCTTCAATATCTCTTTGGCGCCATTTGCTGGTTAGTCTGGATTTCTTCGGTACTTCCACATCCTGCTCATCTCGCCGGCGCCCATGTGTTCTCTCCTTGTACCGTCTTGGCTCTTCTTTCTTCTTTTTGGACGAAGGTGGGACGAATTCTCCCTCCTCTTCCTCACTATACATCAACGGCTCGGTAACTGGCTCATCGTATCTGGGTCTCGGTCGCGGTAACGGCTCCGGTGCCTCGACCCGGACTACCTGGGGGCCGCTTAGTCGAGCCGGCTCGGGCTTTTCCAAAATCGGCCCGGCTGGAATTATCGGTTCCGGCTCCTGCTTTTTCGGTTCCTCTTCTGCAACCGCTGCTGCTTCCTGCTTGCCCTCTATAGATTCTGTTGTCTTATCGGCTTGTGGTTCGGCTGCCTGAGCAGCGGTCTCAATAGTTTTGCTGGTCGGCTTGGCTTTTTTGGCCGCTTTTACTTTCTTTGTTGGCCCCTTTCGCCTTACCTTCTTTTTAATCCGAACCTTCTTCAGGTCAACCTTCTTGGCCATCTCAACTGATGTGGCGCTCTCTCCTTCACTGAACCACTCTCGAATAGTCGCCGTCAGACCAGCAGATATCACCGACATATGGTTCTTAACGTCCAGACCCTCATCCTGACACTTCTTCACAATGGCAGTGCTTTTTACTCCCAGTTCCTTAGCCAAAACGTAAACTCTTGTAGTTGCCATAAAGTTTTTTTTGGTTTTTGCTGCTGAGTCAACAGGCAACAAAAAACTAAAAATTCAAAATCCTATTGTTCATCTTCTGCTTTTTTTGCCTGCTCAACTAATTCTCTTTCTGCCTGTTTTTGTCTCGATTCGGCAGCTATGCGTTTTGCTTCTTCTTGTGCTGCTGCAACCAGTTTCTCGGCGACATCAGGGTCAATATTCAATTCGCTAATCAGCGGCTCAGTCCCAATATCATCCATATCCAAAACGGATATAACACCCAGCGCTATCAGCTTGTCAACCAGAGTATCGTCAGCACCTTCTACACTTTTGACACAGCTTGTCAATTGTTCAATACCCTGGTTGTACTCATCCGGAGTCAGTATATCTATATCCCAGCCGGTCAATCTCGCAGCTAATCGGACATTCTGGCCGTGTTTTCCAATAGCCAGACTAAGTTGGTCCTCATCTACAACAACTGTGGCTCGACCAAGTTCAAAGCATAGTGCAATTTCGCTGACCTTTGCCGGCATCAGGGCATTTGCCACGAGCACTTGAGACGAATCGTTCCAGCGAACAATATCTATTTTCTCTCCGCCTAATTCATCAACTATATTTTTAATTCTACTGCCCCGCACACCAACACAGGCACCAACGGGGTCAACCTTCTCATCGAGCGAAGCGACCGCGACCTTAGTTCGGTAGCCCGCCTCCCGTGCCAGCGCACGGATTTCGATAATCTTCTCAGTAATCTCCGGAACCTCCAACTCAAACAGGCGACGAATAAAATCAGGATGCGTTCGTGACAGAATAATTTTGACCTGGTTGGAAGTTTCCTTAACATCGAGAATCAAACATCGAATCCTCTCACCCGGCCGATGAGTCTGCCCCATTATTTGTTCGCCTTTTGGCATAAATCCTTCGGTCCAATGGTCCAGATTAACAATCAGTGTTCCGCCTTCGTATCGAACAGCCGTGCCGCTTATGATTTGCCCTTTTCGCTGGACGAACTCGGCATAGATACTATCTCTTTCATCAGCTCGTATTTTCTGGATAATTACCTGCTTAGCAGTTTGAGCTGGAATCCGCCCGAGCTGCTTAATATCGATTTGTTCACCACTCTTAAATGCCGTAACTTCTCCGCTGTCCCGGTCGATATGGACGACTATTTCGCTGTCCGGTTCAGCAAAATGCTTCCTGACCGCCGAGACCATGGCTTCTTCCAGGTCAGCAAATATAGACTCCTTGTCTATGTTTTTATCGCGTGCGATGTTATCGACGATTCTTACTAATTCCTGGCTCATTACCTTTGTTTTCCTATCTGGCGCCAATTTCTTTTCTCTTGCCAACCCAGCACTTATATCAATGCCGGATAAAAAAAGTGGAAACTATATAGTTTCCACTTCAGAAACACTCAGGACGAATCGAGGTTGTAGTCTTTCTTTACACTACATCAGTCGCCTCCGATAAACCTCGTTTGCATCCCAACAGTGAAGCAGAAACAACATCTCAAAGCCACCATATGCAGTAGATACGCAACCGCACCGGCCAATTGTTCCACTACTGGCCACTGTTCGCTAATCCTGTCAATGTCATTTTAAGTACCTCTTTAGCTTTGGTAGACGTTAATTCTTACAACTAAACTCTTTATTCTAATCGTCAAACTCGTTAGTAACAATAATTTTTTCGTTAAATTTGTGTGATTTTTGACCCGAATCCGTCCAAAAACAAATATCTAACCGCCAAAAATAACCAAAAACCAGAAAAACAGGCATGCTGGAGCTAAATGTAAGTCCTTAATTTATCGATGGTTGTGAAATAATCTGCCATAAGTAACGAATACACAAAGACATACGAAAAAAAATCGACCAAAACCGATGGTAGTTACGAGCAAAAACCGGAATATTTAAAATTTTTTTTATTTCTTTTCTTACAGGCACTTACACCATTTTCACTTTCGAAAAATTTTCCAATTTTCGACAAATTCGCGCAGGTTCGCCCAATATTGAAAGGCCGTCGTTTTCGGCCTTCCGGCGAAAAACGCCAAATACGAAATACGAATATCGAAGCACGAAATGGTTCGACATGCTCACCATCCTGAGCAAAGTCGAAGGACAATGTCAAAATTCAAATATTCAAATCTTCAAAACATCCCATTTGTGTCATTTTAATTTTGGTCATTTGGATTTGTTTAGAAATTAGAGCTTAGTGCTTCGAATTTCGGGCAAGATTCTATGTGGGATGGGGTGGTGAATATATTGGAGTTCACCGTAAAAGTCAAAATTCCCGACCAGTTGTGCCAGCCGTTCGTTTGGCTTGCGCTATTGGAGCGTCGGATTCGCTACGGCTATCCATTCCGGCGGATACCTTTAACGCGGGGCAAATACGCCATCGTTGACCCCGAAGATTACGAGCACCTGAAAAAATACAAATGGTACGCTTCCAAAAGTAACAGCACCTTTTATGCTTGCCGAAATGTCAGAATTGCTAAAAATAAGCGCCTCTATATCAAGATGCATCGCGAGATTATCAATCCTCCCTTTCCTTTTGTCGTTGACCATATCAATCATAACGGCTTAGACAATCGAAAAGCCAATCTTAGGCCGGCAACATTTGTACAGAATGGCATGAACAAGCTATTTTCCAAGCCAAAAACCTCTTATTCAAAATACAATGGGGTAACCTGGCGCAAAGACACAAAGAAATGGCGCGCCCAGATTGGCTTTAATGGAAAACGTTTTAATCTCGGATATTTCAATTCTGAGATTGAGGCAGCCCGTGCTTATGACAAAGCCGCCCGAAAATATCACGGCGAATTCGCTGTCCTAAACTTCGATTAGCGACCCAAAACTCAAGGCAGGAGCTTGTCCGCCGAAGTCTTGACGAAGGCGGAATGAGGCAGCGAAGAAATATCACGGAGAGTTTGCGGTTCTCAATTTACCCAATTAGACACACCATCATTCCTTGTTTTACCGCCGTTTTTTTCAATACAAATCCCGAAATCCCTATTTGCTCTTATGTGGAAATTGGTATATTATTGCATAGTAGGATGTTGATAGTTATTATCTAATCGTAATGGGTAAGATAGAAATGGATTCCTGCGTAATCCAACTAACAGAGGCAGCCAGCAAATACGGAAATCTAAATCTGAGTTCTTGTGGCAAGGACTTCTTCCCACCGTACGTCTTCGGTGGTTCATCTAAAAAATCTGGACTTGGTAAACCCATCACATTACAAGTCGAAGGCCTACCAGACCCCATCGTAACAGATATTCCCGTTGATAAAACAACACATCGTCCACGCTGGATTTTTAGAGAAAGAAAATGGGTGAAGGATTTTGTCCATTTACACAAACTCCGTTCAGACGATACGGTAACGATCCATCGCATCGATAAACGGACATACACGGTTAGTCCTAACAACCACAATCCACAAGTAATTGAGAAAAAACATTCAACTAAAAAAAGCGAAATTCCAAAAAAGCTCCCGGATATAGGCTACAAGCGCACATGTGACTGCCCCCAAAACCACATGAACTGCCTTACTGCTAAAGACTGGGTGCGCAGCCAAGTCGCTATTTGGGAATTATACTATGAGAAACGAGATATCAGAGATAAAGACATCCACCCTGCGGTATTCCCAATAGCTTTGCCTAAAAAATGTATCGAACTTTTTACTCACAGGGGAGAGCTCGTGCTTGACCCTTTTGTGGGCGTTGGTACGACGCTGATAGCAGCAAGGGATTCGGCAAGGAACGCAGTGGGCTTTGACCTTAGCCTAAAATATATTGATTTTACCAATAAAAGACTTTCTCAGCTCGAGATCGACTTCGGAGAAAACACGAAACAGATACCAATTTGTGATGATGCTATCAATATCCCAAAATACCTGAAAGAAAACACTATTTCTTTATCTGTAACTTCGCCTCCTTATGCTAATATGCTAAACCGCAAAAGATTACATAAGAGTACTCGTGGAAATCTCAGAGTAGATAAGCACTACAAAAAAAATCTGCAATATTCAAATAATCCTCGTGACCTCGGAACGATGAAACCAAAAGAATACGCAGAAACACTAGCCGAGATCTATAAAGGAATATTACCTCTTCTTAAACCCAAAGCGCATTGCGTAATTAACGTCAATGATTTGTGGGAAAATAATCATAGATACCCTATACACAGTTATGTTATTGAAGCATTAGAAAAAGTCGGCTATGAACTCAGAAATATAATAGTCTGGGATAAAAGAAATCTTGTAAATAAAGTAGGTATTTTCGGTTGGCCCAGCAATTACATTACTCTCACCATAACTTTTGAATATATACTTGATTTCTGGAGGCCATCATAACTTATCCCGAACTAATAGAAAAATTGAAAGAAGTAAAAAAGATGGGTTATGTTAGAACCCATCGCGCTGGCAATACGGGCATAGGAAAAACATTAGAGGACATCCTCGGAATAACTGAGAATAACGTTCCTGGTCCAAATGCTGCGATGATAGAGTTAAAATCCGCAAGGAAAAACATTTCCAGTATGCTCACATTATTTACCAAATCACCCCTGCCAAGAGGCGCCAATTCCGCCCTTCTTGATCGATTCGGTTATGATTCCGAGACTGGAAGTGGTGGGAAGGACTTGCATACTACGGTGAACGCTATAAGACACAATCAACTCAGAGGGGAGCAAGGATTCAAGATAGAAATTGAAGAAGATAAGGTAAATCTTATAACGAGCCAAAATGAAATTGTAGCTTATTGGGACAAAGAGACACTGCGAAATTCCTTCGAAAAGAAACTCCCAAAATTGCTGTATGTCAAGGCAGAAACAAGAGGTCACGGTTCTGACGAGGAGTTTTGGTTTAACGAAGCGTGGTTACTAAGTGACTTTGATTTTGACAATTTTGTGAAATTGTTAAAAGAAGGAGTTATCCTCGTTGATATCCGAATAGGACAATACTCGAATGGAAGGCCGCACGACCACGGGACAGGATTTAGGGTGATACCCGATAAATTAGACTTATGCTTCGCCTATAGAGAAAAGGTGATATAAAAAATGAGTAAATACGACAATCTAATTTATTATAAGCAAACAAAGGCTCGGACTGACCATAATTGCACAAACTGCCTTCAATTAATTAAGTCAGGAGATATTTATTATGCGGAAAATATAAAGGATAAGTTTTTACATTCTTTGCATAGAAAAAAATTTTGCAAACAATGTTATCATGCAATGGTGCAAAATAAATGAGAATTGAATAATGCTTTGGACGCCTAATAAAATTTATGAAAATGAACCTTTTGAACTAGAAGATGACCTTGAAGCAGCGATACTTGAAGTACAAAAGGATTTATTTGGCGAAGATAGAATTTATCTCGATATCAAAAAGAAAATAGGTTTAAAAGGGAAGATAAAGAACATACCAGACGGCTACTTAATAGACCTTTCGAGTACAAAAGAACCAAAATTATATGTTGTAGAAAATGAATTAGTAAAACATGAACCTTTGAAGCACATTGCTGTCCAGATCTTAGAGTTTTCACTGTCGTTTGAAACCTCACCGCAAAAAATTAAAGCACTTGTCAAAGAGGCCCTAATAAAAGACAGAGAAGCACTTGAAAAATGCGTAGATTATGCCAACGAAAACGATTTTGAAAATATAGATTTCCTGCTGGAAAAGATGATATATGGGGACGACAAATTTAATGTCCTTGTTATTATTGATGAAATATCAGATGAGCTTGAAAGTGCTTTGATGAGGCAATTTCGTTTTCCAGTAGAAATTATAACATTGCAACGCTATGTTAACTATGAGGGGGAACGAATATATCAATTTGAACCCTTTCTGGCTGATATCTCTGTACCTGTAGCTCCTAATAAGAAAGGGATTCCAAGTTACACGAAAACTATCGATCCATCTGAAATTGACACAATTGTTGTACCTGCACGAAAAGACGGTTTTGAGGAAGTTTTTATTGGAGAAAATTGTTGGCACGCAATTCGTATTCATCCAAGTATGATTCTCAAGATTAAATGTATCGCAGCATATCAGGTTGCACCTGTTTCCGCAATTACTCATATCGCTAAAGTAAAATCAATTGAGCAATGGAAAGATTCTAATA
>CAYTTK010000013.1:0-29410 GCA_964440735.1 uncultured Pirellulales bacterium
CTGCCTCTCGAACCAGCCAGGACGCTGATTCAATCAATCCTTCCAGAAGCAATACACCGGGCAGCACCGGGAAGGAGGGGAAATGGTCCGCCAGATATTCTTCAGCCAAAGAAACGCTCTTGACAGTTTTTATTTCCTTGCCGCTATCCAGCGAAACAACCTTATCGATGAGTATAAATCGCATAAGTGGACTATTTTAGTAATATTGCACCACTTTTCCAGTCTTTTTTCGCTTTTTTAGCAAAGCAAAGGACAATATGCGTTTGCCCAAAAGAAACAGCAATCGAGGGCAACATTTTGATTTTTCACCATTTTTTGGTATAATGGTTATATCGATGTATGATTATTTCATAATGGGTGCTGGAATCATGGGGTTTTTACAGGAGTGGTGAGTGAGAGTCAAACTCTTTATATCTGTTTTCGCCATACTTACGATTCTGTCGGGTGTAGTTCATTCCGATCCATTCGATATCATTATCATTACAAGCGGCTCGACCGAATCTGAACGGGGCTACACCGAATTTCTGCAGAATATATACAAGGGAAACGTCCATGTTCATATAGACCCGGACAGATACGACGAAAACCTCAGCGAAAACAAGAAAAGCGAGCTTGAATCCGCCGACCTTTTCATCATTTCTCGAGACGCCAGCAATAGCGACTACGATGATGATGCCGAATTCTGGAACGAAGTAAATGTTCCCATCCTCAATCACAACATCAAACTTGCCCGAAGCGACGGCCATACCGAATGGGACTGGCTGGACGGCAGCGATACAATTTCATATCCGCTTACATATATAACTGTTGCCGATGCCAACGATGAAATCTTCACGGGCATTGACACGTCCGGCGGGACGGTAGATATATACGCAACGAGTACAGATATCGACTACTCCGACCAGGGCCTGGCGGGTTACGGCACGGTCGTTGCTACAAGCGACGGTAATGTTGTAATCGCCCGCTGGCTCGGCAGTGAACCAAATTATTACGATGGTTCATACTATGCGCCAAATTCACCGCGCATTTTCTTCGCAATGCCGAAAATGACATACGAATTTTTCGACAACTCAACCGACGATGGAAAACAGGTGTTAGAAAATGCAATTATGTCTTTACTTCCTGTAATTCGGCCTACAGGTGACCTTGATGATGACGGGGATGTCGACTTTGATGATTTCTCGGTTTTTTCCGGATACTGGATGGATTCCGGTTTGACGTGCAGAAGCCCAATCCCCCCGAGCGATTCAAATGTAACTATGTATGACCTGAAAGCACTCACAGAAAACTGGCTCGTTGGTGCTGACGGGATTCCACCTGAGCCGAATATCATGACCTGGCAAACCGAACCAATGACTACCACAACACAGTCAATTTATATGGCAGCAACTGTCGCTATCGATTTGCTCAATGGCGTTCAATATTACTTCGAATGCGAATCAGGCAACGGCCCGGACAGCGACTGGCAGTATAACGAATTCTTCGAACCAAATGGGCTTGCATCCGGCACAAAATATACGTACAAAGTCAAAGCAGGCGACACATCAGGCAATTTCAATGAGACCCAATGGTCAAATCCCAAAACGACCTGGACGTTTGAAATATACCGCGAAATAGCCGACGCTTCGGCAGCGGCAGTAATCGACGCCAACCTTTTTGTTGTGGGTGATGATGAGGATAATCGGCTTTGCATTTATGATTCTAATAATCCGGCTTCAGCTTCAGTCGCCGACGCGAATGTCGGACAGTTTTTGAATGTCGACCCCTGCCATCCGGAGACCGATATCGAAGGAGCAACATGGTTCGGCGACAAAATCTTCTGGATAACATCCCACGGCAGAAATAAAGACGGTAAATACTGGTACAGCAGGTATCAATTTTTCGCAATGACCATTACCAAAGTCGGTCAGGACTTCAACGTTACGGTAGAAGGCAATTACACCAGTCTTGTAGATGATTTGATAGCGTATGACCTGGTTTATAACTTAGGCCTTATCGATGCAATAGGAGTAATCGATAGCCACATCGACCCCAATGAAATTCCGGACCTCGCTCCCAAAAAAGACGGATTAAACATCGAGGGATTGTGTACATCAGCAGAGGGAGATTCAATGTTTATCGGCTTTAGAAATCCGAGGCCGGAAGTTAATGACGTAAAGTATGCCCTGATTATCGAGCTTTATAATCCGGAGGAAGTGGTTTTAAGCGGAGAACCAGCAGACTTTGGCCCTCCTATTCTGCTGGACCTTGACAATCTTGGCATACGAAGTATGGAATATTCACCCACACCTGGTGAGTATCTTATCGTTGCCGGCTCGCATAAGTCAACCGACGAGAAACCGCTACAAATACTTTATAGATACGATATGACAACGGGTATCCTTACCGAAATGGAAGATTTTCCGATTATCACTCCGGAAGCAATGTTTCAATTTCCGGACAGCAATGACATTCAGCTGTTGAGCGACGACGGGACACTGCTCATAGAAACCGGCGAAGGGCCTGTTATTAATAAACTCCTGCCAAGAGAGCTGAGAACCTTCAGAAGCCAGACGTTTTCCCCATAGGCACTCTGAAGCCTGCCACAGTTGTGCGTGGGATTTACCTTTGTCTAATTTCTTTTGTGTCTTTTTGGTTTATTGGCTATACTTTTCTATTATGAATACTCGCAGAGCTAAAATATCGGATGTCGAGGCCATATATTCTCTGGTCAACGACTATGCTGAGCAGGACAAGATGCTGTACCGGCCAAAGGCTGATATTTATAAAAACCTGCAGGCCTTTACCGTAGCGGAAGACGGCGGCAAGATTCTCGGATGCTGTGCGTTAGAGGTAATCTGGTCGGATTTGGCGGAAATCAAATCGCTGGCTGTCGATGAAGGGCACAAAAACAAGGGAGTAGGCAAATCACTTGTGGCAGCGGCGGTTGAGCAGGCAGGGGAGCTTGGGTTACCGAAGGTCTTTGCCCTTACATTGGACGCCGGCTTTTTTGAGAAGCTCGGCTTTGAAATGATTGATAAAGATAAGCTGCCGATGAAGGTCTGGAGCGACTGCGCCAGATGCCCGAAGCAGCAAAACTGCGATGAAACAGCTGTTATAAAAAGTGAGCTAAAGTGAGCTAAAGTGTCTAAAGTTATTTATTGCGTTGACTGCATTTAGGTACTTTATACTTTAGATGCTTTTTATCCAACTTGTCGGCGTTGGAAGAGGGCGACGGCCAAGGCGAGGATACCTGCCGTATAGCATAATGCATAAGAAGCAACTATGAGTACATATTTTAGGGGAACCTGGCTTTCCTCATAAATTGCATCACTTATCCAGAAAACCTGGAGATTTGGCACTAAAAAATAACATATTTTTGCCCATACTTGTGTCTTGGCCAATTCACCAAAAGCCCAATCGGTTACAAGCCCTAACAAAAAAATCCCAACGCAGGCCGAAAGCGTTACCACGATATTAAACCTGGCCGAAAGTGCCACCGCTAACGCCACAATTATAATCGCAGCTAACAATAACAATACCGCCCCGTAAACATCCAGCGCATTTATACCGTTATGCTTTGGGTTGAACTGCCAGTTTCGGTCAATAAAACATAAAAACACTATGCCAAATGTAGCAAATACGGCAGTTAGCACAATGGCTGTTGACGAAAATTTCCAGTCATAAGCATAGTTGAAAAAAGCACTTAACAGAAATGCAGCCGCAACAACGATTGCTGCCGCGGCTATGACCGTCCAGTCGTGCGTGTCACTTGCGGTTTCAAGGACGCCGTGCCTGATTGCCATCAGAAGGGCGATAGTGCAAATATAATGTGCCAGCACAACGGCAGCGGCCACACCTAAAAATTTCGCAACAATAAATATCGGACGTTGGACCGGTTTGCTCAGGACGGTAGTGATGGTCTTATTCTCAATTTCCTTGGCCACAGCTCCAGAAGCGGAAAATATTGCTATGAACAAGCTGGCTAAAAACAGCGTAGATAATCCCAGCTCACGCAAGAGTTTATTGTCGTCGCTCATTGTGTACATCGTCAAAGACGGGCTCATAAAGAGCATAAATAAGGCGGCGACGATGATTATGGCATAGACCGGTTGTCTTAGAGTTTCTATGAAAGTATTTTTCGCTATTGAAAATAATTTATACATTGTTCAACGCTCGTTTTCGGGGCTATGCGGTCTCCTGCCCTTGGGACATCGGCCCGATTTCAGGAGTTAATTTTCGCAATAGGCCCTATACCAAATTGGCACTTATTGTTATACTGCTCAACCAACGACATGTAAAGAGCTTGAACATATAGTTGAATACTGTATTTAAGGTCTTTTGTTCAAATAGCAAAACTGAGATAGAAAATGACAGTATCATCCAAACGCCCAGAACATGTTGCCTTAGCATCCTTGATTTTGAGCGTGCTCTTTTTCGGTATCTGTTTTCTTGTCGGCCGAGGCAGTGATTTCTTTGCCATCTCTGCGGTTGGCTGGCTGCTTCTTTCAGCAGCTTCTATTTGGTTCGTCCTCACTATTCAATTCCATATGCGCAGTCTGGCAGAGCAGGAAAAGCTTGATATGAGCCAATTAACCAGACCTGAGAAAGGTCCTACTATCTTTCAGGCCGGTGATGAGCGTTCTGCCTTATTCGCTGCTTCTCAACGCCGACTCCAAATACTCGAAAAGTGGTTCATTCCTATATTCTCAACTCTGGTCGCTGCTTACCAGATAGGTATCGGGATATATTTGTTAAAATTCATCTCCAGTGGCATTGATGCCGAGCCGAAGCAGGCGTTGCCTTGTGCAATTTGTATGACGGCGATAGCTTTTGTGAGCTTTTTGATTTCACGCTACGCCACCGGTATGTCGGTCCAGCCGAATTGGCGTCCGCTAAGGGCCGGCGGCAGCAGTCTGCTTTGCGTAGCTGTCTTGTGCTTCGCTCTGGCAATAGGCCTGGCGCTGGCGCACTTCAACTGGTTCGGGGTGGTAAATGTAATCGATTGGGTCATCCCGATATTGCTCGTTGCCATTGGTGCTGAAACCGCTCTAAATGTTGTCCTGGACATATATCGTCCCCGCTTAAAAGACCAATATGCCAGAAGCGCCTTCGACAGCAGACTGTTGGGAATTATCAATGAGCCGGGGGGAATATTACGCAGTGCGGCGGAGACAATCGACTATCAGTTCGGTTTTAAGGTCTCTCAAACCTGGTTCTACAAACTCCTCGAAAAAGCGATATCGCCTTTGATTTTATTCGCTGCAGTTACACTATATCTGTTGAGCTGCATCGTTGTAGTGAATCCCAATGAAGAGGCAATAATAGAACACTTTGGCAATCCTGTGGACAAATCCGGGCAGGTCAGACATGTTGGGCCTGGATTGACGTTCAAATGGCCCTGGCCAATAGATATCGCATATAAGCATCCTGCGAAAAAGGTCCTGGAAATCAGCATCGGCTATGTTCCCAAAACCGACCCCAAGACGGGTGAGGTGATACGTGAGACCTCGTTGTTATGGGGTAAGACCCATTACGAGGAAGAATATCATTTACTTGTAGCCAGCGAAGAGACCGGGGCAACTTCGGCCGCCGGGGCTGTGCCGGTAAGTCTTGTCATTGCTGCTGTGCCGGTTCAATACAAAATCAAAGATTTGTATTCTTTTATCTATAAAAATAGCAAGCCGGAAAAGCTGCTTGAATCCATTTGTTATCGCGAACTTACGAAATTCGCAGCCAGTGCCAGCATCGAAGTAGATGATGAAGCTGCACTTGAACGGAGCTTGCTTGGAGCAGGTCGTGCCCAGGCCAAACAGATTTTAACAGACAGGATTCAAGATGCCGCAGATGAGGCGGGGCTGGGAGTCGAAATCGTGTTTCTGGGGCTACAGGGTATTCATCCGCCTCCCGAAGTTGCGACAGATTATCAAAAGGTTATCGGTGCCGTGCAGGAGAAACAGGCAATTGTGCTTCAGTCTCTTGCAGAACGCAACAAGACGTTAAGCACGCTGGCAGGTTCGGTAGAAGATTGCGATAAGCTCTATGACCTCGCAGCCAGATACCAGCAAGCCAAAGAACAAAACAACATAGAACAAATTGAAAAACTCGGCAATGCTCTAGATGAGGCCTTTTTTGAAGCAAAGGGTGATATCTTCAGCACATTGCGAAAATCCCAAAGTTACGCCTATGAAAGAGCAACGCTTGCCCGCGCTACAGGAGAGCGTTTCGAAAGCCAGTTTAAGGCCTACGAAGCTGCGAAGGAAATTTACAAACGCGAGCAGAGATTAGTGGCTTTTGAAGAGGCCCTTCAAAATATACGCAAATATGTCGTAGTAGCCGACCCAAACGATACGCAAATTTTCCAATTCGATGCCAAGGAAAAACTAACACCAAGTTTATATGATATAAGTGGTTTTGAGGAGACAAGCGGAAAATGAAAAATATAGTCAGTGCAATCTTCATAGTGTTGATAATCAGCCTTTTAGCTCTGCTTCTTTTTGCTTTTCAGGTAAGTGAGACAGAATTGGCCCTGAAAGCGACCTTTGGCAGGGTCAGCAGTAAAGACCAGATTACCGAGCCGGGCGTGTATTTCAGATGGCCTTTTCCCATCCAGCGAATAGAGAGATTTGATTCGCGGATGAGAGTTTTAGAGGACGTGGTGTGTGAGACAACGACAAAAGGGGCTGTGCCGATTATCGTAAATACTTACGTTGTCTGGAGAATCGCCGAGCCGCTGGCGTTCTTTAATGCTGTTGAAACCATTACCGAAGCCGAAAGCAAGTTGCGCACCCGTATTAGTGATACCCAAAACAAGGTAATCGGCCAACACCTTTTCAGTGAATTTGTAAATAGTGACCCGGCAAAAATAAAACTTAACCAAATCGAAGATGAGATGCTCGCTGACCTAACGCAAAGCGTCAGGAACGATTACGGCATTGAAATAAGAACACTTGGTATCAGGCAGCTTAAAATCAGCAAGGACGTCACCGAAAAAGTATTTGCGCGAATGAGAGCTGCAAGAAATCGCAGGACAGAGGCCACCATTGCCCAGGGACAGGCCCAGGCAACCAAGATAAAAACCGACGCCGATTCCAAAAAGACAGAGCTGCTCGCCGCTGCAGAGGCAATGGCCAAAACAATACGAGGGAAGGGCGACGCAGAAGCAGCGAAATACTATAAATTGCTCGAAGCAGACCCTAAGCTTGCAATGTTCCTGCGGGACATCGAGGCCCTAAAAAAGATATTAGAGGAGAGAGCAACCGTTGTTTTTAGCGCTAAAACAGCGCCATTCAAATTACTTGAGGAAATGCCAGACCTTGCACCAGCAGAACCAAAAGAATCTGAAAGATAATTCAAAATTTGTTTATGGCAAATAACAACAAAGAAAACAAGGATTTCATTCCCGAATCGCCGGAGAAGCCATCGGGTGTCGAGCTTGATGCAGCCGGTAAATCCCTGTCCGAGGCGTTGAGAATCAGCTTTATTATCCTTAAGGTAATAATGATAGTGCTGGTAGTTCTGTTCTTTGCATCTGGTTTTGAGACGGTTGGTTCCGACGAGCAGGCGCTTGTTTTACAGTTCGGTAAGATTCGTGGTGAACGTGAAGACAGAATCCTTGGGCCTGGTTTACACTGGGTATTTCCATACCCAATAGAAAAGATTGTAAAAATTCCTGTAGAGAAAAAAGTGAATTTGGCAATAAACTCATTTTGGTACCAAGAAAAGGCACCGCAGGGACCGGGGTCCAGACCTCGTATAGAACCAGTATTAGACCCTATACGTGACGGTTATTGCATCACTCGAAGTGAAGAACAGACGGAAGCTATTGGTGATTCAGGCGACAGCGATTACAACATTATTCACTGTAAATGGCAGCTAACTTATCAGGTCAAAGACCCCGAGTTCGAAAATCCTGAACGCTTTTTCAAAAATGTCTATGTCGAAGATGTAAAATCCGGCCAGATATACTTTGATGTTATGAGGGAAAGCATAACGCCGTTTCTGAAAGACCTGTTCGAGGATGTCGTTGTAACAGTAATGGTCAACTATACCATTGACGAAGCGATGTTTGAGCAGGTCGGCAAGGTGACGGAGCAAGTTAAGCAATTATTGCAGCAGAAGCTCGATAAGATAGAAAGTGGTATAAAGGTTGAATCTGTGCAACTGACAGATATAACCTGGCCCCAGCAGGTTAATAAGGCATTTGAAGCCCTGATTAGTGCAAGTCAGGACAGTCAAAAAGCCATCGATGAAGCCAGAACCTACGCACAAAAGACCCTTAACGAGGCAGCCGGCCCGGTAGCCGATAAGTTTCTTGAGACCATTGAGAACGAAAGTATAGGTCAGGAAGAAAAGGAATTGCTCTGGAATCAATTAGCCGGTGCCGCGCAGGAGAAAATCGCAGGGGCACGTGCCTATCGAACAAAGGTCGTGGAAACCGCCAGAGCCAATGCCGAATATCTGCAGCAGATACTTCCCGAATATCGTAAGCGTCCGGAACTCGTGCTTCAAAAAATCTATCTGGACGCTATCGAGGAAGTCCTTGATAACGTAGATGAGAAAATAATAATTCAGCCGACCGAAGGCACCAAAGGCAATAAAATCTGGATACAACTAAACAGAGACCCAAATATAAAACCAAAATCCAAAAAATAGCAATGAACAATAGTTAATAAATAGATACTACATACTAAAAACGAAATTATGGCTCATGAACATCTACATTTTAAGCAAGACATCGCTGTTGAACATACCCACAGCAAGCAGATTCGCGTAAGTATAGCTCTGTTGGGAACATTGGCCGGCGGAATGCTGCTTATAAGCAGCGGTATAGCCCGCTCGAAGTATCTCTATGGCATCGGCAGTTTTCAATCTGAGTTTTTAGCAATGGTCGGCGCAATACTGCTCGGTGCTCCCATCGTTCTGCACGCAATAAAGAGCATTATCAGAAAAGAGATGCATATGGACGAGCTGGTGGCCCTGGCAATACTGGCCGCCTTTGCAACAGGAGAATACACAACTGCAGGTATTGTTGCATTTTTTATGCTATTAAGCGAGCTTATAGAAACACGCACCGCTCTCGGTGCCCGCGCCTCGATTGAATCGCTGATAAAGCTGACACCTATAACGGCTAATCTGCTCGACAGTAATGGGGGAGAGAAAGAGGTGAATGTCAGCAGTTTGAAGCCCGACGATTGCATTCGAGCCCGCCCGGGCGATAACATACCCGCAGACGGCGAAGTTATTAAAGGTCTTAGTTCTGTCAATGAAGCAACGATTACGGGTGAATCTTTGCCTGTTGATAAAGTGCCCGGGATGCAGGTCTTTGCCGGCACAAACAACCTCACCGGCGCGCTGGATATTAAGGTAACCAAAGCCGGCAAAGATACAACTCTCGGCAAAGTGCAGTCGTTGATTATACAGGCAGAGCAGACGAAGATACCGATTATGCGGATAATCGACCGCTATGTTAAATGGTATACACCGACGATTTTAATGATTGCCGGTATCGTTTTGTTTTTCACCGCCGATATTAGCAGGGCGATTACGATACTTGTTATTTCCTGTCCCTGCGCTTTGATTCTGGCAACCCCGACGGCGATGGTTGCGGCGATTTCAGCCTCTGCCCGGCTTGGTATCCTGATAAAGAACGTTGCCGACCTTGAGATTGCGGGCAAGATGACGGCTATGGTATTTGACAAGACCGGCACGGTGACAACAGGCAGATTGTATGTAACTAAACTTACTCCCGCTGAGGATGTTAAACCGGCTGAATTATTAACCGCAGCAGCTTCCGCCGAGCAGATGAGTAAACACCCCGCTGCAAGAGCGCTGCAAGAAGTGGCAAAAGAGGCAAACCTTTCATTAACCGTGGCTGATAACTTTCAGGAAATACCAGGCAAAGGTGTAACTGCATTAGTCGATTCAGCAAAAATTTTAGTGGGAAGAGATACTTTCCTCAAGGAAAACAACACAGATATAAGCAATGTTCCCGACCCATCTTTGCACGAGGAGCAGGGCTTTAGTACCCTTTATGTTGCGAAGGATTCGGTGTGCATCGGCTGGATTGGTTTGCAGGACAAAACAAGACCTGAAGCTCAGCATGCAGTAAAGGAGTTATTTGATATCGGTATAAAGAGAGTAACTATGCTCACCGGCGACAGAGATGAGGTCGCCAACCGTGTTGCTGCGGAATTAGGTTGCACCGATTTTAAGGCGCATTGTTTACCCCAGGACAAACTCTCTATTGTCGAGCAGATTAAAAAGGACGGCCATACTGTTGTGGTCGTTGGAGACGGTATAAATGACGCACCGGCACTGGCTGCAGGCGATTTGGGTATTGCAATGGGAGCTGCCGGAAGTGATGTAGCTATAAACTCTGCGTCGATTGCACTTATGAGCGATGATTTCAAGCGTGTGCCTTTCCTCGTTCGGCTTTCACGAAAAACCAGAGGCGTCATCAATCAGAACCTTTCTTTCGGAGTTTTGTTCATTATTCTCGGAATGTCAGCAGCGATAGCAGGGTGGTTGCAAACAACTTATGCTGCGGTGCTGCATTTTGCCGGTTCGTTGATAGTTATTTTTAATAGTGCTCGGCTTGTCCGCTACGGCGAAGAGCTTGGTCACAAATAAAGATATCATAGAAACAGGATACCAGGTTATCAGAGTATGAGGGTATCGGGAATGCAGGGTAAAAAACTATGGAATATGCAGTTGAAACTTTTTCTTTGACCAAGATTTTTTCCGATTGGTGGGGTCGTGAGAGGGTCTATGCTGTTGACGACCTGAATTTGCAGGTTCGGTACAATGAGGTTTTCGGCCTTTTAGGCCCGAACGGCTCCGGCAAGACAACCACACTGAAGATGCTGCTGGGCTTACTTTATCCGACAAATGGAAAGTCCATTGTTCTTGGTGGCGATGGTGCAGACCCAAAAATCAGTGCCAGAATCGGTTTTTTGCCGGAAGAGTCCTACCTATACAGGTATTTGAATGCCCGCGAAACCCTCGATTTCTACGGTAGATTATTTGGCCTGCCTGCTAAAGTGCGGAAAATGCGTATCGAGGCTTTGCTTGATATGGTCGGGCTAAAAGCGGTGGCAAACAGAGCCGTCGGGGCGTTTTCAAAAGGTATGGCACGCAGAATTGGGCTGGCGCAGGCCCTGATAAACGACCCCGACTTGCTTATACTGGATGAGCCGACAACCGGTCTTGACCCTATCGGAACAAGGCAGATAAAAGATTTAATCCTGGAGCTTAAAAAACGTGGCAAGACAATTTTGCTTTGTAGTCATTTGCTCGCCGATGTTGAGGATGTATGCGACAGGATAGCGATTCTTTACGGCGGCAAAATCCAGGCCGAAGGGCAGGTCAGGGAGCTCCTGCAGCAAACAGACAAAAAACAAATTACTACCGGCTCTATTAGCAATACAGCTGTTGAGAAAATAAAGCAGATTGTTAAGCAGGAGCATGCGGATTGTGATGTTAGCTCTCCTATGGATAAGCTCGAATCATTTTTCATTAAAACCGTCGCAACAGCCGAGCAGCAGGCCCAGCCCACAAGTGGTGCGGTTAGTTCCACGCAAATTAGCGATTTTCTTGCTACAAAAACCGCAACAGAAAGAATACTCGATAAACTTGTCTCGACGCCGGTGTCGCAACAACCATCTGCACACGAGCCACCTACAACAAAGAAAGTAGCTTCCATTGAGACTGCTAAACCTAAACCTGATGAACAGTTGCTGAGTGAATTAGCAGCGCTGAATAAATCGGCTGAGCCCAAACCGGCTGTTAAAGATGAAGAAGTAAAAACAAAACCAGTTGAATCCAAAGCCCCAAAGCCCGGACAAACTCCAAAAGGCATTTTAGACCAGCTCACGGGTGACTCAAAAGCTCAAGACACCGATAGCGAGCAAGCTGACTCGTCAGGGCGAAGGCCCTGCCGTAGTCCCGATAAATCCCAGACAGGAGACAGAGGCAATGCATAGTATCTGGGCAATCGCCACGAATACTATAAAGCAGGCCTTGCGGATGAAGATTGCCGCCATCTTTATAGTCCTGCTGTTTGTTCTGCTGCCGGTGATGGGTGCTACATCGACAGGCGATGGTACTTTGAAAGGCAGATTGCAGACCTTTGTAAGTTATGGTCTTTCACTCACCGGTTTTTTACTCTGTCTGCTCACGATAATAATCTCAATTTACTCAATAACGAGCGATATCGAACAAAAACAAATATATACTGTTATCACCAAGCCCATTCGTCGTTTTCAACTGCTTTTTGGTAAACTACTTGGGGTTGTATTACTGGATGTGGCCTTGCTTTTACTTTTTTCAGCTATAATATATGGGATTACTCTTTACCTGCCTAAATTTTATAATACGACCGAAGCTGAACTGAAGCAGGCCAAGAATGAGTTCTACACCGCACGTGCCAATATAAAACCCATCGAAGCTGATGTCAGCAAAGAAGTCGATGAAATCTACAACAAACTTAAAGAAATGGACCAAATGCCCGACGATATTTCACCCAAAAAACTTAAAGCCCATCTTACCACTATCAAAAAACTTGAAAAACAAGCTGCGGGCGTCGGGCATGAGCTGCTCTGGGAATTCGATGATGTTAAACCTGTCGACCCGAATGAGAGTTTGTTTATAAGATTCAAATATAATGTCTCTGTAAATCCTCTCGATTCGCAAGTCTATGGCAGATGGGTCGTGGGCGACTATCAACATATCAGGTACGGCGTGGAAGGCAAAACACCAGTTTATGACCGCATCCATAAGCACTCAGTCCAAACTTTTCACGAAATAGAAGTTCCCGCTAATGTAATCCCCAAAGACGGCCATCTGGCTGTTGGATTTGCAAATGTCCCTCTGAACAATACAGTGGTAATCTTTCCGCTGGAGGACGGCTTGGAGGTACTTTACAAAGCCGATACTTTCACCGGTAATTTTCTCAGGGCTGTTCTTTTGATATTATTTCGTTTAATATTCCTGGCTTGTTTGGGCATATTAGCTGCGAGTTTTCTCTCGTTCCCTGTAGCAGTATTGCTTTGCCTTGTGATTTTCTTTACTGCAAGTTTCAGCGGTTTTTGTTTGGAATCCTTTGACTTTCTTAGCGAAGACTTAACGGATGTGTATAAATACACTGTCAGGCCTGTAATTTTGCTCCTGCCCCAGTTTGATAAATTTAACCCTACAAAGTTTCTGGTCCCCGGACAATTATTAAGCTGGTTTTTGTTAGCCAGAGTCGCTTTTTCAATGATTTGTATCAAAGCAGTTTTGCTGTTGCTCCTCGCCTTATTGATTTTCAGTTTTAGAGAGATTGCAAAAATTATAATTTAGTTGCGGTTTTTAGCTCATAGGAAGTAGTCTATGAACTATCAACTATTAGCCTTGAATTTTCTTTATGCGTTTGCGTGACGTAATAATTTGGTGTGTTTGCGTTGCTCTTGCAGGTGGCTTACTTATCGGCGCCGGCGTACAACTCGATTCCATAAATCGCCAGCGTCAGGATATGAACCTGATAATCGAAAGGCCCGAAAATGTTCCTCCTTCGCTGGCATTTGCAACCGTCGCTACCGGAGCTTTTCGCGGCCTGGTAGTAGATATCCTATGGATGCGGGCGGATAAACTAAAGGAACAGGGGCATTTCTTTGATGCGAAACAACTTGCTGACTGGATAACTATCTTGCAACCTCGGTTCGCATCTGTCTGGGAGTTCCAGGCATGGAATATGGCTTATAACATATCTGTTGCCATCCCCGCAACACAACCAGACCAACGCTGGCTATGGATTAAAAACGGCTACGAATTACTCCGCGATAAAGGCATTCCACTTAATCCCAAAAGCATTGGCCTCTATCGGGAACTTGCCTTAATATTCCAGCATAAAATAGGTGGCCTATTAGATGACGCACATAAATATTACAAGCTGCAACTGGCTATGGAAATGGAACCACTGCTTGGTTCGGCAGATAACCAGTATTTCGATGCTCTTTTAAAAGCACCAACAAAATGGGATGAAATTACTGCGGACCAGAATGTTAATCAACTAATCACGTCTCTCAAATCTGCCGACAAAGCATTCTCCAATTCTGATTACAGTATTTTTGTAAGCAACTATCTATCTTTAAGGCAGAACGCCGGCAGGTTTAATCCGGAAGCCGGCAAGATTATAGACGACTTTAGAGGCACGGAGGCACTTGCAAAGTTTGATATTTTTGCCAAAGCCTACCACCTGCGCAATACTTGGAAACTTGACCCGCTTATGATGGTCGAACTGAATAAGATGTATGGTCCCATTAACTGGGACGACCCAAATACGCACCTGCCTTTGGATTGGCGACACGCTGATTGTCACGCAATATACTGGGCCGTCAAAGGCCTGCAAATAATCGCCGCAGACGAATCCCGGCAAATCGAGGCAGTTGAGATTAATACCGACCGTATTGTCGGTCATTGCTTGAACAATCTCTTCCGATATGGAAAAATATTCATCTATGATGTGCCGGTTCAAAAAACTCAGGGTTCTCCTTCGCAGCAGTCTCAGACGTATGTTAAGGAAATTTTTTTGAGACCGGATTTGAGGATGTTTGAATCATGCAACACAGCGCGACTGGCAGTTCTCGAAAAATACAAACAATTAGACAGTGATAGCTACAAATCCCTTCAACATGGACATCGAAATATGCTCATAAATGCCATGCTTTCCTTCTACCAAGCAGGTCACAGGAACCATGCACAAAAAATTTATACTCAATTAAGAAAATTGTATCCTTTGCCTGAATTCGAAGTTCCTCTTGTTAATTATGTCAGAAAGCGCTTCAGTGACGAGCTGAAGGATATCGGCTTAGATAATGCAAAAGAAATTATACTAATGATGCTGAGAGAAAGCTATTTCAGGTATTCAATGCGAGATGACGACGAGGCAGCCAGCTTGGAAAATATAGCAATAGAAGTTCACAAACAATACCAATCGGAATTTAAAGATGAAAATCGTATTGACCTTCCTGAGTTTCCGTTGTTAAGGTATCTTGCACTTGTGGACTTCTTTAACGACCAACAATATCCGCTTAACTTAAGACAAAACCTGCTTGGACGGATAAAGGTTGAGAGACCCGAACTTGCCGAGCAGTTAAAGAAACAGGAGGAAAAATTGATAAAACAGTTGGAACAGCAGACAAAATGACCCAGCATCTATTGGGCATAAGCTATGCACAACACACTCTGGCAACAATTGACCCCTTCTCAGCAAAAGGCCGTTTTTCATACTGAAGGCCCATTACTTGTCCTTGCCGGCCCCGGCAGTGGAAAAACCCGCGTCATTACATACCGAATTGCAGCCCTTATTGATTCAGGCGTTCAGGCGCACAATATTTGTGCAATAACTTTTACCAACAAAACCGCTGACGAGATGCGCCAAAGGGCGATTGTTCTTGGAACTTCCGCCGAGGGACGCCGCTTTGCGGTAACCCAACCACATATCAGCACGTATCATTCTTTATGCGTTAGAATTCTTCGCTGGTATGCTGACAAGGCAAAGATAAATTCCAACTTTAGTATCTATGACGAAACCGACCAGGCCAAATGTATCAAACAGGCCGTCAAGGATTGTGAACTTGATACCACAAACTTTCCACCGGCTCGAATGCTCGACGCAATCTCCTCCCGATTGAAAAATAATCTGATAGATGTTGACAAATTCAAAGACATTGCAGATGATTTTTTTACCCAGTCGCTTTGCCGAATATACGACCGCTATCAAAGTATTTTAACCGAACAGAATGCGCTGGACTTTGACGACTTATTGATGAAGACCGCCTTTTTGTTGCAGGATTGTCCGGATGTCTGCAGCGAGCTGTCAAATCGTTTCAAGTTCCTGCTCATTGACGAGTATCAGGATACCAATCGTGCCCAGTATGTAATAGCCAAGGCCCTGGTTTCACAACACAACAACATCTGTGCAACGGGCGACCCGGACCAGTCGATTTACCGCTGGCGTGGTGCTGACATTCGCAACATAATAAACTTCGAGAGAGACTGGCCAAATGCTATGGTTGTAAAACTTGAGGAAAACTTCCGCAGCACATCTAACATCCTTACTGTTGCAGATAATTTGATAATACACAACCAGAATCGGAAAGAAAAAAGACTGGTTCCCACAAAGCAGGGTGGTAAAGATGCAGTTATAAGTGCCTTCGAGGATGAAGCCGAAGAAGCACGGGCTGTCGCTCAACGGGTCGAAGAACTGGCTGGTGAGGGCGCATCTCTGCGTGATGTAGCTGTATTCTACCGTGTTAATGCCCAGAGCCGAGTACTTGAAGAAGCGTTTATTCAAAATAAGATTCCTTATCAAATTGTCAGAGGGGTGGAATTCTACAACAGAAAAGAAATCCGCGACATGCTCGCCTATTTGAAAGTCATCGTCAATCCTGATGATGAAATTGCACTTTTACGAATCATTAACACGCCTGCACGCGGTATCGGAAAAACCACAATCGACAGAGTTCGTGCCTATGCCGGCCTGCATAAAAAAAGCTTTTTCGATGCTTTGAAAAAAGCACAAAGCATTGATTCTCTTTCCCAGGCCCCGAAAGCAAAAATTGCCGGCTTTACCAATATGCTCGAAAAGTTCAAAAAAGATGCTACAGGTGAGGTTGCGCCGCTTGCTGAGCGTGTTTTTACCGAATCCGGTCTGGAAAAGTCGCTTCGAGAATCAGGCCCCGACGGACAAAATGCCATCGATAACGTAAACGAATTAATAAACGCAGCTGCTCTATACGATAAGGAGACAGAACAACCATTGCTTGTCGATTATCTTCATCAGATAGCGCTGTTTAGCGATGTCGATGCGTATGATACCTCCAGCAATAGAGTTGCTCTGATGACACTACACACTGCAAAGGGCCTCGAATTTGAAAATGTTTTTATCGTTGGTGTCGAACAGGGCCTGTTGCCTCACGAAAGAAGTAGTGCAGGTGAAGATGACGAGGAGCTCGAAGAGGAACGACGCCTATTTTTTGTCGGCATAACCCGTGCCAAGACCGGCCTACACATCAGTTATGCCCGATACCGAACGATACGAGGCCAATTACTGCGAACTATACCTTCACAATTTCTATTTGAACTTGGAATTGATTTCGATAAATTTACCCAAAAAGAGCAATGCTACGACTATGATGACTACGATGAGAGCCACTCGCAGTTCGGAACAGGAGACCTGGTTCGGCACAAGTCCTTCGGCCTTGGTAGAGTCAAAGAGTTTATTGATATGGGTGAAAACAGCGTAGTCGTGGTCAAATTCAACTCTGGACAAACAAAATCTCTATTGCTAAAATACGCCAGCCTTTCAAAGGTAAATATTTAGTATGTCTGTCCTTCGTAAAAGTTCTACTTTCGAGGATGGACGATTTTGTCGCAGGTTCCGACCTGTATATGGCAAAAGTCTTGATAAAAAGTAAACATATACGAAAGGAAATATACAAGTTGTCAAATCCCGAAATCAAATTCTACTATAAAAATGTCACCGCTGATGCCATTGGCGAAGAACATGGCATAACCACCGAGCAGATGCAAATCCTAGCTCAACAAACCTCACCTTTGATTATTCAACTTAGTAAAGAAAGAAAAGCCGGCAAAACTCCTTACAGAGATTTGCCTTTTAACAAGGATACCGCCAGCAAAATCAAAGGTCTTGTTGCCGAAGTGAAAGATAAGTGTGAGAACCTCGTTGTTCTTGGTATAGGCGGGTCAGCTCTTGGCAATATAGCTTTGCAAACAGCACTGAGTCCTTATATGTACAACCTTGATGATGCCCAGAGGCAAGGCCCACAGGCATTTATCTTCGACAATATTGACCCGATACAGTTTGGCTCATTTTTAGACTGGATTGACGACAAGCTCGATAAAACAATCTTCAACGTCATCAGTAAATCCGGCCGAACCATTGAAACAGCAACTCAGTTTTTAATTATACGTAAGCTGCTCCTTGATAAGCTCGGCCCCGAAGGTCTGCAAAATCATGTCATTGTAACCACTAATGTGGAAAAAGGAACGCTGCGCAGTATAGCTGACGAGGCGGGTCTTAAAAGTCTTATTGTTCCCAACGGTGTTGGTGGCAGATTTAGCGTCTTAAGTGATGTCGGACTATTCAGTGCCGCAATGTGCGGCATTGATATCGACTCGCTTTTGGCCGGCGCACGTGATATGGATAAAAAGGTAAGCGGCGAAGATTTCTATAAAAATCCCGCAGCCATTAACGCTGCTATAAACTGGCATTATTACAATCAAGGCAAAAAGATTTCAGTAATAATGCCATATAGTTTCCATCTTAAAGATTTGGCAGATTGGTATCGCCAGCTTTGGGCTGAAAGTCTCGGTAAGGCAGAGGACCTCAAAGGCAGCAAAGTCCATATCGGCCCAACGCCAGTAAAGGCACTCGGCACAACCGACCAACATAGTCAGGTTCAACTGTACCGTGAAGGACCTAATGATAAATTATTTACCTTCCTGCAGGTCGAAAATTTCGATAGGGACCTTAAGATTGGCCCCGCTCCTGATTGTGCACCTGAGCTTGATTATTTAGCCGATAAAGATTTAAGCGTTCTGTTTAATAGCGAAAAGAGGGCGACTGAGTATGCACTGTTGGAGAGCAAACGTCCCTGCCTTACGGTTATCTTTCCCGAGGTAAATGCTTATACGGTCGGCCAGTTTATTTATTTGTTTGAGGTAACGACCTCTCTTACCGGCGCGTTGTTCGACATCAATCCTTATGACCAGCCAGCCGTTGAATTAGGCAAGGATGCGACCTTCGCTCTTATGGGCAAATCCGGGGATTACAAAAACGGCCTTACCTATGAAAAGTGGGCAGAACAAATTCATTCTCAAACTAAAATTGACGGAAAGTACCTGGTTTAATATACTTTGTTACACCTGATTAATCAGTAGCTTAAAGGATTTGGCAATGGACTATGCGATGATAATGGCAGGGGGCACCGGAAAAAGATTATGGCCTCTCAGCCGACAAAAACGCCCCAAACAGGTCTTAAAGCTTCTCGACGGCCAGACGCTTCTTCGTCGTTGTTTTGAGCACCTTTTGCCGATATTTGATAACAGAAACATAATTACCCTTACTAACGCCGGCTATGCAGACCTCGTCCGTGAAAACCTTCCGGAGCTGCCCTATGATAATGTCATTGCTGAGCCGGCTGTTCGTGATACCGCAGGTGCCGTCGGATTAGCCGCAACAGTTCTGAATAAATACGACCCCGACGCAACGATGGCAATCGTTACCGCAGACCAGCTAATCGAACCACCCGAAGTCCTTCAGCAGGCCATTAAAGATGCTCTGGTTTTTGTCAACAATAATCCGGATAATATGATAACTTTCGGTATTAAGCCGACCTTCCCAAGCACTCAGTTCGGTTATATTAAACTTGCAACCGCCCAGAAGTGCCCAGATTGCGAGAACACAATATACTCCGTGGAGGCCTTCAAGGAAAAACCCGATGAGAAAAAAGCAAAAAAATATCTCTCCTCCGGTGAATACTTATGGAATTCCGGAATGTTCGTCTGGAAGGCCAGGACCATCCTGGACAATTTAGCCAAGTTCCTGCCTGAGTCATCCGAACCTTTCCAACAAATCAAAGCTGCCTGGGCCGGGCCAAATCAGCAGCAAACGCTGAAAGAACAATTCGTAAAATTACCAAAAATCAGTATAGACTTTGCCGTTATGGAAAAGGCCAAAAATGTTTTCGCTATAAAGTTGGATTGCCGCTGGCTCGATATGGGCTCTTTTGCAGCACTTGCAGATATTATCAGTTCTGATAAGGGCAACAACATCGTCGTAGCCGGCACAAGTGAGCTGCTTGACTGTAAAAATTCCATCTTTGTGACCGAAGATACAGGCCATTTACTCGCTGCGATTGGTCTGGAAAATATTGTCATAGCTCACAGTCCAGACGCCACACTGGTCTGTCACATCAGCCAGACCGACAAAATAAAGGACCTGCTTGAGCTAATAAACCAGCATGGCGGCGAAATATTTCTATAACAGGATTGCACACAATACCATATAGGCACAGCAGAAATGAGATATCTGGCAATAGATTATGGCACAAAACACACGGGATTGGCAATTTGTGATTTAACGGAAACCATTGTTTCGCCCCTTACCGTGATTCAGGGACAAAAAGAACTGCAAAAGAATATCGCAAACATAGTTAAGAAGGAAAATGTTGAAGCAATCGTGCTGGGGCTGCCTTTGAATATGGACGGCTCAGAAGGTGCTCAAGCAAAACTTGTCTTGAAGTTCGCTGAGCAGTTAAAAGAACACCTTGATATTCCTATCCACTATCAGGATGAACGCTTGAGCAGCTTCGGCGCCGAAGACAAGTTGGCTTACGCTGAATTTAGCAGGGGCAAAAAAAGAAAAAAGCGTATTGATGCCGTCGCGGCCGCAGAAATTTTAGAAAATTTTCTGGAACAAAAAAGACCATAATGGCTCTTTGAGCACAAACACTACATAGGCAAGATGTTCTTAATTAATCGCAGTGAGTTCAGTAAAATAAAGACTCATTGGTCAAGGATATGACGGTGAGTAAAGCCGATAGTAACGAAAAAATTCGTTCTAAGACAGAACAAGCCATCAACCGTATACTAAGCACTAATAACATAATAAACGGGGTATCAAAAGTTAATTCAGAAAAAACCTCACAATCCAACAAAAACATATCGGTTGAGCCAACCGACGCTGAGCAAAAAACCAACGCCATCCCAAAATTTGACTTAGCTGAAGAGATATTAGCCGAACAGCGTAAAATCACTTCAATAAAAAGGAAAGCTCCCGGCAAAAAAGTCGAGACCCTACGCTACGAACGCGAGCCTGATTCAATCGGCCTTGCTATCGAACCGTCAAAGCCAGCGATATTTGAGCAAGACCAAATTATTGTTGAGATAGTAGCAAGGGATATCGAAAAACTATGCAGCGGCAACTTACGAATTTGAATCTGAATTCTATATTCTAAACCTTTATCTTCTTGCAATATGAGCTTGTAAAGTATATACTATCAAAGGATTATTTCGGAGAGGTGGCCGAGTGGCTGAAGGCAACGGTTTGCTAAACCGTCCAGTGGGTATAAACCCGCTGCGCGGGTTCGAATCCCGCCCTCTCCGTTCAGGGGATACGAGCAAATTCTTCGAGGTTTCTATTATAGAAACAGTTTGTTAAAAATAACCTCGATTTTGCCTTCCCTTTTAGAAGTGAAATCAATTTTACAGCGTATTAACCTTGAGACCCTGAAAAAAGTTATAAAGGGAACAGGATAGTTCATTGATTTGTGCCAAGAGAAACCATCGCCATAGAAATCAAATCGCCCTGTCAAAGACTTATTTCGGCACTAACAGCAAGATCATACGCCTTCCGGTCATTCTGCTGGGTTGTTCGGTCTTTGCCAAGTCCTGAAGGGATTGGGCAATTTGTTCGAGAATGTTATAACCACTTTCCTGGTGCAACATCTGTCGTCCTCTGAATAACATTGTAAATTGTACTTTTTGGCCTTTTTCCAGGAACTCACGAGCGTGATTTAACTTTATATCCAAATCATGTTTGTCGATTTCTGGACGAAGTCTGATTTCTTTAAGAATTGCAGTATGATGTTGGTGTTTTTTATGGGTGTCACGAATGCGACGCTTTTGCTGATACAGCCATTTGCCGTAATCCATTATTCGACAAACGGGAGGGACACTTGTGGGAGCAACCTCCACAAGGTCTAATCCGGCCTCCTGGGCTCTTCTTTTTGCCTCACCTATGTCAACGATTCCTAATTGATTGTTTGATTGGTCAACCAGCCGAACTTTGTCAACCCGAATTTTTTCATTTACCCTTAATCCTTTTTTACTGATTGTGCACCACCTTGCCTTTCTAATTGATTACACCTGGTTAAACAACAACCAGTTACAGTCCATCTTAATAATTTCCGCTCACTAATTACCGATTACCAAATCTAATTCTTTATCTACAATTTTACGTTTTGCAATTTTGATAAATTCGTCAGTTTCAACCGTTTTATTCTCTTTTACCCCCCGGATTCTTACGTTAACAGCATTGGCCTGTGCCTCTTTAGGGCCGACTATCAGCATATAAGGCAGCCTTTCACCATAAGCTTTGGCAATTTTAGCATTTATTTTTTCGTCTGAGAAGTCATAACTACAGCGCAATTTTGCCTTTTTTAGCTTATCCTGAACAGCTTTAGCATAATCGTTGCTTTTTTCACTTATCGGCAGGATCCTTATCTGCTCCGGTGAAAGCCAGAGAGGTAAACTGCCGCCATAATGTTCTATAAGAATACCGATAAAACGCTCAAAAGAGCCCAGAATAGCCCTGTGAATCATAACAGGGGTTTTTTCGGTGTTGTCCCTATCTGTATAAACCAGGCCGAAACGCTCCGGCATCGAAAAATCCAGTTGAATTGTGCCTAACTGCCAGGACCTTTTCAGACAATCCTCTATATGAAAATCTATCTTCGGCCCATAAAATGCACCATCTCCCTCGTTAATTTTGTATTTAATTGCTTTATGCCCCAGAGCGTCTTTAAGGGCATTTGTAGCAGTTTCCCAAATCTCGTCCGAGCCTATGTGCTTTTCAGGTTTGGTCGAAAGCTCGATATGGAAATCTTCGAACCCGAAGGCCTGATATATCTCAAAAGAAAGTTCGATGACCCCTATTATTTCGGACTCAATCTGCTCAGGCGTGCAGAAAATATGAGCATCATCCTGAGTGAACTGTCTTACCCTGAATAAGCCGTGCATAACACCGCTGGCCTCGTGTCGATGCACCAAGCCAAGCTCGGCAATACGCATCGGAAATTCGCGATATGAATGCTGTCGGGATTTATAAACCAAGCATCCGCCGGGGCAATTCATTGGTTTTATCGCATAAGTGTTATCATCGAACTCGGTAAAGTACATATTCTCTTTATAGTTATCCCAGTGGCCGCTTTTGTGCCAGAGTTCCTTATTGAGAATGATAGGAGTCTTGATTTCTTCATAGTCATACTTATTATGGACGCTACGCCAGAAATCTACTATCTCATTCCAGATAATCGTTCCTTTTGGGTGAATAAACGCAAAGCCGGGGCCAGCTTCGTTGAAGCTAAATAAATCCAATTGTTTGCCTAATACTCGGTGGTCACGCCTTTTTGCTTCCTCCAATCTCTGCAGGTAGTCATCAAGCTCTTTTTTGCTCGGCCAGCATGTGCCATAGACTCGCTGGAGCATTTTTTGTGTTGGGTCACCGTGCCAATAGGCACCGGCTACGGACATAATCTTAAAGCTTCCAACTTTGCCGGTGCTGGGTACGTGTGGCCCCCTGCACAAATCCTCAAAGCCCTCTCCATGCGAATAAAAACTGATGATTTCGCTATCAGCGTGTTTAATATTGTCGGTTTTATATTTATCACCAACCAACTTCTCTAATGCTTCGGCCCTCGTCATTTCTTTGCGAATAAATGGCTTGTCGGCTTCGATGATTTCTCGCATCTTTTCTTCTATACGCTCGAAATCACTCGGCCGAATCGTCTCATCAAGGTCGATATCATAGTAGAATCCGTCTTCAACAGTCGGGCCATAAACCAGCTTTGCTCCCATCCAGATACTGCATATCGCCTCAGCCATTATGTGCGCGCAACTATGTCGCATTACTTCAAGGCCTTCTTCGTCTTTTGCGGTAATGATTTGAACGGATGCCTCCCCCACGATAGGTGTCGATAAATCTATCAATTGCCCATTTACTTTGGCTGCTACTGCTGCTTTTGCCAGTCCCGGCCCTATTTGTTCGGCTAATTTTTTTACCGTTGTGCCGTCGACAACCTCTAATATGCTGCCATCCGGCAGTTTCATTTTCGCCATAAACTTATCCAATATCATCGGCTATTCTGTCAGAAATACGAATATACCGAATTAGCTCGAATTGTCAAGCAAGTCAGTATAAGAATAAGTAGTGAAAACATTGGTCAGCTGATGACAGACCAATATGCATAAAACGCCTCAAACGACCAAGCATCATTAACCTTCATAACTTTTTATTTAATATGAAGTTATGTAATTATAACTCCAAAGACCCTTTATGTTAATATTATAGCTACCTGCATTAGCTATTGCCAAAAACTACTTTTTTTGGTATAATAAAGACAGTATTGGGAGTTTTTTGGATTGATAGAGAACGAAATAGAATGGACGTATATCTGGTCTTGTTCAAAAATAATGGTGAGCGTAAGAACTTCTCATTGCCGGACAATGTTACGGTTATTGGCAGAAGACACGACTGTGATTTGCAAATACCGCTGCCGTCTGTCTCCAGAAGGCATTGCCAGCTGAGCTATAATGATGGGGTTTTGAAAATTCGTGACCTTAGCTCTCGCAACGGCACATACATTAATGGAAAACGCATAGATGATTCCATAGCTAAAGCAGGCGATTATCTCAAAATAGGTCCCTTAACATTCTTGCTTCAGATTAATGGCCAGCCCGAAAAGATTTCCCCCCCTAAACAGGCTGCGCAAAAGCCACCCAAGCAGGAAGAAAAGGCAGCAAAAGCCCCATTAGATGAAGACAGCTTCACTGAAATGGACACAGATGAATCAGACCCCTTCCTGGCCGAACTCGAAGATATTTAAGTCGATTCCCAGCTCATTCGGAATTTAAGATTCAAAGCCATATTTTTGAGCTTCTTTTTACTTGTCAATCCTGACAAAATATGTTATTTTGCTGCATAGCGAGCATTTTGATTTCGTGGTTATTGTGGCTGAAATTTTATGCAAGTTTTCGTATTTATTCAAAATGTTGCGGCTTATTCACTCCCGGTGCTGTCGGAAAGCATCAATTCACCCATAAAAACACTGCCTTTTAACCCTATTAAGCTTATCGTCTTCGTGACGTGGGTATATCTTTGTCTGTATTTTGTCCAACGCATTCAGTTCAGCCCCTTAGTACCAAAGCGGTACAAATCAATTGCTTATATTATCGCTCTGTTCATCGGTCCAATTTTTTTACTTATTTTATTGATAATAGATACGGCAAAAAGGTCCTCCACGGGTAGAGCTTCCTTCCTTGAACTCTTCAAACAACAGATAAAAAATGCTATTGCTAATATACGCTCCCTGCAGCCCGCTTATGCCAAAGACGATTCGACCATAAAACTGCTTAATTCATCGGGTCACGAGTTAAAAGAGATATATGGTCACAGCGGCAGCAAGCGAGAAGAAAGCCACATTTTGAACCAGACCGAAAAAATTATCGCCGATGCTCTTGACCAGCGCGCAAGTGACATTCTTATCGACCCCAAAGACGCATCGACATACACAGTAAGGGTGCGAATAGATGGAGTCTTGACAGTAGTAAAGCTACTCAATACCGATATCTGTAAAGCCGTTGTAAACAGCATCAAAGCTGTTTCCAATATGGACATCTCCGAAAAAAGAAGACCTCAGGATGGTGCCTTCATTGCACAAAGAGCCGGAGCTACTGCTTCATTTCGAGTCGCAAGCGCCGGTGTTATTAATGGCGAGAAACTATCGATAAGGGTTTTGAATCAAGATGCCGGCAGGTTTAGACTTGACGACGTCGGCGTTACAAAAAAGCAGTATTCAATTATTGAAAGTGCTATAAACAAACCGTCCGGCATGGTGCTTATCTGCGGTCCTACCGGCAGCGGTAAAACCACAACCATGTATGCTATGCTCAACCACATTGACCGCTTTACCCACAATGTCATCACCGTGGAAGACCCTATTGAGGCCGTCCTGCCTGAATCAAGCCAGATTGAAATTAATCCAAAAGCTGACATTACTTTTGCAAAAACCCTACGCAGCATTTTAAGACAGGACCCGGATGTAATATGTGTCGGCGAAATACGAGACGAAGAAACCGCAGAGATTGCTTTGCGGGCTGCGCAGACAGGCCATTTAGTCATGGCAACTATACACTGTGACAGCAATGCTGCCGCTCTGGTAAGACTGCTGGATTTAGGAGTATCATCACTACTATTGTCTTCGGGACTTAATCTTCTAATTTCTCAGAGATTGCTTCGCCGGCTTTGTGAATACTGTAAGAAACGTGCCCAGTTAACCAGAAGTATCATCCATGAATTTCAAACAAAAAGAATAGACTACACACATATATACGAACCTGTGGGTTGCAAGCATTGTGGCCAAACAGGATACTTTGGTAGAATTGCTATCTGCGACCTGCTGGTCATAACATCTCAATTGAAGGTTGGCATCGCCGAAAACAAGGCGTTAATAACACAGTTGAAAAATGAAGGCACAAGAAAAGATAAATCTAACCTCAGAAAAGAGGCCTTGAGAAAAGTAACTTCCGGAATAACATCTCTGAATGAATTAAAAAGAGTGATAGGATAGAATTTATGATATTTTGGCTGGCTATATTGGTCGGCGGTCTCTTTGCGTGGTTTGCCGTCAAAGCGGGTTTCTACGATACCTGGACAAGGGTGTTCAACATGGTAGTTGCAATCTATATGGCCGTTTTCCTGACCCCGATAGTTGCTGAGTTTGTCCCTGCAGTCGGTGGTACGTCGTGCTGCAATGCCCTGACTTCGATAGCTATTGCAGTAGGGACTTTCTTTATTTTGTATGGCATATCCTATACATTTATTACAGGCCAGTTCAATGTATCATTTCCAAGGATATTTGATATTCTTTTTGCCGGTCTGATGGGCTTTTTGGCAGGATTTCTTGTCTCGAGCTTCGTGGCTTTTGTCATCAGTGTTACACCCATTTCTCAAAACAAATTCGCAAAAGAAATCGGTTTGAACAGACAATCTCAGCAGGTCAACATGTCATATATCTGCTGGTGGTGCGATTTGGTTAATGGTGTGGTGAAATCCAAAGACAGCGGTTACACAGCAGAACAGGCAATTGACTGGTTCTTTCAGAGCCCTGAAAAGAAAACGCGAGATTTGGTCGAACCTAATGAGCCCAACAAGCCACCAGATTTGCCGGGTCACGATTAAGCCGTTCTAATTAGCATATCAGTCTGACGATTCTTCCGATGCCTCATCCTGAATGTAACTTTTACCACGATATCGTTTGGCTATAGGTACGAACAAAACCGCTGTGACAAACATCGCAATCACAAAGAACCAGTAGTAGCTGGCTCCAGGCAGCTTGCGGGTGCCATCTGGGTTTTCGATGAAATAATTGACCGCAGCCGTAAAGGCATTACCCAAGGTAATGGACAATAAAAACACCGCCATAATAAAAGATTTCATCTTTTTTGGTGCCTGCGTATAGGAAAACTCCAGACAGGTTATTGAGACCATTACCTCGGCAGCGGTAAGTATCACATATGCAACGAACTGCCAGCCGATACTGGGTTTGCTACCGGCATTAATTTGCGACTCAATCAAAGCTGAAACAACAAACGACAACGATGCAATAAACATACCAATACCAATTTTACGAAGAGGCGTTAAGGGAAATATCCTGTCTATTGCAGGATAAATAATATAAGAAAATAAAGGAATCATAACCATAATTAAAAAGGGATTTATCGATTGAGGTTGTTCTGGAAGCCACGTGAACCATAGCCAATAGCGGTTCATGTTCTCTGCCTGCAAAACCCACGCCGATTGTGATTGGTCAAAAAGCGACCAGAACATCGCAACTAGTATATAAATTACCGAAAGTCTGCCGATAATCCGTAATCCCTCACCGGTAAATGTTTCTCTTACTAAACCCATACCCGCTGGCCTAATATGCACGAATTTCCATTTACCCAATAAATAAGCAATTGTCGCAATAAACATAAATGCAGCCGGTATCCCGAAACCCATTCGCGAACCAAAGCGATCCTGAAGCCAAGGACACAAAAACATCGATATGCACGCACCAAGATTAATGGAAAAATAGAACCAATGATAGACCCTCGATATTAAATGTTCATTGCTTTTTCCAAACTGGTCTCCCACATTTGCAGAAACACAGGGCTTGATAATCCCTGAACCTATCGCGATCAATATCAAACCAATCGCTAAGCCCAGACGGGTAACATCCAACATCATTGCCAGAAATCCGAGACAGTAAACAATACTGAACCAAAGGATCGTTTTGAATTTGCCAAACCAGATATCGGAAATGACGGCGCCAATTAGAGGCATAAAATATACTGCCGATCTGAACAAATGAAAATATGCCTTGGCTCGTTCCTCACCCATTACCGCTAACGAGCCATCACGTCCCTGCAAATACGTCGTCATGAAGATAACTAAAATAGATGTCATGCCATAGAACGCAAAACGCTCAGATGCCTCGTTTGTAAGAATATATGGAATCCCAGCGGGCATTTTCTTCGATGGAACCGGCGCTGTCAGATACTTGTCTTTAGCCATAGAGTAATAACCCTAAATACTTTTAGTGCAAAAGTTCACTTTATTTTTTCTTAGAATGAGCCATATCTTAACTTTGTTTCGCCTGACATCAAAGAATAAATAATCTAATAAGAAAAATAAGCTTCCTTAACGGATTTTCGATGTCTCTTGTTATTAAAATCTGCTTGATTTTACTGTTTGCAGACGATATTATCCTTTGGAAATATATATCGGATACTCGGAAAGGAATATTGAATTATGAGAACTCTGACAATCATATCCTTATTATTAATCACAACGGCCATTATTTCCAATAGTTAAGCTAATATGAAAGAAAGCCAATTGCAGGAATTTATTACAGCCCATGTGCAGAAAGTCAAACCTATGTTTGTGGAAGCCAATCTTGCCTTCTGGAAGGCTGCCAACACAGGTAAACCTGAAGATTATGACAAAGTCAGTGAGCTAACGTTCGAGATAAGAAAGGTCTATAGCGACCCCAATGAGTTTGCATTTCTAAAAGGTTTGAAAGATACCGGAGAGGTGAAAAATCCGTTGCTGGCTCGACAATTGCTGGTGTTATACAGTGCCTATTTAGGTAATCAGATAAAGCCGCAGCTTTTGAAACAAATCGTTGCTCTTGGCACAGAAGTCGAAAAGAACTTCAGCACCTTTCGAGGCACAATTGAGGGCAAAAAGGTTACTGCGAATGAAATTAAAGAGATCCTGAAGACAGAAACTCACTCGGATAAAAGAAAGCTCGCCTGGCTTGCCGGCAAGCAGGTAGGCCCTGTAGTTGCGGATGATTTAATTCGGCTTGTGAAATTGCGAAACAAGGTGGCAAAAAATCTTGGCTTTGACAATTATCACACTTTTTCTCTGACCCTCAGCGAGCAGAATGTAAGTGAGCTTAACCGAATCTTTAGCGAACTATACGAATTGACCAATGGGCCGTTTGCGAAGTTAAAGGCAGATTTGGACCTGGTCTTGGCTTCTAAATATGATGTTGAGGTCTCCGACCTTATGCCCTGGCACTATCACGACCCATTCTTC
>CAYTTK010000014.1:0-28963 GCA_964440735.1 uncultured Pirellulales bacterium
CCCTTCGACTTCGCTCAGGGTCCTGTCACCCCGACGACGTGGGGAAATCTTTTCCCCACACTCCTTTGGGGTTTGCATTCCGCCGACAGCAAGTCAGCAAACTCAACGGAGAGGGCGGGATTCGAACCCGCGGTAGGAAAACCTACACGGCCTTTCCAAGACCGCTCGATAAGCCACTCTGACACCTCTCCGAGAAAATTTACTATTGGCTATTTTCTATTTATCATTGTTTTTAACCAGTATAAAAAGATAAAAAGAAGTTTGCAATTATAATCCAGCACAGGGATGGTGATTTGTCATAGCGAATTTTTTTTTTAGAATAAATGAACCACAGAGGAGACAAGACAGACTATGATAGATAGAGTGGATTGTTCAGTCGAGCAACTTATTGATGAAATACTGGTGATGGACTGCCAAAGTGGCAAGGTTTGAGGAAATTGCACGACCCTGAAAATTTCAAGGCCTGGGCATATAGGATAACAACCAATAAAGCTATTAACTGGATAAGAAAAACCAAAGCTGCTAAACGTATCAGTATCGAGGATGTCAAGAATTATCAGCAAGAGAATAAAGAAGAAACCGGTGTTAAAGAGCTGCTGAAGAAGTTAGATATAAAAAAGAAAACAATCCTTAGCTTATATTACTTTGAACAGCTTGACATTTCAGAAATCAGTGTAGCTTTGAATATTCCACGTGGAACTGTTAAATCGCGATTACACAATGCAAGAAAAGAACTGAAAGAACTCTGGCAAAAATATTACGAATAAACTCATAGGAGAAAAAATGGACGATGAACAGGTAAAAAAATAATCGAAGATACCTACGATGACTCAAAAGAAGACACGCTGAGTTCATGGATAAAAGATGGCTACAGCAAAAAAATGCGTTGGATCATGATAAATATTTATGTAGGGTACCTTATCTTTTTAGCTCTCAGTATTTTTAGCGGCATCAAATTTTTCAGGACGGATCAGATCAGATACCAGATTATGTATGCTTCCATCTTTGTCTGTTGTAATCTATGGATTGGCTTTGTAAGCGTTTTCGGTTGGGTGATGATGCAAAGACCCCGTATCAATCGAGAAATAAAACGACTGGAGCTCCGCATTGCTGAATTGAACCAGACCGTCAAAAACAGGTAAGGCAAGAAAGAAGAGCCACGAGCAACAATAGAGGAAAACTGCTTGTTTTTGCCGACCATACCGGCCATAATATCACAGGTGCAAACAGACTTGGCATCCTTGATTAAACTGACAATTCCGATTATTGATTTAAAGAGGCGAAAATAAACTAAGGAGAAATATGGGCGTTCTGTGGGAAATAGTGCAAACCGGCTTGATGTATGGTCAACATCGAAAATCCAATTCGATTGAGGACAGAGTCAAATCTCTTGAAGACCAGCTTCAACTGACGCAGAATACACTGCGAGCGCTGGTTAAAAAGCTCGAAGAATTGCACTCAAGCGACTTCAACGGAGATGGCAGGATCGGGTAGTAGAATTTAGGATGGGCGACTCTAACTCTGCTTCCCCTGCAGTTCATGGGGGACGAATTAAAAGCATAAGCAGGGAACCTACACATCCTACTGGATTGAACGTTGTGAGAAGATTGTAGAAAATGAATAAACAAGAACGTCTCTTCAAGTTGTTTTTGCGGATTATTGGCAGTTTAGCGCTGCTGGCGATAATTGCGGTTGTAATGCCCTACTCATGGATGAATGTCACTCACCAATGGCTGGGGATGGGAAAACTTCCTGCCGAACCAATCGTCGGATACCTGGCCCGTTCTACTTCAGCGTTTTATGCTTTGCTTGGCGGCCTTTTTTGGCTGACCTCGTTTGACCTTCACCGGCATAAATTGGTTCTTTGTTACCTTGGTATTGTTATAGTTATATTTGGTGCAGCATTGTTTGTAATTGACCTGCTTAAAGGGATACCGCTCTACTGGAGTTTTACAGAAGGGCCAATTAACGTGGTCTTGGGCATTGTTATTTTTATGCGAAGTTATCGAATAGGCGTGCAGCCAAACCGGTAAGCTTGCGGTTTAATTACTGCTGAGTATTTTCAATTCGACGGTTCAGAAAAAAGTCTTGTAATATTTTACTGCAATCCTCAGCCAGGATGCCGCTTGTAACTTCCAGGCGGTGATTGAGGCGTTCGTCCTGTACGATATTATATAAACTTTTCGCAGCCCCAGTCTTTGGGTCGTCACAGCCATAGACTAATCGGTCGATTCTGGCTAAGACCAGCGCGCCTGCACACATTGGGCACGGCTCTAATGTAATATACATTGTGCAGCCGTTTAATCTCCAGCTTTCAAGATATGCCGCTGCCTGGGTCAAGGCGATTATTTCTGCGTGGGCCGTTGGGTCTTTTAGCTGTTCTCTTTGATTATATGCCTTGCCGATGATTTGGTCTTGATAAACGATAACCGCCCCAATTGGCACATCGCCATTCTCCTCAGCAATCTTCGCCTGCTCAATAGCCAGTTTCATATACCGCAGGTCTTTTTCGCTGTCGCTCATTATTCAAAATCAAAGGGGAAAAATGGAAAATAGTAAATAGAATATAGTAAATTAAGAAATACCCCCAAGGGGACTCGAACCCCTGTCGCCGGGATGAGAACCCGGTATCCTAGGCCGCTAGACGATGGGGGCAAAACAATTCAAAGGTTAAAAATCAAAAGTAAAAAATTAGCGGCGGTCGGATTCGAACCGACGACCCTGGGCTTATGAATCCCATGCTCTAACCAGCTGAGCTACGCCGCCAAACAAAAGTAATTTACACAAAATCTTTTTGTCTTGCAAGCAAATTCAACGCTACAGCAGTGTTTAGTATAATCCTGTGTGCAGCTTGGGCGCAAAGTCCCTTTTTCGATAACCTACTTAGAGTGCATAAGTAGGATTGTTGCAGGCATTAGTGAATTATAGCCGAAATTTGGCCTTAACGAGTATTAAAACACACTTTAGGTCAGTTTTGGCATAGAGCTGATTCATTTTTTTTGAGGTTCCTTGCCAGCATTCTGAAATCATTGTGCTCGAGCTTATCTGTAAACATGCCGGCGGCGGTTACATCTCCTCGTCGGCGAGCCTTGTTTCGGGTTCATTCAGGGCCTCTTGCATTTCCTGGCTAAGAATCTTTTCCAACGAGGTTAGAGTCGATAACAGTTCTTTAGTAACATCCTTATCCTTTTTATTTTGTAGTATCTTTATCTTTTTTAATAGCGTCTGTTTTTTAACGTCTCTATCATTTGTCAAGGAGAGCATTGGCCTTTCTTTTATTTCTTTGAACTTTGCCATTTCATCGTCAGGAACCGGCTCGCCTTTGTAAATATGCGGTGAGAGGAGCACAATCAGCTCTGTATTGTTAACCACTGTATCAGTATACTTGAACAGCAGACCAACCAGAGGGATATCGCCAAGAATCGGCACTTGGTCTGTCTGTTTTGTTATTTCCTTTCGCCTAAGTCCGCCTATTATGACGACCTGACCGTCTTGAAGCAAAACTTCGCTTTTGGCATTTCTTGTATCAATGATAGGGACCTCAGTGGCACTTTCTCCTATAACTATGTTTTGTTCTGAATCAACTGTGAGGAAAATGAGGTCATCATCAGTCAACGTTGCGGTGACATTTAACTTTACTCCGACTTTCTTGAATTGGGTTGAAGACAATCTTCCACCTTCGGATGTATCTGTTATCTCGTTGTATGGAAGTTCTTTGACGGCTTCGATTGATGCGGTCTTACCACTTACGACCATAACTCTTGGACTTGCGAGAATCTCGACATCCTTTTTCTGCTGTAGCAAGGCTACAACATTGCGAATCGCACCGCTTATAACACTAAAGTTGCCACCGAAACCGGTGGTATTAAAGGCTGTGGCATTTCCAATATTATCCGAGTTAGCAATGGTCGAACCAAGGCGAGTGGTGAAGTTTTGTCTGTATCCGATATCATAATTTTTGTCTGATAGGATGTCCCAATTGACGCCGATTTCTGTTTCATCATTCAGTTGCACATCGACTATAACCACCTCTACCATAATCTGCTGCGGGGTTTTGTCGGCCTTTTTGATTTCAGACAATATTTTGTTCAGGTTGTCATTCGTATCACAGATTATCAAAGAGTTATTCTTCGGATTGGTCGCTACGCTGCCATACGCAGAGGACATATTGGCTAAGATTTTTTCGAGACTTTTGGCATCCAGAAATTTCAGTGTCACAGTGTCAAGAAACAACTCTGGCTTTTCCTCAACAAGCAAAGTTTGTGAAACTTTCTGCTTTGTGGAATTTTTGTTATTTAAGAAAGCTGCAAAAGGATTATCACTGTTAACATTCGGTGTGCCGTATTGTTCAGATGCAGGTTCTACCGCTTGGGCTTGTGTCCAGCTATACCTGATGCCAATTGATAAAATTATTGCAAAGAAGGCTATTTTTGCATACCTGGGCATATTCATAGAGCGACCTCTCTATCCTGGATTGTGTAAATTGTAATAGTCATATCACATTTCAGTTGAGCGGAACTAAAGTCGAAAATTTCCATCTTAAATGAGTTTATCCAAACCTTTTGAGTGCGGTTTTTAAGTTTTTCCACCAGCTTCATTATATTGTTATACTGGCCGGTAACGCTTAGCATCGCACTGTTAGCGACTATATCTGAAGTATTTGTTGACTGCTTATCCGCATTGCGTGATTTACTAACAACGAGATTAAGTGAGTTAACTGTACATCCTGTTTCTTCGAAAATGGTCTGCAAATCGCCAAAGAACTCTTTAGCCTCGTCAGGAGTAAACAGGCAGCCCATGCACTGAGAGTACTGGTCACGCAATTTCCCCAACTCCTTCTTTTTGCCGTCGAGCTCGTGAGTGATAACTTTGTTTTTCTCTACAATCTTGTCCATGGCAGAATCATACTTTTGTGCTGCATAAAGATAAGTGACGTGAGGAGCAACTATCCAGTTATACATTGCTACGCCGGCAATCACAATTAAAGCAGCAAAGATGGAATTTCGGGAAGAGCGATTTAGTTTAGCAAGATTGCCTGTTAACATCCCTTACCCTCCCTTTCTCGTGGTCAGAGAGCAGTTGATTTCGTAGCTGACTAATCCATTGTTACTGAGGCTCTTTTCCGTCTCAACAATAGAAGCTGAATCTATGTACTTGGATTTATTCAGCTTATCCACAAATAAGTAAACATCTTCATTTGATAGCGCCAGACCTTCCAGGGACATCCCGCAATTAGCTTTGCTGGACAGACTGGTTATTAATACTGTTTTAGGTATCCCTTTTCCAGTGTCATTTAGGAGCATGGGCCAGTCCGTGTCATAATGTGAGCCTAAAATCCTATTTATCTGGTTAATTTTATTACTTATGGTGTTGATTTTTTCATCCACACATATGCGCTCTTGAACCAGGGTACGTGTGTCCTGTAATAGATTGGCCTTTTTGTGGCCAATGCTTTCATTTAGACTTTTAATCTTCCGGAAAGGTCCATTGATAGCCAGTATCATAATCAGCAAAACTGCTGCTGCAATGTTAGCTGTTATAAGAGCTTCTTTTTTAATGACCCGAAGTCTGGCTAATTCCGGTGGAAGCAAATTTACACCCAAATTACGCGTTTTTGTGTTCAAAAGCTTCATTGCCAGGCCTATCGCTACAGGTGAGGGCTTGCCATTTCTGTGGCGATTAACAGAGCTGCTGGATTGACTAACGATAGTTGCCTGACAGATGTCTTCGCTGGTTAGCAGTTGTAAATCTGTACTTGCAACTTTATCTTTCAGAGAACCTTCAGCGTTCTCAGGTAGCTGCATACAATCTGCAACTACGGTGATTTCCCACTTTCCACAACTATCTGGAACCTCGACGTCATAAAACTGGATAACTATATTTATCTGTTCAGCGAGCCACGGCACGACTGAGCTCGCCGAAGTCTGATAGAGCTCGTCCGGCCTTGTTTTTTCTTCGATAATATTATTCGTCCTGACAAAATCCAAAGTCTGCCTTTTAAATACGCACAGAGTTAAGGTATTTTCCCGCAATATAGCTATAAGCACATTGCTATCAAATTTTCCAGCTATCTTCTTATCATAAAACGCTCTGGTATATGCGAGCAGCGGTGGCTCAATCGCCTTAACAGTAATGCCGGCTCGACCGCACACTTTGATTATTTCAGTTGCTTTTTGGCCATCAGTGGCAATAGCAAGAATACGGCTTGCAACGCCTGTTTCTAAACTGACTCCAGAGGTTCCACAAAAGTCCAAAGCAATTTTCTTGCCCGGCAAAACTGCACAGTGTTTCATCTGGCTTTGGACAAATTGCCTTATATTGCTCGGAGGCTGCTTGGATATGTCCATAATCTGCACAATTACTGGTTTGGTAAATAACGATACAACCGCTTGAGTTGGCCGTCTTGTGATGCGGTTTTTTAGTCTTCTTATAGCAGTTGCTAACGCTTTTGTGTTTTCAATGTTGCCATTTTTTATCGCTCCATCCGGAACAGGACTGCTGGCGGTCTTTAGCAGCTGGACACTATTATCATTCCCTTTAAGCAGCGCCATACTTATAAGGGTTTCTGAAATATCTACCCCCAGTGCTATTTTAGAGCCGAGCTTCATTCGTTAATCCTTAAGTTATCAATTCTTATTGTGTGGTCGCTGCTGCTTCCCACCGTTATGTCAGCTTTGACTCTGGCTACAAAGCTATGGGAAGTAGTGCCTTCCGAGGTAATTAATAAATCCGACATAGTAGATGCTCCGGCAGTTACGGTATACGTGCCGCCATTGAAAGACTCACTCGCAATATTTGGGTCACTGCCTGTGCGGATTCTCGCAAAGGCATCGTTAAGACCTGCCTCTGCAGTAGCTAAGGCCTCGGCGGCCCAGATTTGGTTTTGCATAAGCTGTATTTCCTCAGCGTTCATCTGGAGTATACCAATAGTGATTGTGGACATTAGCACTATGGCAAATACCACTATCAGAAGGACAGAGCCATTATTTTTTCGTATTATTTTCATAGTTTTTTAGGGCCTTATCCCTCCTCCGTAACTGGCACTAGCGCTATTCGGAGCTATTGCGATTGTAAGCAACTGCGCCTCGTTTGATGAAATGAGCGAGAAGTCCGATGTCCCGCTGTCACCGCTGCTTGACTGCTTGACGCATCCGGCTCCTCCCGAGACCGTATCGTTGGAACCACCAGACCATTGAGCCAACACGGCGACCTCCTCGGGGCTGAGCGTGAAGTTGTAGATGCGGACATCATCCAACCGGCCATCGAAATACGGGTCAGCACTGTATTGTGACCTGCCGAGCCAGTTTTGGTTGGTATTGCCGAGGTCACTGGGGTCGAGGTAGCCAGAGGTGTTCTGAGCGACGGGGCTCCCATCGAGATATAGTTTGTGGGTGTGGTTACCTGCGTCTATCGTTACTGTCACATGATGCCACCCATTGGGTAAAACTGCCGGCGCAGTCGTTTGTTCCTCGCCAGACCAACCGGTACGTGTAATGGCGAAGCGTAGCCGATTATTATAGCTATTTCTGGGTGTGAGGAACATATAGTAAGTTGTGCCGGTGCCGAAATCCCAAATGCGCTGCCAGGAGCTGTCCCAGGACCAGTTCACCCATGTCGCGATGGTGCAGTTGGTCAGCGAATTAATTACCGAGCCGATGGGCAAACTTACGTAGTCATTCCACCCGTCGAAATCAAGCGCACCGCCGATTTGCCCCGTGGTCCAGAACGGACCGTACAGTGTCCCATCATTGCCGTTGCCTGAGGAATCCGCTGCATTCGTTCCAGAAATTTCGTCCAGCTTCCACCAGCCCACAGGAATGCTCGTACTGTCGGCGCTTTTATCCATCGTAATTACTTTATGGCCGGAAAGACCGGGGTCATCCACCGTGATATCGTCATCGTCAAACGCCCCCAGACGAACAATCAGGCAATCGTTGACTGTCGTTATTACTTCGGGACTGGTTGGAGTACTACTGGATTCACCATCGACAGAATAGACATTAACTGGCTCATCAGGGTCGTGTCCGGTAAACCGCATCATCCAGCCATAGGCCTGCTCAGCACCCGACCAGGTGAACTGGTGGCTTGATGACTCCGAAGCATCTGCAAGTTTCCACCAGGCACCCAGCGTCACTTCACCGCTATAATCGTCGATATCAATCTCGGTCCAGCCCTCACCTGTCGGTGGTGCCATCGAAGCCGAAGTATCTCCATCTGTAGCAACCGCTGCAACAAGCAGGTCACCCTCATTCGAATCAGGCGTTGAAATAGTAAGAGATGTAACATCAGAGGCGGCTTTGGCCTCAGCGAAGGCTCTATACGTCAATATATCAGCCATCTGGGCAATCTCTTCTGGTTCGAGTACGCGGTCGTAGATGCGAACGTCATCCAGGATGCCGTCGAAGTATGGGTCAGCACTGTATTGTGACCTGCCGAGCCGATTTCGGGTGGTATTGCCGAGATCGCTGGGTGTGTATCTGGGAGATGTATTCTCGTCGACTAAATTTCCGTCGATATAAAATGAATGGACGCTGTTATCTGCGTCTATGGTTACGGTTATATGATGCCACCCGCTGGGCAAGACATCTGGCGCAGTTGTCCTGTCCTCGTCCCACCAGCCGATAGTTGTTATTGCGAAACGCGGCGTACCCGTGGAGCTATTGTTGACCGTAAGGAACATATAGGCACTTGTGTCGTTACCGAAATCCCAACAGCGCTGCCAGTCATTACCCCAACCGGGCCAGTTCACCCATGTTGTGATGGTGCAGTTCGTCAGCGAATTGATGACCGAGCCGATGGGCAAACTTACGTAGTCGTTGAAACCGTCGAATTCCAGCGCACCGCCCAGAATTCCTGTAGTCCATTTATAGCTGCCCATATTTATCAAAGTACCGTCATTGCCATTGCCTGAGGAATCAGCCGCTGTTGTTCCTGATGTCTCATCAAGTTTCCACCATCCAACAAGACCGGAAGAAGATAAATTCCAGTTAGTGCGAAGGTATACTGAAGTGGTAAAGGTTTTATCCTGGCCGAGCGTAGCAGAGTTAGGCAGAGTTGTTTGAACCTCCACGAGCCGGATGGAGTTTACATCTGTCGTTGGATTCATAAAATCATTGCTGTCGTAGCAGGTAAACTGCAAGGAACTGACTGGTCCAGCCAAATCTGAAAGGTCTCCAGCGGGACCAAACTCGACATAGTTATTATCGGCAATGTCATATCGTAAGTTATTACCATCGTTGTCCTCGAATTCTATGAAGCCGTTGGTTTCAGTCGAATCGCTTACAGCGGTTATTTTGACGGCTTTTGAAAGGTTGCGGTTTATATGGTCTATAAGAACTCTGCCGTTTTGAAGAACCTCGGCGTTACCTTGTTTGGAGGCCCAGCTGTTATTGATAACTCTGAACTGTGGCACCACCGCTGCAAAAATAATAGTTATTATAGCCATAGCTATAACCATCTCCAGCAATGTGATTGCTGGAACTGTAATTGCACGGGGTGCCGCCCCCGTACATAAACGGTTTTTGCCGCTCTTGTCCTTCATCTTTTTTATTAGCGCACACTGTTTCTGTTATTACTGTTTTTTCGGCATAAAAAGAAAGACAGGTTACAAGGCTTTTAGATTATCGGGCGATTAAAAAATGAAAATAAAGAAAGCTCAATAAAGGTTTTTATTTTATGGTGCTAATCTGTTTTTATCAGACATCGAAGTTTATCCTGGCAAAGTTGCCATTGCGTTTCCAGACAAGTCCTATAAGTGAGAAAATAGCAGCTTAATCTGGCCATCTTCTGGCCAATAGAGTTGTCAGGGTAACCTGAACTTCATCACCTCCAAGGTTGCTATCGCCGTTTATATCATAGCCTACAGATACTGATATCGTCTTGAGTGGGTCGCCGGAATCGTCTGTTACGTTACACAGATATGGGCCGTCAAGAGATGTGTTGCTCTCTGCAAATGAAACACCGTCATTGGTGTAATCGTAAATTGACCGTGCCTTTATCTCATCGAGTTTGGCCTGGGCGAGAATTAAGCTGCGGGTTTTATACTCAATCCTTATGGAGCTGGCGTGGGCAATGGTCAAACTTTTCAATATTGGAACTATAGCTACAATCAGTAATGCTGATGCAATAACAACTTCGAAGATAGTTAATCCCGCCCCCACTCCTGTCTTCCGGCAGGAAGACGTGGGGGCGATTTTCAGTTCTCGGTGCATTGTATTATGCCTGTTGCCGGAATAATACTGATTGTGAAGGTTTTTCCCTCTGCGGAAACGGTTAGCTGGGAATCAGCTCCGGTTTTTAAATTTCCCAGTGGGCCGAATTGGAAGCTTGTTCCATCAGAGCAGGAAATTTTCGAGTCGATAGAAAATGTTTCTATTGTTGTCCCATCACTCGAATCTACTATTTTGTAGGTTAAGCCGGTTCTGTTGAGTGCATAACCATCAGTATTATCTGCAGCGTTGGAAATAGCAAGTCGACGTGTCCGGCGAAGGTCGGTAACAATCTTTTTCGCAACTGTGTCAGCCTGTTTACGATATACAGTGGCAAACTGAAGCCTTGGTATTGCTATAAAGGCCAATGCGCCCAAAATCACTAAGATTACTATCAGTTCGACCAGTGTGTGGGCTTTGCATTTCTTTGTCATAATACAAATCCGCAAGGGATAAAAAAAGGAACCACCAAGGCGGTTCCTCATGTACACAGCCATCCGGTCTTTTGGTTTTTCTCTATAAAAGTGCTTCGGTTTCTTGATTAGTGTTCGTGGATGGAGCATTCGACACGGTGGTCAGAACCGTAATAATCATAGGTTCCACCGCTCGGACAGGTAACGGTCTCTGGGAAGTAGTTAGGGTCGGTTATTAAATTACTTATCGTAGGCCAGGAGCCGTCGCTGCTGTTCGCATGATATAATTCGACTTGTGTGTTTATCGTCTCAACATTGGTTAGGCAGGCCTTGGTCCTGGCGGTATCAGAACTTGAAGACATTCTCGGAATAGCAATTGCTGCTAATGCCCCTAAAATTATAACTACAATGAGCAGTTCAATTAGGGTTAGGCCTTTTCTGTACTTTAATAGTTTCATTGTTTTATCCTTTCTGAAGAACTTTTCCCCACGTTAACTTATCAGATAATCGTCATAAAACATCAGCTACTTTATAAAAGGCCGATGAAAAAACTGCAAAACCAGCTTGCAAGTTCGTTTGGCAATCCATAAGTCCTTCATGGGAGGCATTTTTATCGGAGGTCATCACCCTTTATCTACGTATAGTTTTCGATTATTTCAAATGGCCCATGTAATCGAACATCGGCAAATATGCCCCCATAAGGATAAGTCCGACAATAACACCCATCAGAACCGTCAAAGCAGGCTCCAATTTTGTAAGCAAAGCATTTATTGCCCTGTCAATATCTTTATCAAGGAGGTCGGCGCCTTTGTTCAACATATCCGGTAATTTACCCGCCTGTTCACCAGAAGCAGCCAATTGTATTATTAGCGGAGGAAAAATTGCATGGCTTTTAAACGATTTTGCGACAGTATTACCTGCCTTAATCTCTTGCTGCAATTCTTTGGCGATTTCGGTCAGTTTGTGATTGTGAGCAACCACACTTGCCACATTCAAAGCGTCAATCACCGAAACTCCAACTGATGTCAGCATTGCGAAGGTTCGCGTAAAGTGTGAAACCACAAGCATACGATTCAGTTTGGCAAAAAGGGGCATTTTCAATTTGAAAGCATCCCACCCTGTTCGGACTTGCGGATTCTTTAATAGCCATCGTAGTATCATTGTTGCTGCCGCTGCCAGAATAAGGATTGCCCACCACTGTTCTGTTATCAGAGAACTTATGCATACAAGAGCTCTGGTCGGACCAGGCAATGGCACACGCACCTGCTTGTACAATTTCATAAAAACTGGTATGACAAAAATCAGAAGAAAAGCGATAACTGCAAAGCACGTAATAGTCACTATAACAGGATAAGCAAAAGCGGATACGACCTTTTGTCTTATATCTGCCTGCTTTTCCAGATATTTAGCACTCATTTCGAGCGTTGTTCCCAGCTTACCTGATGACTCACCGGCCTCAATCATTCCGAGAAAGAAATCTGAGAATATGTTTCTGTGTTTTTCACAGGCGTTTTTTAGATTCGAGCCGGTTTGTATGCTTTGCCTGATATCGGAGATTACATACTTTAAAGCCTGATTTTCAGTCTGCTCCTCCAATGTCTCTAAGCAACTCAGTATTGACAGACCCGCCGAATACATACCCGCGAACTTATAGGCAAAGTTCACTACTTCCGACCGCTTTATTCTTTTGTGTTTTAGCGATTGGGTCTTTCTCCTATGAGCTTTTACGAGGGCATAACCTATCTTGGCCAGCTCCTCTCGCAGTACAGTAACATTTTCAATGTCGGTGTATATGCCGGAGAGCTTCCTACCTGTTCTGTCTTTAGCTACGTATTGGTAGACTGCCATTATTCTATCCCCGTATCGATAACTCGCATCATCTCATCTAATGTTGTTGCGCCGGAGAGAACTTCATTGATAGCGCTTCTATGAAGTGTTTTCATACCTTCTTTAATCGCCTGTTGCTTAATCGTATCGTCACTGCTTCCATCTACGATCATTTTCCTTATTATCGGAGAAATAGGTATTATCTCGAAAATGCCCTTTCGCTTGTAATATCCAGTATTGTAGCAATTATTACATCCTGTCCCCCGATAAAGTTCTATCTTTTTATCCCGGTAAGATTCGTTGGGCAGATAGTTCAATTCATCTTCGGATGGTTGATAGACTTGCTTGCACGTGGGGCAGGTAGTCCTTATAAGTCTTTGGGCGATTGCCCCTAAAAGCGCCGAGGCAACAAGAAATGGTGCTATTCCGAGATTGATTAAACGTGATATAGCTCCTGGTGCATCGTTAGTATGCAATGTGCTTAGTACCAGATGTCCTGTCAGGGCGGCGCTGATAGCTATTTCCGCTGTTTCATAATCACGGATCTCGCCTACCAAAATAATATCAGGGTCCTGCCGGAGTATGCTTCGTAATGCTGACGCAAATGTCATCCCTGCAATCGGTTTGACCTGCAACTGCGTAATACCATCGAGGCGATACTCCACAGGGTCCTCAACGGTAACTATATTTCTTTCAGGAGTATTTAGCAGTTGCAGGAGCGAATATAGCGTTGTTGTTTTACCACTGCCGGTCGGGCCGGTTAGAAGTAACATGCCGTAGGGATTGCTGGCCAGTTCTCGGATTTTTCGGTTATCATCAGGTGCCGACACAACAGTATCAAGTGACCATCTCATGACGTCTTTGTCGAGAATCCTTATAACTATTTTTTCTCCTCCTACCCCTGGTAAGGACGAAACCCTCATGTCATACTCTCTGCCATTATGCTGCACGTTCATATGACCGTCTTGAGGGACTCTTCGCTCAGAAATATCCATATCTGCTGTAACTTTAATGTGTGATACTACCTCAAGCTGTGCCGACGAGGGCACTTTTATTGCATCGTGTAGGATTCCATCTATACGGTACCTCACCCTCATATCGGGTTGTTGTGGTTCGATGTGTATATCACTTGCCCGAGCATCAATCGCGCCGTTTATTATAGAAGAAACCAGCCTCGTAATGGGAGTATCAGCAACTTGTGGCGGTTTATTCTCAGTCTCAGCCTCTCTCGGCTCATCTTTGTTACTATCTGTCTTTAATCGCATTGAAGCTATAGCTTGGCGTGTTATGTTTTGTATGTTGAAGTGATATGTAATAGCTTGATTGATTGCACTCTGGGTAGCGGCCAGAGGAACTACCTTAAAACCAGTCCTCATCTCTATTTTGTCCCTGACAGCAAGATTCAAGGGCGAACTCATTGCCACCAGGAGATTGTTATCCTCTTTTTTTATGGGGATTATATTGTATTGGTTGGCCATCTCGTATGTTACTATATGAGCCGCTACTGGGTCTACCATATCTGGTGAAAGGTTTATGAATTCTATCTCATTACTTTTGGCAATTATCCTGATGAGCTGCTCTTCATCTACAAGGGTACTTTTTCTGAGAATATTTATTAGGCTTTGGCCGCTTGTTTCTTGGTCTTCGAGAACCTTTTGCAAGGTCTTTTCATCAAGAATGTTTTCTTCCAAGATATATGAAATTATGTTTTCTTGCTTTTGCATAATATATTTTTTGAACATCTGGTTATGTAGGCGGCTCTCAATCACTATCGACACTGCTCAATTAAGACTTAATGAGAAGCCTTCTTCTCTCATACTTGGGCCAATCGATAGGTAATATAAAAGTCCGATACTAAAACAAATAAAAACCTTGTCGGTGTCAGAGAAGTAGCTGTATCTATGACCGATAATCTTATTTCTCTCTGAGAGACTCTTAATTTTGTAGGATTGATAATTTCTCCTGACCCTTTATTTTAGTTTCAACCGCAATCGCTAAATTAGTGACAGCTTGCAACCTTTGAAAAGCTATATAGGCCGATTCTAAACACAAATTTAAATCCTTATATTATTACGTTAACATCACGTTAGCATCATTCTTTGCTAATACTGCAGTTAGTTTGGGTCGATAGAAAATCGGCGAAGCGATTCTGAAATTAAGAAAATACAGGAAGTTTATAAAGATAGAAGAGGGAACTTATAATGTTGGGATTATTTAAGTCGAAAAAGAAAACCTCTCGAGCCAGAGTACTTGTAGTTGATGATGAGTCTGATATCGTTAGCACCATTCAGTATCGCCTTAAATTTTGCGAATTTGATGTTATCACAGCCTCTAATGGGAAAGAAGGTTTGGAAAAAGCGGCAAACGAAAAGCCGGATATTATCTTGTTAGATATCAATATGCCGGTTATGGACGGCCATGAGATGCTCGAACGTCTCAAAAGTCGTCCTGACCTGAAAGACACACCCGTAATAATGCTTACCGCTTACAGCGATGGAAAAGATATAGCTAAAGCTGCTGACCTTGGTATAGCGGATTACGTTACGAAACCATTTGATTTTACAGAGTTGATGGAAAAAATATCGAACGCCTTGGAAAATAAAACCAGGTATAATACATAAAAGCAGACCAAAAACATGCACAACGCAAGGTAAAAGACAATTCTCCGAACGAAGATATATTTACAAAAGGCAGCGTAAAAGATGGAGTCCGAGGTTGCAAAACCATTAAATATACTAATAGTCGAAGACGACATGGGTGACGGAAAGTTGCTGCAGAAACTACTGTCTCGATCAGCACTATCTGTTTCAGATGTAAAATTTGCAGGGCGCCTTAATACAGCACTTGAGTTTCTGGACAATGACAATTTTGATATTGTGTTTCTTGACCTTGGCTTGCCAGACAGTCAGGGGCTTGAATCGTTCAGCGCAATAAATGCAAAGATTCCGGGTGTACCCATTATTGTGCTTAGTGGTCTTGATGATGAAGAAACAGCGATTAAGGTGGTGAAGAAGGGTGGGCAGGATTATCTTGTCAAGGGACAGGTTGACAGCAACCTGCTGACTCGCACTGTGCGGTATGCCATCGAGCGCAAGCGGACTCAGGAAATACTCGACCAAAAGCAAAAAAATATAGAGGCAATATTTGATGCAGCACCTGTTGGCATGATGTTAGTAGATGAGCGTATGATAGTCAAACGTGTCAATGATGCCATCAGGCAAATGCTTAATAAGGATTATCAGCAGATTATTAATCAACGAATCGGTGATGCACTGGGCTGTATAAACACTGTTAGTACCGGAAAGGGCTGTGGAAATAGCCCTGCCTGCGAACTATGTCGGCTACATAAAGCAGCAGAGACTGTCTTGGATTCGCAAAAATCTGTTCACGAGATTGAGATAAAACCAACGCTCAAAGTTGACGACGTACGAATTACACGCTGGTTTCGTATAAGTGCCGAGCCTGCTGTAATAGATGGTTATGCGCACGCAGTCATTGCTATTAATGATATTACCGATAGCAAGGCAGCAGAGCGTAACCGACGGTTGGCAGAAGGCAAGTACAAAACTATCTTTGAAAATTCTGCGGTTGCTATCTCGCTTGTTGATGAGCAGGAGCGTCTCATCTCCTGGAACAAATTCACAGAGGATCTTCTGGGCATGGACAGGGAAGATTTGTATCTCAAGCCGGTAAAATCGCTTTATCCTGAGGGGCAATGGCAGAGTATAAGAGCCCACAATATCAGGCAAAAAGGAATGCAGCATCACTTGGAAACCAAGATGGTTAGGAAAAATGGGGAATTGATTGATGTTGATGTTTCGCTAAGCGTTCTGAAAAGTCCGGAAGGGAAGGTAATAGGTTCGATAGGCGTCATCACAGACATCACTGAGCGTAAAAAGGCAGAAGAGGAATTAAGAGAAACAATGGAAATAAAATCGCAGTTTATATCTACGGTTTCGCACGAACTGCGGACGCCTATGACATCAATAAAAGAGGCTATCACCATTGTTTCAGATGAAGTGGCTGGGAAAACAAATAAAGACCAGAGGCATTTCTTAGATATTGCAAAAAGAAACATTGACAGGCTTGCCAGATTGATCAACGAGGTTTTGGATTTTCAAAAGCTAAGTGCCAGTAAAATGAAATTTCACATGCAGGACAATGATATTGCGGCAGTCGTTAAGGATGCCTGTCACACAATGGCTCCCTATGCGACAAAGAAAAAGGTGGAACTTTCCGTTAAACTTGACGACGATTTGCCTAAAGCCGATTTTGATAATGATAGAATGATTCAGGCCCTAACAAACCTGATTAGTAATGCGATTAAATTTACCCCTGACGAGGGTCGGGTTTCGGTTTGCGTTCAACACCAGGGTAAAAATTTAGTTATAAAAGTTGGCGATACAGGTATGGGGATACCCAAAGATGCCCTTCCAAAGATATTTGACCAGTTTTATCAAGTACATCAATCCGGACAGCAGATTAAAGGCACAGGTTTGGGACTTGCCATTGTTAAAAAAATCGTGGAGGTACACAGCGGCAGAATTGAGGTCGAAAGTGAAGTAAACCATGGCACAACCTTTACTATCTTTCTACCCTTAAGCACACCTGTAGTAGAGGATTCACCTGCAGAGTCGGATGAACTTGTGGAACACACTCTTGTTGATAATTAGCTCGCAAAGATATGGGGCTAAAGAACTGACAAAGTGAAATTGACTCGACCCTGATTTATGTCCTACCTTGAATTGCGGAGTTCGCTGCACTTTTATCCTGTGTTGCTGAGCTCAGCTGTTCATGATGCTCGGACGCTGCAAAGCAGAAGCAATTTATACAAAATCTTTTTTTGCAAGCACATTCAACCTTCTTTTAACATATCGCAGTGCTGAGAAAAGGACTTGTTCAGACATATACCACCGACAACATGAGTAAAACCATTGCGGCGTTTGACTTGGAAAAATTAGCAGAGTTAATTTGCTTTGTGCCAATAACTATTGATTATTGATTAGTGATTATTTATAATGATAATTGATTTTGAAAACAGGCAGGCAAAAGTAACTGATTGTAAGAGTTTAGGATTATTTAGGAGCGGTTATGTCAGGGCATTCACACTGGGCGGGTATAAAGTATAAAAAAGCGGCAGTCGATGCCAAGCGCGGCAAGGTATGGAGTAAATTGGCTCGGATGATAATAGTTGCAGCCAAGAGCGGCGGAGGCGACCCTGCTGCGAATTTATCTCTGCGATATGCAATCGACAAGGCCAAGGCGGCAAATATGCCTAAGGATACGATTGAAAAGGCAATCAAAAAGGGAACCGGCGAAGTTGAGGGCGTTAATTTTGAAGAAGTGCTATACGAAGGTTACGGTCCGAGCGGTGTGGCTATAATGGTTGAGGCACTGACGGATAACCGTAATCGCACTACGCCGGAAATTAAGAGACTGTTTGAGAAACACGGTGGTTCAATGGGGACAAGTGGTTGCGTCGGCTGGATGTTCAGTAAGAAAGGACTTATCACAGTGAGCACAGAAAACATTGACGAAGACCAGCTTATGGAGATTGCTCTTGCAGCAGGTGCAGACGATATGAAAAATACGGGTTCGGTTTACGAGTTAACCTGTGAACCTGGCGCATACGAAGAATTGAAAAAGACGTTGCAGGAGAAAGAAATACCAACCGAGGTGGCGGAGATATCAATGTTGCCTCAGAACACTATACCTATTAACGATGAGGCAACCGCTAGGAAGATTATTTCCTTGATGGAGGGGTTCGAGGACCACGACGACGTTCAAAATGCATCCGCAAATTTTGACATACCTGATGAGATAATGGCTCGCTTGTCATAGTGCGCATGTCGTATTTCATTATGGATTTGGTTTTTGGATGAGGATTTCCACACGCTGTTTTGCATAGTTGTATTTATCTTCGCCGAGTCTGCTGACAATTTCCCTATCCGGGTACATTATCTTAAATTGCTTGCGGAAGCTGTCTTCAGTTTCGATTGCATTTTTGTAGTGTGTAATGGCAACACCGGTTTTATTTAACTTCTCAGCGATTTGGGCAAGGTCGAACTGGATTCGTTCTGAGCCGGGATAACGTTTTGCAGCTTTTCGGCCCCAGTCATAAGCATTTTGGTGCTGGCCAAGCAGGTCATAAACTGTGCTTAGCTTTTCATAGTTTTTGAAATTTGCGTGGTCGCGGGCGATTGCTTCGAGAAAGCATTGTTTTGCTTTTGTTAGAAGGGTAGATTGGATTTCTGCCGTGTTTTGATATTGCTGCAGGTAAAGTCGGCCATTCAAGTTCAATGCTGTTTGGTCCAGCCGGTCTTCTTCAGCGGCAGCGGTTAAAAGATTGTAAGCTCGCTGGGATTGGCCATAAGAGACGGCACGGTGAGCTTTTTGAATTCTGGAGGTGCTTTTGACTACCGGAATTAGGGTGTAATTAAAATATGCCCAAATTAATGCCAGTGCTATTGTCACCATTAGTATCCTTACAGCAGGCGCGGGTTTTAGAACTGACAGTGCTCGAGGATTCTGCTGGGAACTTATCGCAATTAGGCAAGCTATTATCGCCCAAAAGGTGGTAAAGACAGGCGGCTCGAAAATGGCAAAGTCAATTAGATTGTGCAAAGTTACGCCCAGCACGGCACAAAAAAGGGCAGCGGGAATATATGTAACTTGCATCTCGTGACTGGTGGCTCGTGTTTTGGGTTCAGACGTTAAAAGCCGGAAGGCGATGATAAATACGGCTGCAGGGACAACGTATAAAGTGAGAATCAGATAGAGCATTACTTCAAGAGTGTCACCGAGTTCTGCTCGTATAATTATCGGTCTGATAAGTAGTAGCGCAGCGGTTATGACCAGTAAGTAAGTTATAGAGAGGGTTCTGAAGGTTGGTTTGATACTCGATGCTCGATATTCGATGCTCGATGGAGAAGTTGTTTTCCATAATGGTATGAAAATCATAGCTAAAAATCCGATAAGGCCGAGCGGGCCATATTGAGTCAAAATACTGAGCGGGAAATTGTGAGGGTCTGCAACGGACTCGAGTGCTTCAGGGGGTTTGTAGCGAGGGTAGAAATTTGTGAAGTTGCCCGGCCCAACTCCGGCAAGGGGATGGTCGGCATACATCCTTGCTGATGCATTCCAGTACTGCCATCTGACGAGCATAGAACTGCCGCCCGGCAGTCGGTCATGAGTCAATCCGTACCAGGCAACTATGCAGCCGCCGGCAACAAAAAGTAGTAAGCAGGCAATCAGTATAATCTTGTTGAAAGCTTTTAACCGGTTGCTGAGGATAAGAAATATGAAAAACAGCCCTGCTGCAAAGAGTAATCCTAAGATTGCACCCTTACTTCGCGTAAGGGCAAGGGCTGATAGAATAATCACTATGACGACACCGCAGGCGTAAAGATATAGTGGCTTGTAAGGGGCGGATTTGCGATTTTTAAATTTGTCAATAAATAAAGCAAGCGCTGCAAAAGATGTCATCAATAAGAATGAGCCGGCGGAGTTGCGGGTAGTGAAAAAGCCGCGAACGCCTTTGGAGTAAAGCCGATGCTCAAAAAGAAAATGCTGGAGGGTGTTTGGTTCTATGCCGAGTGGTTCAAGAACTGTCTGCGGGTCCTCTTCATATTGCTTAATCGTCATCTGGTCGGTAGAGAAAAATTGGTCTGCACATTGAGAAGCTGTTATTACACCTGAGGTAGCGATGAGAGCCAGAAGTAGTTTTACTTTTGATGGTGAATCCAATATTTGTACCAGCAGGATAGCCATAAATATTGGTGCAAGAAATACAGCAGCATTAGTAATTGCAGCTCGTTTGTTTGAAGCGGCAAAGCCGGCAATGACGGCAGCTGCGAAGAAGAGACACAACCCGATTTCCATTCCTGTTAAACGGTATAGAAATCTCCTGTTGCAAAAGCTCCATGCAAACCAGCAGGCAAACGCAATAAACAAGCCGGCCGATACGGATAAACTGTAAACACTGTCCCAGATATTGGTTGGCAGAGCGACCGATGGTGTGGTTGGGCCTTCTGTGAATGTTGTGCGAAGTGCAATGACACAAAGGCACAGGGCCAGGAGAATATACTCTAAAAATACCAGGCCTTTGCTCTTTGATAAACTTGAATCAATTGCTGGTTTTGTCATTTCCTGCAGTGGTTTCAAGAATAGCGATAATTGATAACACCATTATTGTTTGAATGAAGATTAGGATTGCGCCGGCGAGATTGACCTGATATAAAAAAGTTGCGCCAAGGCCGGTGCAAAGTGTAGCTAAGTATAGAGTCAAGACTGTTTGGGTGTCGGTCAATCCATGCTTTTTTAACCGGTGAGAGAAGTGCTGGGTGTCGCCGATTAAAGGGCTTTTGCCCTGGCTTATGCGCAATAGCGTTACGCTGATAAAATCATAAAGCGGGACCGCCATAACAACAACCGGCATCAGGACCGGATACCACTGGCCGCTTTGTGCTTCATGGTAATAGGTGGTGCGTAAGGTCAAAATCGCAACGAAAAAACCTGCCACAAGTGAGCCACCGTCGCCCATAAAGATTTTGGCGGGCGGGAAATTGAATATCAGAAATCCCAGCAATGCGCCTATAAAGACAAGCGTCAGCCCGCCTACAAAGACCTGGCCGCTTAAAGCGGCGGCGGTGAATAAGATGCTGCTGGCTATGACTGCAATGCCGGCAGCGGCACCATCCATATTGTCGAGAAAGTTAAAGGCGTTGATAATCAGAACTATCCAGATGGCTGAAAGAGCAGTTGTGATTATTTTATTTTCGATGAAAAGCTCGATGCGAATGTCCGCAAAGTTGGCAGCTATTATGGCAACTACGAATTGAACCACAAGTTTGGAATATGGGCTGAGTGATTTTATGTCGTCCCAAAAACCTAAAGCAAACAATATAGAAGTACAAAGTAATATAAACCAGAGCTGGTTAATTTTAGCCAAAAAATCAGCCGGTTTAATATTAGCGGTTTGAGCAAGCGGGTCCAGCCGGCCTGTAAGAAATGTTATTGCAGCGGTAGCAGCGAGGATAAAAAGCGCCAGTGTTAAAAAGATTGCGATACCCCCGCCGAGAGGAATAACGGTCTGGTGGTATCTGTCTGTGGAAGGATGTGCAACGAAACCAGCCTTGGTAGCCAGTTTTTTTATAATGGCTGTTAAGAAGGCCGATAGGGCAAAAGAGCTGGCCAGCAACATTATTGCTGATATTGTTAACGTTTCGATTTTAGCTGCTCCAGTAATTTGTTTCTGACCTTGGCGAAAAAATCGAAATAGCATTGTTGTCTATAATCGGGGTAGGTATGGTCCAGTGGTCGCCAGTTGCCTTTATCGAAAATCAACGTAACTTCGGCGTATATTTTTTTGCCGATATATATGCGATGGGAGTAGTTTTTTGTTGATGCTAAAACCAGTTTCGATGGTTCGATGTAGCCGGGGTCTAAATTTACTGGTCTGGGAACAGGAAGAACCAGAGATTTCGCTAACTTTTGCTCGAGCTTATTGGTTTTGTGTTTGATTTTAGCCAAAAGACCCGGGTCGATTAGCCGCTCGATGCTGACAAACTGTCGCAATATTCGCGGACCTGTCTGCCCTTTATAATAATCGGTCTTATCGAATGGCCAGACATCACTTGCAAAATCGGTCTTGCCGAATTTGGCATCTATTGCCTCGATAGAAGCGTGCAGGCATTGGTGGTCGGCCGCCAAGATGCCGGCTATCAGCTTGACCGGCTTGGGCTCTTTTACGTTCCACATAGGAAGTTTTGAGTTTTTCGTTTTAAGTTTTTAACTTTTCAGACGTCGCAGATTCGCACTGCCTGTGCAAGGGATGTCAACGGGTCACGGGTTGGGATGAATTCCTGGCCAACATAGCCGGTGAATCCGGTTTCGATGATTGCTCGCATTATAGCTGGATAGTTTAACTCCTGCGTTTCGTCGATTTCATTTCTGCCTGGGTTGCCGCCCGTGTGATAGTGCCCGATGTAATCTTTATATGTGCGAATAGTGCGGATGATGTCACCTTCCATAATTTGAGCGTGGTAGATGTCATAAAGAATCTTTACACGCTCGGAGCCGACTTGCTTGCAGACCTCGACGCCCCAGGCCATATTATCAAACATATAATCCTTGTGGTTTACTTTGCTGTTGAGAATTTCGATGCAAATAGTGACCTTTTTCTCTTCAGCGTAGCTGGCAATGTCCTTCAAGGCAGTGACAGTATTTTTGATTCCCTTATCATCAGGCATACCCTCACGATTTCCTGAGAAGGCGATTACATTCGGAAAGCCGTATTCAGCTGCAGCGTCAATGCCTGAACGAATTTTAGCGACGCATCCTTTTTGGTACTTTTTGTTATTCAGGCCGCGTCTGATGGGGTGGCTGTTGACCATTGCGCAGGCCAGACCATGTTTCTTGACAGTCTCAAGTTTATTTACAGACAGCAATTCGACGGATTTGAGTCCCATTTTTTTAGCGGCGGCACATAACTCGTCAAGCGGTATGTCTTTGTAGCACCATTTGCAGACCGATTGATTGATGCGACCGTTCTTAACGACCATTTCGATATCAGATGGTTCGGCTATTGCCGTGTGAGACAGTTTGCCGGTGATTGCGCCTGCGGCTAACAGGGAGGTGCTATGGATAAAAGTTCTTCTGGATATTTTTTCGTTATTCATTGGTTCTTTCCTTATCAAGATTTGAACTTATTTTTCATTTTATACGTCTTATATCTGTATTTGTTCTTTCAGTGAATTTACAACCTCAATTGTTTTATCAGATGCCTTTTTAATTGAAACTGGTTGATTTTTTGATTCGCAGCGGAGTTTGATTTCGACATTGCCATCAGCTATTGATTTTCTTCCGACTGTTACTCTTACGGGTATACCGATAAGGTCGGCGTCTTTGAATTTGACGCCGCCGCGAAGCTCACGGTCATCGAGCAAAACATCGGTATTGGAATCGAGTAATTTCTGATAGATATTTTCTGCGACATTCGCTACTTCCGGGTCATCCTGGTTTACGGAGGTTATGATTACCTCAAATGGGGCGATGGATATTGGCCAGATAATGCCGTTGTCATCGTTACTGATTTCGATGGCAGCGGCGAGGATTCGGTTGATACCGATACCGTAGCAGCCCATTATGCAGGGCTTTTCATGCCCGTTCTCGTCGAGGAACCTTGCGCCGAGCTTTTCGCTGTACTTTGTTCCAAGTTTGAAGACCTGTCCGACTTCGATGCCTTTTTTAAATAGCAGCTTTTTGCCATTATGTGTGTCACCTTTAACAGCATAGCGGATGTCGGCGATAGTGATATTTTTGCCTTCGAGCGGGAAATCTCTGCCAAGGACAACGTTCTTTACGTGGTAATCTGTCTTATTAGCACCGGTAACGCCGACAGACATCGCCGCAACGGCGTGGTCGATGAGAACAAGGTCAACTTTTTTCTCCAATCCCATCGGTCCGGCAAAACCAACCTTGGCACCGGTGACTTTTTCGATAGTAGGTTCATCTGCTAATTCTATGTGCTTTCCCCCCGCGGCTTGAGTGAGCTTTTCCGGGTTAACGTCGTGGTCGCCTCGAACTAAAGCGACAATTGTTTTTTCTTCTGCTGTATAGATGAGCGTCTTAATCATATCCTTCGGCTGGGTCTTCAAAAATGCACAGACAGCTTCTATGGAGCCGATGTTTGGGGTATGGACATCCTGCATTAGTGGCATCTTGGCATTTGATTTTTCTTTTGGCAAAGGGTCAATGGCAGCTCTTTCGAGGTTGGCTGCGTAAGAGCCGTCTTCGGTGTAAATAATAGTATCCTCGCCGGATTCGCAGGGGATGGTAAACTGGTGTGAGTCGGAGCCGCCCATCTCGCCGACCTCGGCTTCAACGATAACATATTTGAGGCCGCAGCGTTTGAAGATACGACAATAAGTATCGTACATTATCCTGTAAGTTTCATCGAGACTTTTTGGGTCGCCGTGGAAGCTGTAGGCGTCTTTCATAATGAATTCACGCGAGCGGACCGGGCCAAAACGTGGGCGGAACTCATCGCGAAACTTGGGGCTTATCTGATAGAGATTGATGGGTAATTGTTTGTAAGAATTTATCTCTCCGGCAGCAAGGTAAGTTACTACCTCTTCAGCAGTAGGGCCAAGGACGTTTTCCCTTCCGTGTCGGTCTGTGAGTTGGCACATCGTTTTGCCATAGTCAACATCCCTGCCGGTTTTCTGCCATAACTCTATCGGCTGCAGGGAAGGCATCAGGATTTCCTGGGCGCCGGATTTGTTCATCTCGTCACGGACGATTTCAATGACTTTCAGAAGGCTGCGCCAGCCAAGGGGCAGATATGTGTATGTTCCGCTGGCAACTTTTCGTATCAGGCCGGCTCGAATTAACAGTTTATGGCTGATAGTCTCTGCATCGGAAGGGACTTCCTTGACCGTTGGTATAAACATCTTGCTGTATTTCATGTTTAGTTCCTCGTATTTTGTGTCTTGCATCGTGTTTATAGCCCAAAACGCTGGTGTTTGCAAGCTTATATCTTCTGCTGTAGTACATTTTGGTATAGAGAGCTTAATTATAAAAAACACAGAAATGTCCTATAATTCCTTGATATATTTAGACAAATCCTGTACAAATATGGGGCATTGCTGTGACGAGATTTGGCACCGGAAGATTGAACTACGGGTATCAAGTTTTTCCTCAGCAAAAGTCCTGGTCTATAGAGAATAAACGTAGAAAATCTATGGAGGAAAGATGGTTATTACAAAGCACCGTAGGATGGGAGGGAATGTGAGGTGAGCCAGGTGTAAAAAACAACAGAAATATCAGAGGGTGTTCCTCTTTATAAAGAAACATAATTATCAAATTAGAAAGGAGAGATTATTATGAAGAGAATTGGTTTTATGTTACCGTTTTCTATATTATTGACCCTTATGTTGTGTGCGCCTCTTCAGGCTTGCATAATTATATTTGAGCCTATAATGGTTCCCAATGATGTCGAAATTTCGTGGGTTGAGGAACCAGAGTGTGGGACTCTTGAGTGTGGGGATTATGCCTGGGGGATGGTTAATGGGCCTGGGATGGGCAAGGAAAAAGAGGTAACAAATGGCTGCCCCTCAGAGGTATGGATTTACGCTCCCAAAAAACCTGACGGGACAGTGCCCGCGGTAGCGCACGCCTACGGCAATGGCAATGTGCCTGAAAGGTCGTGGGGGTGGATTACTACGCCCGGATGGGAGGCTGGTGCTAAATCGTCTGCACACAAAAAGCTAATCGTGAGAAACGAAACTGTGACAGTTGTAACTGTCTACTGGCTGATGATCTGGATACCTGTACATCCAGATTACTTTGTAGTAGTATTTGATGAACAGGCAGACGGGGAAGTTTATGTCAATCACAAGTTTGAAAATGTTACAGAGGGTACAACGCTAATTGACTCAAATTCCTATTTCACCGCCACGTCACCTAACTCTGTAATGGATTCCACCGGGCTGCTGGAATGGGAAAGGTTTACCTACGGAGAATATGAGAACGCTTTTCGCCCGGTAGAGCCATGTGAACCGATAGTTCTGGAGGAGTGCTATATGGAGCTCGGCCCCTATGAAACAGTTGAGATTGTATATAGTATGACTTCAGAGTCTGGCGCATCGTATGTTACCGGTGATGGTATAGTAGGGTGTCAGGTAACAGGGCACGAGGGATGTGCAGAGAGTATGCCATCTGACTTCAACAATGACTGCGTGGTTGATTTTGAGGACTTTGCTTACGTTGGTGATGCCTGGCTTGATGAAGGAGTACCGTGGCCGCTGTCAAATGGCCAAGGTTATTAAAGACTTGGAGGATGGCTATAATCGCCACGAACAGTAATCTATTTGTGAGTTAGTCAGCGATTTTGCACAATTCGGGGCCTGTGCTGATTAGTTTAGTAGAGGCCCCTGTTTTTTTATTGATTATTGACAATTGATTATTGATAATTACATTTCGCTTATTAATTATTAATCTCAATTAACGGAGCTAAAGATGGGGCATAAATTTATTAACGAGATTGAGCCGGGCCAGGCAATTGATGATATTTATATGGTCAGAGAGCCGATTCTAAGAAGCTCAACGCGAGGTGATTTATATATAGCAATGTACCTTTCGGACCGAACGGGTTATCTCAACGGCCGGATGTGGCAGGCGACTGAGGCAGTTTATAAGGCACTGCCTAAACCCGGCTTTATCCGTGTGCAGGGAAGAAGCGAGCTTTATCAGAATAACCTGCAAATTATTGTAAATAATATCAGCGTTGTCGATGCAGATAAAGTCTGCCTGGAGGATTTTCTATCGCGAACGGATAAAGACACAAAGAAAATGTTTGAGGAGGTGACAAAGATTGTTAGCCGGATAAAAAATCCGCAGCTAAAGGCACTGGTGGATGAGTTTTTGTCCGATACAGAGTTGATGGAGAAATTCTGCAATGCCCCGGGTGGGATAAAACTGCATCACGATTATCTTGGCGGACTGTTAGAGCATACGCACAATATGCTGCGAGTAGCGGTGGCGATACTTCCGTTGTATCCGAATGTTCAGCCGGATTTGGTTCTTGCCGGTATTTTTCTTCACGATATCGGTAAGACCGAGGAGCTTTCGTATGATATGGCCTTTTCATATACTGATTCCGGGCAGCTAATCGGGCACGTTGTAAAAAGTCTTGTTATGGTAAATCAAAAGGCTGATGCTTTGAGAGCGAAGGAGACTAATATTGAGCAGACAATTTTGGATGCTCTCGGACATATAATCCTGTCACACCACGGCCAATACGAATTTGGCTCGCCGAAGCTGCCGGCTACACCAGAGGCCTTTATGGTTTATTATATTGATGATATGGACGCCAAGGTAAACCAGGTAACGTCAGCAATCGAAAAAGAGCCGGGCGATTCGGATTGGACACCCTGGAAAAACGCTTTACAAACAAAGCTTTATAGAAAACGCATCGAATAAAAAGCAAAAGCAGTTAAGGCCCCGATTGAAACGTGGGATTGAATATGGGATTTTTGTCTTTGGCTTTGTTCGGAGATAAGCTTCCTTGAAAAATCATAAAATTACTGCTATAGGGTTATTTTTTGCTGAGATTCCTCAGGATGGCAAGCGATTGGTCAGGTTCAGTAGATGTATAGAAATAATCCGGCCGAGCAGCCCCCCGAAATTTAGCCCGGCCGGTTTATGCCTCTAATATTGAGATATTGATTCTGGCTATGTTTGAAGTAGGTATCGTCTATTTCACACTAATTAACCATATTTTTACCGGAACTGTGACAGATGTATGTCACAGCATGAGAAAAAAGTCCTAAAAAGCGATAGGAATCATACGGTTTTTTGTATTGTCTGTTTCGTAGACGAGTTTGGCCGTGACGAAACTAAATTAGAAAATCGATGTTTAGGGCTGTGGCAAACACGAGATTAGATACTTTTCGAAGGTTTTCCCTGCACCGATACTGGTGCAGGGTCTCGTTTCAGGACGATGCCGGAAAATCGCCAGATTTTCTCGAATTGTTCGTGTGACACATTCATTTTGCCGAAAGCAGGGTCGGCAAGGACAACAATCCTGTCTGAAACCTCAATTACAGCGACACAATGGTTTGATAAAAACGCATCTTTTACAATAGCTAAGATAATACCCTTGCCCTTTAGCTGAGAAATCGAATCGAAATATCGGTACTGACATTTGAGACCTTTATAGCCATAGCGGTTTTGAAGGGCGGTGTAGAGACATCTGGGGATAGTGCCTGTAATGGGACTTGTGCGCGCAAGGACGGCTATTTCACCTTCTTGAGCTTCAAAGCCAAGTTTTTTCAAAGCGGTTACCGCCGCAGCAGGACCACAGGTATAATCTCTGCTCTGAACGCAGATACCGTCGACGTCAATGGTAGTCTGGAGATTTGACAAATCATCTTTACATAAGGCAGGAGCAATAAAAGGTGAAACTGAAAATCGGGCAACAAACACAACCATCAGAACACAGGTTATTAACCTCTCGTATTTATGAGGCAGATGTGGCAGCAGTGTTGTCAAACCCATGGTGATAGCCAGGGCCAAGATAACGAACACAAGCTCTCCGGTTACGAGCCATGACAAGGGTGGCAGAAAACTCAGCGCTCTAATGTGTTGGGTTATTACTAATATCACGACCAGGGCAAGGGGTAAAAAATAGCCGAATATCCAGTAGGGTTTTTTTAGGTGAGAGAATATTCTGCCGACACTGACTCCCAAAATGGCGACCAATGTCACACCTATAGTTTCGAGCCCAAGCTCCATCTTTTCCCTCGAAAGCAAATTCCATTTTAGGGAATTTGGCTCAATGGTGTCCGATTTAGGTTACCACCACTCCACCAATTTACGTCCAATAATATGATACACCACGGCAGAAAGTCAACAAAATTATCTGAAAAAAAAGTTTTACTGACAAATTTTGGGTAGGGTGATATGATATTCGAGTAAGCCAAAAGGCTTAAGCCAAAAGGCATATTTTATTTA
>CAYTTK010000015.1:0-12124 GCA_964440735.1 uncultured Pirellulales bacterium
AAAAAACGTAGCCAGAACCGGAACAATCGCCATTCCCCGGCAGGCAAAAACCGAGCCGTGAAGACCGGTGGCTCGTCGCTCATACCTTGTGAACCGTGACTCGATATACGGTTTTCTGGAATTCTATTTTGACAATTTGAGGCTTTTTTGGTATAATGCTATGCAGATTTGGAGGCAGAGACGCACATTCAAATACCGTTTTTAGGAGTGAGCAGAAGATTATGAGCAGCAAATCTGTAATTCTGAGCCTTTTGGTAGCCATTGGTCTGCTTGCCAGCGTCTGTTTTTCCAAATACTCCGGTGGCACGGGTGAGCCGAATAACCCATATCTTATCGAAACACCGAATGACCTTAATTCAATTGGTTTGAATGTTGAGGATTTCAACAAGTGTTTTTTAATGGTTGCGGATATAAATCTCGTAGGCTTCACCGGTGAACAGTTCAATATAATCGGGCCCAATTCGACAACCCCTTTCACTGGAGTATTTGACGGGAACGGGCATACGATTTCAAATTTCACATATGAAAGCAATGATTTTGGGTTTTGGGTAGGACTCTTCGGGTATATTGACGACCCATGTGCCCAAGTTCGAGATTTAGGATTGGTCGAACCCTGTGTTGCAGGATTTAGAAACGTAGGTGCGATAGTCGGGAATATCGAGAGAGGAGGTGTGTCACGGTGCTTTGCCACAGGAGGAAGTGTTAGCGGCACGCATGTTACGGGGGGGGTGGTGGGGGCGAATTGGTTTGGGGAAGTCGTAGAGAGCTATTCTACGAGCAACGTGGTTGGTGAATATGAGGTTGGTGGATTGGTGGGATATGTCGAATGCGGCAGTGTTGCTGACTGCTATTCATGTGGAAGTGTCAGTGGATTTCAAACAGTGGGAGGTTTGTTAGGAGAGAACAATTACGGCATCGTAGTCAACTGTTATGCAAGGGGGGAGGTGTCTGGAGAGACTGCTGTAGGTGGGCTCATTGGGCGCCGTGAGTTTGCAGTAATAGAGCATTCTTTCTGGGATGTGAATAGCAGTGGTGAGCCGAACAGCGCTGGAGGCACTGGCTTGACAACAGCCCAAATGCAGATGAGAAACACCTTTGCCTATGCCGGTTGGGACATGGTCAATGTCTGGGATATCGGTGAGAATCAGACGTATCCGTTTTTGCGCACGCATTTACCGTCGGATATCAATAAAGATGATGGGACAAACTTCTACGACCTTGCTATATTGGCTGGGCACTGGCTGGACGAAAAATAGAATCGCTTTACTTCGGCAGACGGATTAGCTTAAAGCCCTATTTGCCTAATGTAACCTCATAACATCATTCAGGGCATAACACTCATCCACAAATTGCGGGCAAATTTAATTCCTTGCCTGATAGGAGTATCTTTATATAATATGAATCTTGCGATTTTTAGCTGAGAAAAACAGAAACTAAATTCAGCAAACTCTGTCAAACATTATATAGAAAGGAGAAAATAACCATGGAGGCTAAAATTTATTATGAAAAGGACGCCCCGATTGATGCGTTGAAGGGCAAAAATGTTGCGGTGATTGGTTACGGCAGCCAGGGCCACGCCCACAGCCTGAATTTGCGTGACAACGGAATCAAAGTGGCGGTGGCCGAGCTGAAAGGAACTGACAACTATAAACTCGCCCAGAAACATGGTTTCACGCCGACCGATATAAAGACAGCTATGGATGGAGCTGCATTGATTATCGTAACGCTGCCGGATGAAATTCAGGCGAAGGTCTACGCTGAGCAGATTGCCCCTAATCTTGTTGCAGGCCAGACGCTCGGGTTTTGCCATGGCTTCAATATTCACTTCAGGTATATTGTGCCGCCGGATGACGTCAACGTGGTGATGATTGCTCCGAAGGGCCCCGGCCATCTCGTTCGCAGTGAGTTTGAAAAGGGCGGCGGTGTAGCGAATCTGATAGCCATTCAGCAGGATAAAACCGGCGATGCAAAGCAGATTGCCCTTGCCTGGGGCAATGGTATCGGCGGAGCCCGGGCAGGTATCATTGAAACCACATTCAAAGAAGAAACTGAAACGGACCTTTTCGGTGAGCAGTGCGTTCTCTGTGGGGGCCTTACCGCACTTATTAAAGCCGGTTTTGAAACGCTGGTGGAAGCAGGTTACCAGCCGGAACTGGCCTACTTTGAATGTATGCACGAGGTAAAGCTGATTGTCGACCTTATGTATCAGGGCGGAATGAGCTATATGAGATACAGCATATCCAACACCGCCGAATACGGCGATTTGACTCGCGGGTCGAGAATTATCACCGAGCAAACCAAGGCAGAAATGAAAAAGATATTATCCGAGATTACTTCCGGCAAATTCGCCGAAGAATGGGTAAACGAGTACCAGTCGGGACTCAAAAATTTTAATCAGCTTTACGAAAAAGACTACAATAGCCGGCTGGAAACGGTTGGTAGAAAGCTGCGCAAGATGATGAAGTGGATAGACGCAAAGGAAGTATAAAGAAAATGCAAAACGAAAAATGCAAAACTAAAACCGAAAAACCTAAAATTCTCAACATTGGATTATGGTTTTTCATTTTTGGTTTTCAATTTTTGTTTATTTTGGGTTTGTGCGGTTGCTCCTCCATAGTGTCACCATATATCGTATCTGTGCGGAAGGAGCTTCCCTCTGATGCAAATCTCTCCGACAGTTACGACAAAATAGAACTAAAGCAAAGCGGTGCTCTTAATGTGCTGCCTATAATTCACAAACCTGAATCTGAGCTGCTTAGCCAGAGCAGAAGCGTCGTAGCTTCGTCTGGGCAGAGCAAAAATGGCTACAAAACGTGGTTTAATATGGTCGCCTTTGACGAAAATAAACTGACTGCAAAACGAAAGTATTTCTTTCTGGTGGATGAAAAGGTCAAGCGGCTGCCGGGCAGGTTTAAAAGATTCCTGGGTGAGCCCAAACAAGGCCTTATGTTTGACAGTCAAACGGTTCTGGAAAAAGCAGCTCTTGGTAAGCTCTACACCTCTGAAAATTCAGGGCAAATAGCAATACTAAAGCAGGTTTTGAAAAACTTACGCAGAGACATAGATGAGCTCGGTGAAGGGAGAGACGAGCTTGGTTCGGATAATAAAAATCTTGCTGTTTCCGGATTGCTTATCAATCAAGTGTTCACGACGGTTTTATATACTCTAAATAATTCGCCCGCTCAGACGGCAATGCTCGGCGAAGAAAGCGGTGTTGAGTTCAACCACATGAGCTTTGGTAAAGGCAAAATACGAATGCTCGTTGAGGGTGATATCATTACGGTCAAAATCAGGATAGGCGCATTTGTAGATATGCTCGAAGAAAAAGTCCAGCGACTGGCTGCCGAAGAAGAAGTTAAAAGCAACGATTTAATAAATAATACACCCCGTTAGAAATTTTTTTTACTGTATTATAACCCTGTTATAGATTTTCTAACGGGGTAAATAAAAAAGAGCGGGTCTGTAAGCCGAGTTCTGTAATCGACGGCCATTTATCTTGACCAACTGTTGCCAGTTGGCTCTCCCGATATATCAGGAAGCGACCTACCTGCCGGCTGAATCCGCCATAGGCGGGCTCATACTTGGGCCAAGTTATACCAGCTGTTTGGTCTTGCAGGCGGTGGGGTTTACCCTGCCAGCACCGTCACCGGCACTGCGGTGCGCTCTTACCGCACCATTTCACCATTGCCTGTGCCTATAAAGGACGTCGGCTGTGTATTTTCTGTGGCACTTTCCCGCGGGTTGCCCCGGGTGGCCGTTAACCACCACCGTTGCCCTGTCCTGCTCGGACTTTCCTCCCCCGTTTCTGTCTTCGACAGAAGACCCGGGGGCGACCGCCCGACCCACTCTTTTCAATTTATTATTTACTATTTACTATCGATAATTGTTCTACCAATCGTCAGTTATTATAACAAAAACTCGCTCCATTTTCCATCTCGATTTCGGATTTCCACAGCAGTTACCCTCCGCCTGAATCACACCGCAAATTACCACATTCTAATTACAATGGCCTTGAAACCTCGATATGCTTTTTGAAGTGCATATCGTCGGCTTCGGGGAAGTCGGTTCTGAAATGAACGCCTCGACTTTCCTGGCGCATTTGCGCGGATTTAGCTATAAGCAGACAAATGGTGAGCATATTCTGGCACTCCCAGCCCTGGGGCGAATCAAAGATTTTGTCCATTACATATCGCTGCCAGAACTTAATAATTTCCTGGCATTCTGTAAGCGGCTGGTTGCTTCGGGTGATGCCGACATTTCTCCACATAAGAGCCCGAAGTGAGTTTCTAATATCCGAGGTATCCAATCTAGTGCGGTTAGAATACGGGACTTGATATTTTATTCGAGGATGCCTGACGTGCGAGACAGTATTTTCCTTGTTCAGTAAAACCGATTGTCCGGCTATTTTACCGAAAACCAGTCCTTCAAGCAGTGAATTGCTGCCGAGACCATTTGCACCGTGCAGACCGGTGGATGCAACCTCACCACAGGCATAAAGATTTCCTATACTTGTTGCAGCTCTGGAATCGGTGTTCACTCCGCCAATCATATAATGCGCGCTGGGACGAACAGGAATTAAATCTTTACTTACATCTATATCGAAACTTTCGCACAATTGGCTGATAAAAGGGAATCTTTTGGCAAAGTAGTCTTTATCAAAGTGCCGAACGTCCAGATAAACATGTGTCGATTCAGTTTTGCGCATTTGCTCAAGGATAGCTCGGCTGACTATGTCACGCGGAGCAAGCTCAGCGGCTTCGTGATAGTCTTTCATAAACGGCCGGCCCTTATTATCCAGCAGGACGGCCCCTTCGCCGCGGAGTGTCTCAGTTATCAGTGCCCGCGTAGCTCCTGCGACATATAAGGTAGTCGGATGGAATTGTATGAACTCCAAATCCTGCAATGTAGCACCGGCCCGGTAAGCCATAGCCAGACCATCGCCGGTAGCAACCTCCGGGTTTGTAGTTTCACGATAGAGTTGACCGACTCCGCCGGATGCTAAAATCGTATTCACGGCCCAGATTATCTGAGGTCCTCTTTGTTTGTCGTTACCAATTATTCCTATACACTGGTTGTCTTTGTTGATGAGTAAATCTATTGTGTAAAAGTTTTCAATTATTTTAATATTTGGACTTTGTCTGACTTTTTTTATGAGTGTTTCGGCGATAATTCTGCCGGTTTCATCGCCGTGAGCATGGGCGACGCGGGGGTAAGAGTGGCCACCTTCGAGCGTCGTAGCTATATGGCCGTCAATTAAATCAAAATCAGCCCCCCAGCGAAGCAGTTGCTCAACGAGCTGAGGTCCCTGGCGAACAACCAACTCTACTATGCGTTCGTCACATATCCCACAGCCGGTGTTAAGAGTATCAGCCATGTGTGATTCAAAGGTATCTGACTTATCGAGTGCCGAGGCAATGCCGCCTTGCGCTTTGAAAGTGTTGCTGTTTTCCAGAGTATCCTTGCAGACAATGATGATATTTTGCTGCTCGGCCGCCTCGATAGCTGCGCGGAGGCCCGCAACGCCGGCTCCAATAACCAGACAATCGGTGAAAAGCTGGTGCGTGGAAATAGAGTCGATATTTACCAGATAACGTCTAAATTCCGGATTGCCAGTCATAACTTATTACTTTTTATCTACTTTTCTCTTGGGCTTTGTTAGGTTCAGAAACAAGAATCTCGTTTGGCTCTTTGGTTTTTTGACGGTTCAAAGCTACTTCATCGGTGAATACTCTATCATCATCGGCATATTTGAGGACAAATGCCTGAAGTTCCTTAGTCGAGGCTGTTAAAATAGGTTTGTCTTCGATTGATGTATGTTCTACAGCATTGGGGTTTTCCTTAAGAAGCTCTTTCATTTCATCATCGTCTGTTAATCTCATTGTCAACTGAGATTCGATGGAATCAATTTTTATAAATGTATGGGCAGGGACAACAAAAAAAGTGTTGTATGACCATTTTACCTTGTTTGGGTCTGCTTCGTCCCATGGCGGTTCGCTTGGGTAAACGTCCAGGAAAAGTTTGTTTTTCAGCTTGACCAAACGTGCGACAAACGAGCCTTTTTGGCCCTCATCATCGGAGAAAATAAGTTTGTAAGTTTTTTCTTGTTCGTTAGGGTCCTTAAACTCCCAAGTCGTCTCAGGGTCGTTGGGGTCATCTACCCAGATGCCGAGCAATTTTTCTTCAAACACTAAATCTTTATCTGTGTAAAGCGGATGGAGGGACATAACAGGCACACAGCCGCCTAAAATGCCGGCTAATACATAGAAAAGAATCTTTTTAGTTTTCATTTTTTGGTCTCCCTAATATTTTTGCACAATAGTTTATTTGTGTGTCAATAATAGGCTATTTCCCCTTACTCTTACTTGGTTCATTTGTGTTTGGCTCAATATTATTATAGTTATTAGACTCCTTTGGTAATATTCTCTTAAAAATACTTGGTTTGTCAAACAGAGCCTCATCGTTTATGTTGTCTTTGAAAAATTTCTGCAATTCTTTTGGTGAAGCTGTAAAAATAATACGGTCATCTACAATTTCCTGCTTCAAAAGATCGGAGTCGATTTCTGATATATCTGCAAATTGCATTTGCAATTTCGATTCCACTGCTTTGATTTTGATAAACATATGGCCGGACACAAGAAGTATTGCAGAAAAATCATTGCAATCCTTGTATGATATACCTGAAGATAGATCGAGGAAAAGCATATCGTCAAATCTGACTAAATGGGCTATAAATTGAGCATTTTCTTCGCCAGGATTAAAAAAAATTAGGTTATAGGAATTTGCATCTTTACTTTTTTGGAATACCAGTGTTGTGTCACCATCAGACCAGGTTCCTAAGAGTTTCTCATCAAATGTTAGATCTTTGTCAGTGTAGAGTGGATGCAAAGAAACTGGAAATTTCAAATCGGACAGATCTAAATCCAAATCAAAACATCCAATGGGCAGGAAGGCCAAAAGTAGAGGAATAAACTTCTTGAATTTCATTTTTTGGTCTCCTTAAAATTTTTTGAATTTTGCTTATCTCGTTAGAAAGAAAACTCCGTCCTCTGGACGGGGTAAAAAATACATAGCTCCGACTTGCCCCGTTAGAAATAATTTTTCTAACGGGGTGAATGCTTAAAGTCCCACCCGAGCTTTCTAACTGGATCTATTTTCTGAGCTTATGCAGCATTTTACCATTTGTTGGCAGGATAGCAACGGATTTATGCTGGATAAAAAATTGATTTGCAAAAGGAGAGCCAAAAAGAGATGATTACAGCTATGGCAGGGCAGAAGAATTCAGATAGATTCGCCAAGGGTCGGGAACGGATGCTCCGGCACGACCTGATGGGGCGGGATATCACTAATCCGAATGTGCTGAAAGTAATGACAGAGATTCCGAGGGAAGAATTTGTGCCACCGTCTTACCACTCTCAGGCTTATGCTGACTGCCCGCTGCCTATCGGTATCGGCCAGACCATTTCTCAGCCATATATTGTCGCCTTAATGACTCAAGAGCTGCGGGTCAATCGCAATTGCGAGGTTCTTGAGATTGGAACCGGCAGCGGATATCAGACTGCCATCCTTAGCAAACTGGTAAAAAAAGTATATACGATAGAAAGATTCAGCGAGCTATCAGAGTCGGCTCAGGAAATTTTAAACAAGGTAGGTATCAAAAATGTTGAATTCTATGTTGGTGACGGCAGCTGCGGCTGGCCGGAGCAACCCGCTTTTGGCCAGCCACCATCGGGTTGCTTTGACAGGATTATGATTACCGCAGGCGTTCCAAAAATACCACAGCCGCTGCTGAAACAGCTCACCAATGGCGGCTTTATAGTCGCACCTGTCGGCTACGGAGGAGTGCAGGAGCTGATGGTTTGCGAAAAAAAAGCTGATAAACTCATCGAAACGACCATTTGCGACGTTCGGTTCGTTCAGCTCGTCGGCAAATACGGCTTTGAGGAATAACAAGATTTGACATTCGAAGCTCAAAATTCAAAACTCGAAATTGCGTTATCTACGCCGGTGCAGTATGTCAAGGGAGTTGGGCCAGCCAGGGCAAATGTCTTTGCGCAATTGGGGGTTGAGACAGTCGGGGACTTATTAGAGTATTTTCCGCGTGACTGGGTCTTTGCGCCCGGCGCCATAAAGATAAACCAGATACAGCCCGAACAAACAACCACTATTGTTGGTCTGGTCGAGTCAACAGATTATCAAAGCTATCGTAAGCCACCAATATTCGAAGCTATACTTAGCGACGATACGGGTGTGTGTAGAATCGTGTGGTTTCATGGAGGATTCCTTCGCAACCAATTAAAGCCCGGGCAGGTAATAGTTGCCTCGGGCAAGGTCAGCTTATACCGTCACCAGTTGCAAATGACTAATCCGAAGTTTCTCGTGGTCGATGAAAAAACTTCCAGAGCGGATGAGTATTTCAGCGGAGGTGTGTATCCTGCCAGTGCGAACTTAGGCAGCAGGCAAATCAAAAAAATAATCAGGCCTGTGCTTGATAACTTAGATGAGCTTATAAATGAATTTTACGACGATAGGTTTCTGAAGAAAGCGGAAATAATCAGCAGGAAAGATGCCTTTAGTTGGGTACATTTGCCGCCGGATGAGCAGAAATTAGCTCAGGCGAAGCGCAGATTAAAGTATGATGAACTCTTCTTGATGCAGTTGGGTCTGGCACTTCGCCGGTATAAATGTCAGCATTTTTCGTCTGCGACTGTGATGGTTTGCAGCGACGAAATCGACAGCCGAATTAGAAAGCGGTTTCCATTTTTGCTCACCGAAGACCAAGATGATGCAATAGCAGAGATTGTTAAGGATATGAGCGACTCCAAACCGATGAATCGGCTGTTGCAGGGTGATGTGGGGTCGGGCAAAACAGTTGTTGCGCTTTATGCAGCCCTGCTGGCTATTGCCAACAAAACACAGGCGGCGATTATGGCGCCTACAGAAATTTTGGCTGGGCAGCATTTTATAAGTATCGAAAGATATTTAAAGAAAAGCAAAGTAACGAGAGTTTTGCTGACGCGCGGATTAACAGGCAAAAAAAGGACGCAGCTTCTAAACAGGATAAAACGCGGAGAAATTGATATCGTTGTAGGAACAGTGGCTCTTTTACAAAAGGATGTAAAATTTGGCAAGCTCGGCCTGGTAGTGATTGACGAGCAACATAAATTCGGAGTCCATCAGCGTGCTCAATTGCGAAAGCAAGACACGCCGCACTATCTTGTTATGACGGCTACGCCTATCCCACGGACGTTGGCGATGACCGCTTTTGGAGATTTAGATGTTTCTGTTATCAAACATTCACCGCCTGGCAGAGGCACTGTCATCACTCGCTGGGTCGAAAAGCGTAACCGGCAAAAAGCATACGAGTTTATCCGCGAAAGATTAAAGGCAAAGAAACAGGCATATTTCGTTTATCCGCAGATTACCCCGATGGGGGATGAAGACCTCAAGGCAGCAACAGAAGGATGGAAGCATCTGTCGCAAATATTCTCGGAATTTACAGTTGAGCTTCTTCATGGCAGGATGCCTTCGGTAAAGAAGCAGAAGACTATGTCGGAATTTCGCAAAGGCAAAATTGATGTACTGGTCGCCACTGTGGTTGTGGAGGTTGGGGTGGATGTGCCGAACGCCACGATAATGGTTATAGAAGGGGCCGACAGGTTTGGTCTGGCTCAATTGCATCAGTTGAGGGGGCGTATCGGCAGGGGACAGGCAAAATCATATTGTCTTTTGTTTGCGGATACTGACAGTGAAGCGGCTAAAAGCAGACTGGAGACTATGACCAGAAGCAATGACGGTTTTGAGATAGCTGAGCAGGATTTGCGGCTGCGCGGGCCGGGGGAACTATTCAGCACTCGACAGCATGGTCTGCCGGACTTGAAAATCGCAAATATTGTTGATGATTTCGACCTGCTGGTTATGGCAAGGAAAAACGCCTTTGAGATGGCCTCGCAGGACCCGATGTTGGTTAAAGCTGAGCACAAAAATATCCGTCAGGCATTATTAGCTAAGTTTGGCGACTCTCTCGGTCTGGCCGATGTAGCATAAATAATTTACAATTTACAATTTACGGTTTTAGACTTACAATCGTTAGTCGAAATTCTGTAATCGAAAATTGAAATATGAAAGTCCATTATAAAAATAAGTGGTTGGAGAAGGTTTTAATCGGCGTAAATGTACTGGCTTGTGCTTCGGTGACAGCTACTTTTGCCTGGCGGTTCGGATTCGATAGGCCGCTACTACCGGTGAAAATTTTATTTGCCATTCAGGTTGCTTTAGTTGCGTTCTTCGTGGTTGAGAAGATAATTCGGCTGGTAAATAGCGTTTCGATAGTCGAATTCTTGCGAGTAAACTGGTTTGAGATTCCGTTTTTACTTGCGCTTGGCATTGCCGTATTCGGAGCCGGTCATTGGTTTGGTAAAACCGACCCTGTAATAGTCCGGCACTTTGCAGTGGGCATATATCTTGTTCTACAGGTAATCACCAAGCTTTGCAGAACGTGCATTAATTTCGCTGCGACGGGAAGAAGCCCTACGCAAACATTAATCGTAAGCTTTCTAATCTTGATAGCATCGGGGGCAGGACTATTGATGCTGCCGAAGGCATCTGCTGTCGGCAAAGAAAGTCTAAACTTTATTGATGCTCTATTTACCGCAACAAGTGCTACTTGTGTCACCGGTCTTATCGTAAAAGATACGGGCCAGGATTTCAGCTTCATGGGGCAGGTAGTAATTTTGTCGCTGATTCAACTCGGCGGTCTGGGTATAGTGGTGTTCGGTGCAGTCTTTGCCTTGCTGTTAGGTCAGGCCTTGAGCTTACGAGAATCAGTGGCAATGCAGGACTTACTAAGTGCCCGCACGGTTAGTCGTATAAGCAATATGATAGTTTTTATCTTCTTAGGCACAATATTAATCGAGGCTATAGGTACAGCCAGTCTTTTCGGAATGTGGGACAAGATACCCGGCCGAGTTGCCAATGTTCAACAGCAGTGGTTTTATAGTATTTTTCATTCGATAAGCGCTTTTTGTAATGCAGGTTTTAGTTTATTTAGCAACAGTTTTGTAAGTTACAATCGGCACTGGCAGGTATATACGGTAGTCTGTCCACTGATAGTCCTGGGAGGCCTGGGATTCGGCGTGCTTTATGATTTAGTCAATATTACAACTGACAGGGTAAAGCGATTCTTCAAAAAGAGGTTCAGTAAGCGATGTCTGTTTGCAACGGAAACTCCAAAAAGAATGCGGCTGCAAACGAAGATTGTTCTTAGCGTAAGTGCATCTCTTATAATTTTGGGAATGCTGGCTATTCTTTTGTTTGAGCGATATGCAATTGGAGGCAGTTCCGGGGAAAGCTGCGGCGTTCTCGGAGCGCTATTTCAGTCGATTACAGCCAGAACGGCTGGATTTAACACAATTCCAATAAAAGACCTCTGTGCCTCGAGTAAGTTCATTCTGATTTTGCTTATGTTTATCGGCGGCTCACCAGGTTCAACCGCCGGTGGAATCAAAACGGTAACACTGGCTGTAGTAGTTCTGACTGTCATTGCGACTTTGCGAAAGAGAAATGAAATCGAGATGTTCAAGCGCTCGGTTCGGATGGTTGTTGTCGGAAGAGCAATTACTGTTACGCTGCTTTTTGTTGCGGTTCTGTTCGGCGCCACCTTGGCCTTGAGCATAACCGAGAATGCAAACATCGCAGACAGCGCCAATATGTCAGATAGTGCAAGCCACTTTACTATATTGGATATTATGTTTGAGGCAGCTTCTGCTTTGGGAACCGTAGGCCTAACGACCGGCTATACGCCTCATTTGACAACCATCGGTAAATTGATTATCATTGCTATAATGCTTATCGGAAGACTCGGGCCATTGACACTATTGGCGGCCCTGACGTTTAACTTAAAACCAGTTCAGTATAATTATCCGGACGAGGCCGTGATTGTAGGGTAAAAAGTTGGCCTCGAAGATGCAAAGTCACGAAGAAAAGTGAGCTAAAGTGAGCTAAAGTGACTAAAGTGAGCTCTTGTCAGGGCATAGGCCCTTGCCGGAGCACAGAAAATAAAAAAAATAATCCACAGCTTTAGGCACTTTCAACTTTAGACACTTTAAACTTTTTAGTGCCCTGGTGT
>CAYTTK010000015.1:12134-28323 GCA_964440735.1 uncultured Pirellulales bacterium
ACTGAGAATACAAACATCGCAAACAGTGCTAATATGCCAGACGGTACAAACCAATTTACTTTTTTGGATATTATGTTTGAGACATCTTCCGCTTTGGGGACAGTTGGCCTGACGACCGGCTACACACCCCATTTGACAACCATCGGTAAATTGATTATCATTGCTGTGATGTTAATCGGAAGACTTGGGCCACTAACATTGTTAGCGGCACTTACATTTAACCTGAAACCAGCTCGGTATAATTATCCGGATGAGGCGGTAATTGTCGGATAGGGTTTGGGCCATGAATAGGAGCTAAAAAATGAAGCGGTTTGCTGTAATAGGATTGGGACATTTCGGCAAGAAACTGGCTATCGCCTTGGCGATGAGCGGGGCTGAGGTCATCGCTATTGATAAAAACAGAGAACAGATAGAGCTGATTGGAGACCAGGTTAGTCACGCCGTTCGGCTCGACAGCACCGATGAAGAGGCGCTAAAAGCCCAGGGTGTTGATAAGGTCGATGTCGCTATTGTCAGTATAGGACAAGGCACAGGACAGGGCTTTGAGGCAGCGGTTCTGACGGTTGTGAACCTGAAGCAGATGGGAGTAAAAGAGATTTTTGCCAGAGCCGAGGATTTAATCGCAGGTGAGGTTTTCTCAAAGATTGGTGCGACTGAAGTCATCTATCCGGAAATAGAATCAGCCCAGCGCTGGGCGTATAAACTTATCGCACCGCAAATCGGGGAAAAGATAGATTTTGCGCCCGGCTATAGCTTGGCCCGCATAAAGGCACCGGCCAGCTTCAATGAAAAGACACTGATGGATTTGCAGCTGAGACAGAAATACAATGTTAATCTGGTTGGAATCAAGCGGGGTGAGCATAGTAAGGCAAAGAAGCAGGAGAAGGGCCAGATTATAAATGTCCCTATGCCCAATACCATCATCTATCAGGATGATATTTTAATGGTGGCCGGCTCCGACGCAGACCTCGCAAAACTACCGCAGGAGTAAATGTAAAATTATTTTTCCCGTTGCCTCGACCTTCGTCGGGAGACGCAGGGGCATGTCAGATTTTTCGGTATTTTCGCAGCATATTGAGGAGGTTTTGCATATCTTCGGGCAGCGGGGCTTCAAAAGTCACTACTTTTTCGGTTGTGGGATGTTTGAATTCGAGCGTCCAGGCGTGCAGGGCGACTCGATTTATGACGGGGTCCTGTGGGGCTTGTTCGGCGTCCTGTAACTGCCATGGATAAATGAGCCTTCCGCCATACATATCATCAGCGACGATTGGATGTTTGATAGAAGACAAATGCACCCGTATCTGGTGCGTTCTGCCGGTCTGGGGCGTCAGCTTTAATAGTGAAAAGCCGCGAAAAGATTCAACTACCTCGTAAAAAGTGATTGCTTCTTTTCCGATTTCCGGCCTGATTGCATATTTTTCTCTTACTTTTGGATGAATACCCAGCGGTGCTTTTACGCAGTCGGCTGAAAGCTCCGGAGTGCCGTGGACAATAGCGAGGTAAGTCTTTTTGACTTGGCGGCGTTCAAATTGTTTTGCGACCTTCCATTGAGCAATGTCGTTTTTGGTAACGACCATAACGCCAGTCGTATCCTTATCCAGCCGATGCACAATGCCGGGACGAAATTCACCTAATCCGCTCGATAGCTTGTCGTAATGGAATGCAAGGGCATTTACCAAAGTTCCATGCGTATTGCCGCGAGCAGGATGAACTATCATATCAGGCGGCTTGTTGAGTATTATCAAATCGGAATCCTCGTAAATGATATCAAGGGGAATATCTTCCGGCAGAATATCCTTGCTCGGCAGCTCAGGCAGTATTAACTCAATCTTGTCGCCGGGTGTTAGCTTAAAGCTTGGCTTGGCGACTTTGTCATTAACTTTAACGGCACCCTGCTTGATTATATTTTGTATCATCACCCTGCTGAAGTTGCTGAATCGACCGTGGAGATACCTATCGAGCCGACGCTCTTTGATTGAAGTTCCCACTTGAAGCGTCAATAGCTCAGAACCGTTATCTCGCATCAGATATCTCGCTTCGTTTAATCATAAATCGGGCAGATTAACATCGTTGATGTCGTTTACTTCAGAGACGCTACTTTTTTAACGGGCTTCAAGGTTTATATCTTGCATGTCGGCAGACAAATCCAGCATCTCCAGGGCACCGTTCGGTGCTATAGTGATATTGGTGTCAGGTACCTCCAGGTACCTCAGGGAAAGTACTTGTCGCTAAGGTGCCCATATCAGCATCTGTAGGCGGATTAGTGTCGGCGGGTCTTGTCACTTCAACGACCGGTTTTTTCGGTGCCGGCTTAAAGACTACCTTTTGCTCATAGTCAGCCATTGTCTCAAGGCGCATCTTTGCCTGGGCAGCAGCTACGGTGCCATCAAAATCCGGATTTATGGTGATGTCGCGATATATTTGCTCTGCCGCCTCAAAGTTGCCGAGTTCTTCCTCACACAGCCCTATCCCAAATTTAGCCATAGCAGTTAACAAGCGGTTGGTCGGGCATCTCTCGAGCGCTTCGGCGTAGCCGGCTTTTGCCTGGTTTATCTGAGCCGCTACTTCCTGCTCAGGCACAATCCCTTGGCGGTAATGCAGCTCCTTCCGCAGGGCCTCTGCTTGTTTAATAAGTGCAAAAGCAGCCATCTGGTCATCATCTGCGTTTCGGGCAAAGATTCTGAGATTATCGGCTGGCTGGAGCAGGATAAACGAAAGGTCTCTTCCATAGGCCTGTTCCCTCATGACTTGCATTTGGCTGTCAAATAACTGGCTGACAAGACTCGAAAGCTCAAGTTGTTTTCGAGCCACTTCCCTCTCACTGTAGATTCTCCAGACGTAAAAGGTTGCGATGCCGATAATCACTGCTGATACGCATATAATTGATATGCTATTTTCCTTCACCCATTGTGGCAAATTGTTTAGCCACTCGGCCAATTCGTTGGTCTTTAGTTCGTGCCGATGGTCAGGTTTCATTTATTTCTCCGTTTTTTGCACTAAATAGATTTCTATCCAAACCAATTTATTTGAAATCAATATAAAATTTGAACCGATATTATAACAAAACCACTTTAGTCTTGCAATTAACCCTTGAACTGATTAAAATTTTATTTCTTGGCCAATGTTAATCGAAAGGGTATAGATGTCCGAAAAAAAGGTGGAAATTAAAACTTTTCACTATTTATTCCTTACTTTTTGCCTTTTTGTGGTTCTGTGTCTGAGTATATCAAAGGTCTGTCTGGCAGCCGAGCCCAATAGCATACAAGATGATGTGGGTTTGGATGCTAATATGTTGAGCTATATGCTACAAAGCGAGCAGCAGGACAAACCCAAGACCCCAAAAGCATTAACAGAAATCTGGGACCCTAACAGATATATCAGCATTGACGAAGTTCAGCCCGGGATGGAGGCATATTGCCTTACCTGCTATAAAGACACCAATATCGAAAAGTTTGAACTGGAGGTTTTAAGTGTAGTTCGCAATATAGAGCTTGGCAGGGATGCAATATTGGTGCAGGGTATTGATGAGCGTTTTATCCACACTGGTCCGGTAGGCGGGTGCAGCGGTTCGCCGGTCTATATCGACGGCCGACTGGCAGGAGCGTTGGCTTTCGCATGGTACTTCAGCAAGGACCCGCTTTATGGCGTGACACCGATAGAAGAAATGCTCAAAGTAGGCCGAGGCGGCAGTTCCGAGCAAAATACCACTCAGGCGGGATTTGTATTTGATTTTTCCAGGCCGATTGACCTTGCAGAAATTGACAGGCAAATTACACGACCACGAGTTTCAACAAGCAATAAATTAGTCGGCGCCAGCCCTTTGCCCTGTCCGTTGATAACCTCCGGACTGCCGGCCGAAGCTTGCAAGCAGCTTGAGGCGTTTGTTGAACCTTTCGGACTTATGGTCATCCCTGGCATTAGTGTTGGCGGCTGGCAGAAGGCAACTGGACAGGACGTGTCATTAGAGCCAGGTGCTGTTCTTATAGTCCCATTGGTTAGCGGTGATATCACTATATTTGTACTTGGAACAGCTACCGAAGTTATAGGCGATAATGTTTACGGCTTTGGTCACAGTTTTCTCAGCCGCGGTCCTGTGGATTTACCAATGGCAACAGGACAGGTGCACACTGTGATTTCAAGCTTGGCTCGTTCTTTCAAGGTCGGCAGCACACTTGAAATAGTCGGTGCCCTGACAACAGATGAGTCGGCAGCGATACTCGGACGAATAGGCAAAAAACCGAAGATGATACCGATGACGATAAGAGTTGACCGTTACAATGACCCCGAGAAGCGAGTTTATAACTGCCAGGTCGCTAACGACCGGCTGCTAACACCCATACTATTCGCCTCGGCTGTCTCTGGTGCAGCATCTTACCTCGGCGATTTTCCGCTGGACCATACGATTGAGTATAAGGTGGCAATCAACGTCCAACAAGCCGAACCAATCACCTTTGAAAACGTCTCAACCGGTTCAGGTGTAAATGATATGATACTGGAAAGCAGAGCTTCGGTTGCGCTTCTTATGAATAATCCGTTCAAAAAGATTAATATAGAATCGCTCGACTTCGAAATTCAAATAATGCCAAAAAATATCATTTCACAAATATGGTCGGTCAATTTGTCCGATACAAAAGTTAAAGCCGGTGAGACAATTGAGATTGCAGCAGTTGTTGAGTCCTTCCTGGCAGGAAAGAAAAAATACCAGTTCAGCTTGAAAATACCCGAAGATATGCCACCCGGAGGATATGAATTGACTGTGTGTGGCTCACAGGATTATGCCCAGTTTCTTAGAAAAGCTGTTCCATATAAATTTATTGCACAAAGTTTGCCGAGCTTGATTGAAGCGATAAATAACGCCCTGCAAATCAGACAAGACAAATTGTATTGTCTTCTGGCTTTACCGCCTGGTGGTGTTGCGTTGGAAAGGGCGGAGCTTCCCGATTTGCCTGCGACGAAGGCATTGGTCCTGCAGAACGAAAAAAGGATATTAAGAGCGCAGCCATACCAACACTGGCTTGAAGAAAGCATAGAAACCGGCACAATCATCGCTGATAGGAAGGTTGCGCATATAATGGTAGAAAAGTAATAAATTTGGTAACCGGTTAAATTGCTCTTTGGTTATACAGTTTGTGCTAAAACTATAATTGTCTTTTGTTTGGCCCTTTTTGAATTTTGACTTTTAATGCTTTGTCTTTTTTATTTGGAGAGCTGTTATGAGAGATAAATTTTACGTTGATTGCCCATCGTTCCTGTTTTCGCAAAAAAGCACTGTGTCACTTTTGGTGATAATTTTGGTTTGCCTGGTTTTGAATTCAACATCTCCGGCTGTCAGCAGCAAGGTTACACGTCATTCGAGTAGTTCGGATATATTGAAGGGCAAAGTCAAAAACGTTGTGATTGGCTCCCGAGGGACCATTGAGCTCGGTCGTGCTGCCAGGGCGCTGGTTGAGGAATTCGAGGAGTTAGAAGACGTCTGGTCGATAAACAGCATCGTTGTAAGCGGCGGAACGGTTTACTTCGGCACAAGCCCCAATGGCGGGATTTATAAATACAGTCTCGACAAACTTAAAAGGATTTATCCGACGGAATCAGAAACAGAAGAAGAGCCGAACAGCAAACAGACCAAAACAAGCGATGATGCAAACGAGTCCGGCTCGAAGATGGTCAAGGCCGAGAAATATCTGTCAAATGAGCATATATTCGCGATGACAACCGATGTGTCCGGCCAGCTTTTAGCCGGTATAAGCGGAGAAGAATGCAGACTCTACCGATTCAAAGCGAACAAAATGGAAAATATTTTTGAGCCGGACGACGCCAAATACATCTTCGCGATAGTTACCGACGACGCAGGTAACATTTATTTAGGAACCGGGCCGAAAGGCAAGATTTACCGGCTTGACCCGTTCGGCAAAGAACCACAGGTTATCTACGAAGCTAAAGACAAAAACATACTTTCACTGGCAATCGGACAGGATGGCTTTGTCTATGCAGGCAGTGACAGCCGAGGGCTTGTGTATAAGATTAACACGCGCACTAAAGCAGCAACGGTTCTATATGACAGCGACCAGCCGGAAATCACCGCACTATTACTTGCAGAGAATGGCGGTCTTTATGTGGCGGCAACATTGGCCAAGATTGTTCAGACACAAACGAAATTTGCTGCGCAATTGCCTTTTGCCGGTCGGCCTGAAGTTGAGGAGGAAGAAGAGGGCCAAGAGAAAGAAGGCGCAAATAGGAATGAGGGTGAACTAAAACTTAAAATTGCGAATACAAAAAAAGAACCCGATAGTAAAAAAGTCCCAACCCCTGCGCTGGTGCGCAAAAGAACCAAACCAAGTAAAGCCAGTCACATATACAAGATAACCAAAGACGGCTTCGTAACGGATATATTTAGCGAAACTGCGGTCTTCTTCTGCCTGGCTGAACAGAATAAAAAACTGCTCGTCGGCACCGGAAACAACGCGCAGCTTTTTACTGTTGACCCTGCCTCGGAGGAGCAGGCGATTATATATGAGGACGAGCAGTCAACCCAAATAACTGCAGTAACCGCAGTCGGTGAAGATATATATCTCGGGACGGCAAATCCTGCTAAGTTGATAAAGTTAGGAGCTGGTTTCGCTTCCGAAGGAACTTACACTTCTGACCTTATTGATGCCGACCAGCCGGCGAATTGGGGTAAGCTGCAAATCGATGCAGATATTCCAAAAGGGTGCAAGGTTCTCATGGCTTCTCGCAGCGGAAATGTCAAAGATATAAACGACCCGACTTTCTCAGAGTGGACCGAAACAATGCCGGTCACAGAGCCAATACAACTGCGCTGTCCTCTCGGCAGATTCTGTCAATATAAACTTGTGCTACAAAGCGAAGATGGTCTGAAAAGTCCGCTCATAAGGGAGATTGCCGTCGCCAGCAGTGTTCCTAATCTGGCACCGAAGGTCGAATCGGTCAGCGTCGACCGAATACCCAAAAAGCATGGGGTGTTAAAAATCAGTTATAAAACCGAGGATGACAACGCCGACGAGCTGATTTACAAAATAGACTTTAGAAAAGCCGGAAGAACAAACTGGATTGAACTCAAAGATGAGCTCGAAGAGAACAATTTTGAATGGGATAGCAGGACTGTCGAAGACGGCCGATACGAAGTCAGAATAATCGCAAGCGACGAGAGAAGCAATACCACCACAACGAAACTGACCGGCAGCAGAATAAGTGAGCTGGCGGTAATCGATAATACCGGGCCTATTATTACGAAGCACGCTCTTGAGAAAAATGGAAAAACTATAACACTGAAACTACAGGTATCCGATGAATTCAGCGTAATAGGCAAGCTGGATTATACCATTGACAGCAATGCTGACTGGATAGGCGCTATACCGGACGACCTGGTCTATGATACAACGCAGGAAAATCTTACGATTGTTATTGAAAAATTAGAGCCAGGGGAGCATATAATCTCCATCAGGGTCAGTGATGACATAGGCAACACAACTTATAGAACGTTCGAGGTAAATATTTGAATAGCAAAACATGATACGTTAATCAAACTACGCCACACGAGACACAAATTGTGCGATACATCGAATTTGAAAAGGTCGCTGAAACGATTGAATCGCTTTGCATAGCAGCCGGCTATGAACTACCCGATGATGTTTTAGTTGCTCTTGAAGAAGCGGCACAAAAAGAATCAAATCCAACAGCAGTCAGAGTACTGAATCAGCTTATCGAAAACGCCCGAATAGCAAAAGCCGAATCAATACCACTGTGTCAGGATACAGGTCTTGCGGTAGTTTTTATTGAGTGCGGTTCCGAAGCGGCCATCAGACCCCCCGCCCAAAAAAAGCAGGCGACGCTGGATGATGCAATCAACACCGGGGTTGCGACCGGTTTTCAAAAGGGGTATTTGCGAAAAAGCGTTGTTGCTGAGCCCTTAAATAAACGCAAAAACACCGGCTCAAATACACCGGCTATAATTCACCACACAATCATACCAGGTGAGACCTTGAAATTATCTGTTATGCTCAAAGGCGGAGGGAGTGAAAATAAGAGCCGGTTTAAGATGTTCAAGCCAACGGCAGAAAGACAGCAAATAATCGATTGGATTGTCGATGTGGTTAAAAGCGCCGGTGCCGATGCCTGTCCGCCATTTATCGTCGGGGTTGGGATTGGCGGCAATTTTGAATTAAGCTGTCTTCTAAGTAAAAAGGCACTGCTGCGAAATCTAAACAGCAAAAACAAAGATAAATTTTATGCTGAGTTAGAGACAGAATTACTCTCGAAAATCAACGCTCTTGGCTTGGGTCCGCAGGGGCTTGGTGGCGATACGACCGCTTTAGCCTGTTTAGTCGAGTCCGCCCCGTGTCATATTACATCTCTTCCGGTAGCAGTTAATATCGAGTGCCATAGTCACAGGCACAAGTCAGCGATTATCTAATTATCCAAATCAGTCTTCCGCAGCCCCCCGGAGCATAGATTCGATATGTCTATGTAATCTTCCTTTGTGATTTGTTCGGGGCGTTGTTTTGGGTCGATGTGACAACGCTCGAAGATTTCGGGCCAATTGCTAATCTTTGCAAGTTTACCCTTCGGGCTACGGCGGGCTCCGCCCAGACGAGTAGCTAATTTGCTGCAGGCCATAAGAGTCTTGCGGCGATGGCCCATAAATAGCCCCACGACTTCACTGAAGAGCTTCATATCTTTGATTCGGTTGACCTTTTCTTCGTTGCGAATAAATCTGACGATTGCAGAGTCAACCTTCGGTTTGGGCCAAAAGACTGTCGGCTTCAAAATCCTTATCACTTTTACATCACCGGTTGCGCCCAATAAAATGCTCAAAACGCCGTAATCCTTGTTGCCGTGGTCGGCTGCCATCCGTTCAGCAACCTGCTTCTGAACCGTGACATACATACCATCCGCTACCAGCGGTTCGACAGGCTCACCACCCTGAGCGAAGTCGAAGGGTGGCCCAGTAACCAGATTCAACATTACCGGTGAGGCGACATTGTAAGGCAGGTTCGCTACTAACAGAATTCGTCCGGTGTATTGTTTACGGGCGGCAGACAATTTGTTTATGACCGATTGGTTGATGGTGTTTTTGTTCTTAAGGATATCGGCATTGATAATCTCGACATTTTTTGCACTTGCAAGCTGTCCTTTTGCGATTTCTGCCAGGGCCCGGTCATACTCGACAGCAAGACAGTAACCGGCGTGTTCGGCTAAACCCTCGGTTAAAGAACCTGTGCCGCAGCCGACCTCAAGCACAATATCGTTATTGTCAATGTCCGCAGAATCTATGAGAAGCCGCATCAGATTAAGGTCGATTAGAAAATGCTGGCCGAGCCGTTTGTTTGCTGAAGCACCTGCCGAGGCAAGCAACTGCTGGATTTGCTGCTTAGTTTGCATTATCAGGAATTCTTGGCTGCGACATGAGCAAGCTGGTAAGCTCTTCTCTTTTCTGCCATTTGTATTGCGGTGGTTATAGCAGATTTCATACTTGTTGGGTCGGCTAAGTTCTGGCCTGCAATATCGAAAGCTGCTCCGTGTGCAGGTGATGTTCTTATTATTGGTATGCCGATGGTTATGTTCACTGCTCTTTTGAAATCGAGCAGTTTTACAGGTATCATACCCTGGTCGTGATACATTGCGACAACGGCGTCGAACTCACCCTGAACGGCCCGCAAAAAAAGCGTGTCGGCAGGGAAGGGTCCGTGACAATTTATCCCCTGCTCCTGTGCCAATAGGACTGCCGGTGAAATTATTCTTTGTTCTTCGTCTCCGAATTGGCCGGCTTCGCCTGCGTGCGGGTTCAGCGCCGCAACGCCGATCTTCGGATTTGGGATGTTGAAATATTCCTTCAATGCGTCGTTAAGCAAGTCTATCGGCTCGAAAACGCAGCCGATGGTAAACTTATGCCGGACTTCAAATAGCGCCTCGTGAATTGTCGCCAGAGCAACTTTTAAGGGCCCTGCGACAAACATCATCACCTTTCTCTTGGATTTGCAGCGTGCAGCCAACATTTCGGTGTGTCCCGGCCATTCGGCCCCGGCCAGCTTCCAACCGGTTTTACTGATTGGTGCTGTTACTACAGCATCTATTATTCCATCCTTTGCGGCTTCAATGGCGTCGAGACAAAATCTAATGGAGGCCTCGCCGGCCGGCTTGCTCGGGCCTTTTATCCACGCCGGCACTATGTAATCATCGTAATCGGCTACCATAACTTTATGCGGATAATCTCTGCTTATTTTTTCGTGCTGATGCCGTCCCCAGAATGGCTCAATCTCGGCTTCATCAGCAGCGTAACAAAGCTGCTCGTTCATACCAAAGACGATAAATTTTGCCGCCCGGCGGATTTCCGGCTCAGCCAGAGCTTTTACAATAACCTCCGGCCCGATGCCCGCAGCATCACCCATCGTTACGCCGATTACCACCTGCTCGGCTACCGAATTGTCGTTGTTTTTGTCCATATCACTCGTGGCTTGTATCTCGCCTGACAAGATACGTGTTAAAAGCCCAGTTGCTTTAGTTTCTCTACTGTTAGTTTTTGCTCTTGCGGCAAAATCTTATCAAGCTGTTTTTTCACCGTCTTTACGATTATATCAGTTTCTACATTTACCGTATCGCCAATTTTTGCTTTGCCTAAGGTTGTTTTTCTGAGCGTTTCGGGAATTAAGGCAACGGAAAAGCTATTATTATCGATACCTGCTACCGTCAGAGAAACTCCGTCAACGGCAACCGAACCCTTGATAACCATCAGGTCAAGAAGTTCGGAACCGGCTGAAAACCTTATATCGGCAAAATCACTTTGTCTATCAATTTGTTTAATCGTAGCTGTCCCGTCAATATGGCCCAGCACGAAGTGGCCGCCAAAGCGGTCGGACGGCTTCATTGCCCGCTCGACGTTGACCTGTGATGAAGTAACCAATTTGCCCAGAGTAGATTTTGAAAGCGTTTCCCTGCCGACATCAAAACCCGCAATGCTCCCATCGAGTTTAGCGATGGTAAGACATACGCCGCTTATAGCTACGCTATCACCGATTTTGCAGCCTTCAGCCAGCTTGCCCAAATCGACGGTCAATTCCATCGCTTCAGCGCTTCGGCGAACCGATTTAACCACACAAATTGCCTCTATAAGTCCGGTAAACATTGAAATTGACTATTTCCTTTTTTCTATTTATAATTGACTAAAAGAGCACTAAGCTCTTAAATCTATTATAATCAAATAATTAGAAAAAATCAATATTTAACATCAGAAGGATGGAGTGCTGATATGAATACATTCTGGCTGAAAATCGCAGGTGTTGCGATAATAGTAGTGGTCGTGGTCATTGCGCTATCTTATTTCACAGGCAAAGGCGAGCCGGAGCCCAAACAACCATCCTGGACCTTTTACGATCAGGCCGAAAAAGACAAAGAGAAATTCTTAACCAAGCCGCAACTCGTAAATGAACCAGCTCAGGAGCCAAATAAGCCAGCTAAAAACGAAACACCTATTAAACCTGTTCAGCCACCTGTAGAGCAGACTGAGCCTGCTAAGCCGACTCAACTGTATTTCAAGCCGCTTTCTGAGATTGAGGAAGTAGAGGCCGAAAGACTACTGAATGTGGCAGTGCCTGGCCGTAGTATAGGCCGACTACCGATGACGGGCTTTAAGCTTATGGTTGATACCTCTCGGCAAATTATCACAAAATGGCCAGATAGCTGGTATGCATATCAAGCTAAACGAATGCTTGCGGAAATGCCACCACGATTTCAAGAACGTTACAATGTAACAAATGAGGAAATGGACGTAAGCATATTCTCTCAACCCCGACCAGGAACCCAACCCTACAATGTCAAGGAATCTCATTAAATGGCTACGACTGATAATTATCGGTTATACACCAATAGTTTCAATTACGGCTGGATAACATAGCAATGCAAACAAGTATACAATATCACCGACGAAGAAACCGACCTCGGAGATTTCAAATAAAAGCAAACTAAAACAAACTTGTGGAGAAACGCATAGATGCCCCCCGTTACAACAGTCGCAAATATCCCGGTAATTTCGATAACTGCTGATTGTCTGCCGGAGGCGTGGGAAAAAGCAGTTCTTGCGGTCTGGGATAAGGGCCTTGAGGTTAAAACCCAGTATGACAAACCCGATGACCCGCCCAGCAAAGATGCGACGGTAATAGTTACTGTTGCCGACCCATTCCGTGAACCGAGAATTCACAAAAATTTTCCTAGTGGGCCCGAAGAGCTGGAGGCCTATCGGCAAGAGGTGGTCAATGGCATACACGACCACTGGATTGACCCCGCTGCGGGTAAGTGGACTTATACATATCACGAACGATTATTCTCATATTGTCCGGTTGAAGACATACGATGTGCTGATTCGCCAAAGCCGTTCAAAAAAGTTAATCAGATTCAGCATATTATCGATTGCCTGTCAAAAACCTATTTCAGCCGAAGAGCACAGGCAATAACCTGGATGCCGACCGCAGACCCGGCGACAGATGACCCACCGTGTCTCCAGAGGATATGGTGTCGGCTCGTCAGGGCGGAGCCTGCTCGTCGTGGCGAAGCGCCAAGCCGTAGCCAGGCCGGAGCACGGCTGACGGCAAACAAAACGGACGAGATTACGCTTAATATGAATACGCACTGGCGAAGCAGAGACCTTTACAAGGCGTGGTTTATGAACGTCTATGCGCTGACCGATTTGCAGCGGACAATCGCCGAGAAAATATCGAAAAAAATAAATCAGCCTGTCAAGGTCGGCCGGTATGTCGATATAAGCGACTCGCTGCATATCTACGGCAGTTATTTTGAGCAAGTCGCCGGCGAAGTTGAGAAAATGCGACAAAGCTCCTTTACTACGCGGGCCTGGGAAAGCACACATCCGGCTTTTGAAATGATGACGGCCGAGGCCCGAGAAAAACTGGCCAAAGACCCCGACTGGTACGCAAGAGCAAAAGGTTAGACGTTAAACATAAAGCTTTGATTGCTAAAAGCAAAAAAAATTTGCTCCTTCATTTGGCCTTTGATGATTTTTATATTAGACTTTAATAGCAGCATAAGCAGCCGGGCAGAAGTAAAATCAACGTTTTCGCAAAGGTGCGAAGATTTTGAGCAAAACCGTAGGGGGGGCTAATAAGTTTCTTTCCGAGTGGGCCTCTGCGCCTCTGGCGCAGGGGCCTTTTTATAAAAATAATCACCCTGTGAGTTTCTCTAAACTTTTTCCTTTAGTGCTTATCAATCCTCAAATTAAAAACATTCAAAAGAATATTTAACAACCCCGGACATAATCATTTAACAGTTTTTTTGTAAGTTTTCTTTGACATACTATATGTCGGTTTTAGAATATCTAATACAGCCAGATGTAGTACTCGATGACAAATTGCGAGGAGTGTATCTCGGATGCAAATATGCGAGATACGAAGTAGGTATTAGACACGAAATGAGATGCCCTTTTTGCAAGGAAGACCGTGACAGAGTTGTCGATTCGCGTTCAAGTGACGCCGGCAGAATAATCAGACGCAGGCGTCAGTGCCTGATTTGCAAAAGACGGTTTACCACGTACGAAAAGGTGGGTGAAAGCTTTAAGTTATACGTGGTGAAAAAGGACAACTCTCGAGTTCCGTATGACAGAGAAAAGATTATCGCTGGAGTGCAGAAGGCATGCTATAAGAGACCTATATCGGCAGAGCAGATTCAGCAAATAGCCGATAAGGTGGAGGAAAGTATATTTAAGAAATTTGACAAGGAGGTTACATCTGCATTTATCGGCGAAAACGTAATGAAGCAGCTTCGCAAGGTTGACAAGGTTGCATATATTCGCTTCGCAAGTATATACCGGGATTTTAATGATGCAGGCGAATTGATTGAGGAGGTAAGTCACGCTATTGCCGAAGCCGAGCCGACGGGGCAGCCGACACTTTTCGACACCTGAGCAATAGAAGGCATTTGCCGCCGGGGCACTGTAACGAAAAAAGGAGACATTTGGAAGACCCTTGGATTTTTGCAAGGAGGCAAAAATGGCAAGGACGAAAGTTCAGCTTAAGGTCATAAAGGCAGACGGAAGTGCAGAAGAATACCTGCACACAAAGGTCATAGGTGCCATCAGTAACGCACTGGCGCAGGCGGGCGAGCCGGATATTTACATTGCGGAACAGCTTGCCGATGTGGTGACATATTTTCTTTATCACAAACAAAATCGCCGCAGTGTAACCAGCGGCGAGATATTCTCCGTAATAAAGGCGGTTCTGACTGCGACAAAGTATGAAGACGCCGCAGTTGCGCTCAGCGAATATAACTTCGAGCGCAGGCTCAAACGCTCCCGGGTCGAGGTCGTTCCAATGGATATTCAGGAGCTGGCCGATGCCGAGCTGCTCTGCAAGGCCGAGCAGTCGGACAACAGATGCCGATGGAACAAATCCAGAATAGTTGAGAACCTGATAACAAAACACGGTCTTTCCCGACAAACCGCAAGGGTTATTGCTTCAATGGTCGAGGAAAAAATCTTCAATATGGGGCTCACTTTGGTTCCAGCCAGCTTGATAAAACAGCTCGTCCTCGGCGATGCTGCCACCATCCTGAGGGCACAGCATCAGCTTCAAACCGTCTGATTCGTCGCTCGTCGCTCGATACTTGTCATGCTGAGCGCAGGGAAACAAAGCGAAGCATCTGGCCTTCATAATAATAAATCGTAAATAATAAATCATGGTGTACCTTCGAGCCAGTAGTCGGCCAATATCGCAAGGTCGTAGAAATTTACGATACTATCGTGGTCTATGTCGCCTGCGAGGTGCGTCCTTAAAAATGGATATGTTTGGTTTTCGCCGATATCCCAAATTTCTACGAAATCCCAGCCGGCATCGGTGAAGGTACTGCGCCTCTGCATCTGAGCCGTCGGCAGGCCAGTACCACCGTCACTGACATTACAATCGCTGGTCTCGATGTCCCAGAAACAGCTTGTGATAGTACCCCCAGCCCCAATCAATCCGCACAGGCCTCCGATATAATTATTTCCACTGACAGCACCAGTCGAGAAACAATCCGTGATACTTCCAGAATAATTCCACCCGCATAAGCCACCGATACGATAACCTATTCCGCTGACTGTGCCTGTCGCATAACACCTTGTGATTATACCATCGGAATTGTATCCGCACAGGCCGCCAAGACTACGATCGCCGTCTACATTGCCGGTTGCATAGCAGCCGCTGATTGTGCCACCCCCGTTGGCTCCGCACAGACCACCCAGAAGATCTGCGCCATCACCACCGTTTACATCGCCGGTTGCATAACTGTTGACGATTTTACCCTTGTTATACCCGCACAGGCCACCAACATCATCTGAATTAATACCAACATTTACAGAGCTGGATGCATAGCTGTTGATGATTGTACCGCTTTCATTACTGACGTCCCCGCACAAACCACCGACAGACAATGAATAATTGCCACCTGTGACTGAGCAGGTTGCATGGCAGTTGATGATTGTGCCATCAGGATTTCTTCCGCACAGGCCACCGACCCAATCATCGCCGCTGACAGAACTCCTTGCTCCGCAATTACTGATTGTGCCTCCACGATTGAATCCGCATAGGCCTCCGAGATAATCTTGCCCGGTAATTGAGCCGGTCGTATAGCAATTGCTGATTGTGCCGTAATGATTGTATCCGCACAGGCCGCCAAGAAAATAACCACCGGTAATATTTACATCTTCAAGGTTAAGATTGTTTACTGAAGCACTTGAGCCAATATAACCAAACAGGCCTAAATAATGATTGCTCCCTCCTTTATCATCAATAATTAGCGAAAAGATTGTATTGTCGTTGCCGTCAAAGATTCCAGTGAAGGGGGTTCCTTGAAATTCATCACTACTACTGGTATCCGGCGCAATCAGGGCGGTGGTGTACGAGTAACCGGCCATGTTTATGTCGGCAGTTATTTTGAAGTGTTTTGACCAGTCGCAGGGGTCGAGGCCAATGAAGTTTAAGTCGTTCGGCGTGGCAATTAGATACGGGTCGTTCGGCTCGCCGGTACCGTCGCTATAGGTGCCGGCCCAGACGCTGCTTACCAGGCCAGCCAACAGGCATAATGTCATTCCTGTGAAAACAGGAATCCAGAAAGACGACGCTATGGATTCCCGCTTGCGCGAGAATGACAAAGGAATAAAAATTGACCGCTTTTTCAGGTTCATCACCTT
>CAYTTK010000016.1:0-27517 GCA_964440735.1 uncultured Pirellulales bacterium
AGCTGAATAGGCATAGGCATAAGCTGGGGTGTTTCCCTGCAAGCATAGCCGAACATTAGCCCCTGGTCGCCGGCTCCCTGTTCCTTGTGCAGACCAATTCCTTCAGTCACGCCCCGTGAGATGTCGGGGCTTTGCTGGCCGATAGAAGTTATAACAGCACAATTTTCAAAATCGAAACCGAGTTCAGGGTCATCATAACCAATCTCCCTTATTGTTTCACGAACAACGCTGGGAACATCCACAACTGCCCTGGATGTAATTTCACCAGCAACTATGACCATATCGTCTTTCACCATTGTCTCGCAGGCAACCCTGCTTTTCGAGTCCTGTGCGAGCATAGCATCAAGAACGGCGTCTGATATATGGTCGGCCACTTTATCAGGATGGCCCAGCGTAACGGACTCGCTCGTAAAGAGATGTTTATCCGCGTCGCAACATGAATTATAATTTATTGTCTTTTTGGCCATTTGTGACTTATCCTTTTAACTGCTCATTGTTAGTTGTTCATTGTTCATAAATTATGAGCCATCGTTGATAGTCCAATTAAATCCCATATATTCAATGTTATAATTTTCCACTTCGAGGAAAGACACATCCTGTTTTGAAATATAATTAGTGATACAATTCAAAACGGCGCGAGTTGCCGGCTCTTGTTCCTTGAATTTTTTATCTGTGCCGTACTTACCAACAAACTCTTTTCCCTGCCAGGTCGGTTTAAGAATAGCAGACAAATAAACTATGTTATTTTTTCTGTCAATTTTAAATGCTTCCGGTCTGGACAGAGATCTTTTTGCCTGATTGTTTAGTTGCTTATCGAGTTTGTGTCCGTAATACGGCTCATTTCGCAAGGGTGGGCTTGAAAGACAAGCGGAGGACAAGGCAAAGAATACTCGCGGTTCGTCAAACTCCCTATGAAAGAACCGCTGCTGTATTGTTGCAAGTGTAAATTCTTCATCCATTACCATAAATTTGCTTTTCCATATGCCGCCTATATTTCTGTTGATATGCCTGATGTTATCAGGGCCCCAGATAACGCGTAAAATTCGTATTGACTGGATAGGATAATTATCAACAATTATTTTGAGCATTTCTAAGTTGTAGGCGTTAATCCAGAAGGCGATTTTGTCTTCTTCTGGCCAAGATTTATACTCATTCGGGTCGAGTTTGGCGAAATCATCGAGGAGCCGGTTTAACTCCAGCCTTTTTCGCTTAAGCTCCTTATAGTTGACCATTCCCTTATCGTCGACGAAGTTGGTTAAGATATCAGCACATTTGTCGTGAAAAGAAACCAGTGGTAGAGGTTTGGATTTCGTAGGTTCGACCTTCGGCGGTGCAATTTCGGGGGTTGCGATTTCCGGCGGCTCAGCTTCCGGGGCTTTTGCCTGTGGCTGTTCAACTTTTAGAGGTTCTGGCTTTGGCGGTTCAGCCACTGGTGGCTCGGGCTTCGGAAGCTCGGTTTTCAGGGTTTCGGTTTCCGGTGAGTGCGGCTCCGCAAGTTTGGCATCCGAAGGTTCGAGCTTTGGCGGTTCGACTGACTCGGGCTTACATCCCGCAAAAAGAATCAGCACCATTAGTGAGCTTATGAGAATAATAAAACTTTTAACCATTTTTGCCCTCAGATAAAGAATTACACAATTTTATAATTATAAATGAGCATTAGAATAATGAGTAAGTCAACATGTAGTAATATCATAACTATTTTTACCCTATTTTTACAGAAAAAACCGGATTTTTATAGAGGCATTTAACAAAAAATAAGGCCTAAGAAAGCTCCGGGCCACAAATCGACACAAAAAGAAACAAATCGCAAAGAGATTCTGAATCGAGACGGTGAAAAAAACGATATTTATATAGTGCTTCAAAAAATGTTATGTTCTTTCAACCTCCTTGACAAAATGCTGGAAAAAAGTTAAATTGGATAATGTTGAATAATAAATATAAAGTGCGAATTGTCTAATCCAAGACCGCTTTTTTAGGGTGCTTACAAAATGAAGGTAAAATGGCCGATTTTTGCCATTCTGACAGCATTTTTAGTTTTTCTGATGAGTTCGGGCTCCAAGGCCGTTAATACCAGATTGATAGATGGCGTTCTCCAGAAAAGCGTGCTTGACAGCCAGGACCTGCAGATAATCGATAATTTTATAGATGAGGCGGCGCGAGAACTGTTAGAGACCAAAGACTTTACGAGCATAGCACATATTCGCACTGCTATTCTGAGCAGGCAGAGCAATCAGGCCCAGTATGCCGAGCAGTTTTATGATTCGGCCCACAAACATATCTCTTCAGCCCTTCAAAAGGCGTCGAGACTAACGCCGGAAGGGCAGAGAGTTATGATAACGACAAACCTCTTGATTTTAATAGATGGTCTGGAAAACCTGCAGCTGACAGACCTTGCTATCGCGAAGCTAAATGATAAAAATACGATTGTTCGTTACTGGGCGGTTCACTGTCTTACAAATCCAAATATTATAACAAAGTTAAACGCCGGTGGAACATCAAGTTTGAAACTGGCACGCAGTATCGTATCGGAGCTTAACAAGCTCATCGAAAATAACAGGCCTGAGATTATAGCTTTAGTAGTTAAATTCGCCGCTGATGTGAACATTCAGGAGACAGAAAACCTGCTGGTGCAAATAGCCGATATGCGAATTAAAAGATACACAGACTGGAAAGTGGAATATGAACTCCTGGATGGTGACATTTTAAAATCACTCAGTAGTAAGATAGCTGCGACAGAACCAAGCGAGTCAGCGTCAACAACAAACAGCAGCAGTTCTGAGATTGCCAGGCGTTTTGGCCAGTTGTATTCTTATGTGATACAAAGATACGTTAAAGGCAAAGAGTTTTTGAGCGATACTCAGAAAAATCAACTGGTTTCGGTAATGGTCGAGACAGAGGACAAATACATCAGCAAACTCACAGGCAGAATACAAACGGGCATAAGAAGAGCTATTGAGCAAGGTTATACAATTGCCCTTTTACAGGAGCATAACAGGTTGCTTGGAGATGAAACGACGCAGGGTCAATTGCCGCTAAAACTTAAATTTGACTATGGCAACACCGGTGGCAGCCGTAAACGCACCGCCCCACTTGCCTTAAAAGAACCGCCCAAGAAAAAATAACCTAAATAGCGCCAGATTTCGCATTATGTTCAGACCTTATGAGAAACAATGGAGGTTTCATGAACGGTCGCGAAAAGGTCATCACACTTTTTCTCTTTTTGCTATTGTCAATTATTATCCTGCTGCAAATTTTTTCGATGGTGCAATCCGACCGCTTTTATGAAAGTCTCAATCGGCTTGACGAGATTTTTGAACACAGCGGCTCGATTGAGATGGGTAAAGGTAAAAAAGAGACTTCATGCGCGGTCAACGAAGAGTATCCGGGTGATGAGGGGGACTGGATGATATGGGGGTTTCGGGTCGAGCCGAAAACCTTAAATCAGATTAACGTTGACGGGGATATTTACTCAAGATGGATTACAACTCCGCATATTTTTGAGCCCCTGATGGTTTACGATTTCGACGATGTGACACTTAAACCCCTGCTGGCGGAAAGCTATGAAATTTCAGATGACGGGCTGGAGATAACATTTCAACTGAGAGACAATGTGCGCTTTTCAGATGGAGTGCCTATCACCGCAGATGATGTGATATTCACGTATGAAACAATCATTAACCCTAAAGTAGACGCAGCAGACATTGCCAATATGTATGTGGACGTAGAAAAGGCGGTCAAGGTTAATGAGCGTGTGGTGAAATTTACTATGAAGAGGCCTTACTTTAAAGCACTTGAGATTTTGTCGTTCTGGGATATCGGCATATATCCTAAACATATATATGAATTTGAAGATGCGCAGCAATTCAATAAGCGAGTATCAGAGCCGATTGGCAGCGGTCCTTATGCGTTTGAGAAATGGGATACCGGTCAGCAGATTGTTTTGCGGCGTAATGAGAATTATTGGGGTCCCAAGCCGAAGCTGAAAAAGGTCATCTACAAATTCGTTTTGAATCCGATTGCGGCTGTGCAGGCGCTGCGTTCACACGAAGCTGACGTTATTATACCTGAACCGGACCAGTTTTCTGACCTGGCCAACTACGATGAGTTCAAAAAAGAATTCGACTGCCTTGCATACTGGAATCCCGGGGCTCCGTTTTACTATCTCGGCTGGAATCAGGATACACCATTTTTCAAAGACAAGCGTGTTCGCTTGGCAATGACGCATATTATCAATCGCCAAGAAATAATATCGAAGCTTTTAAAGGGTCAGGGCGAAATGATTACCGGGCCGTTTTATATCAAAGGCCCTCAAAACGACCCTGATATCAGGCCCTGGCCTTATGATTTGGATAGGTCCAAAGAACTGCTTGACGAAGCAGGCTGGGTTGACAGCAACAGCGACGGTTTGAGAGATAAGGACGGAGTGGCTTTTCGATTCAAGTTTATGTATTCGAGCGCTTCGGCTTTGTATGAGAGATTAGCAAAGCTGTTGAAGGATGAGGCAGCGAAGGTTGGTATTGAAATGATTGCAGACCCATACGAGTGGTCGGTTCTTATGCCCCGGCTGAGCGACAGGAAATTCGAGGCGATGGTTATGGGCTGGGGAGGCGATATAATCGAAGATAATTATCAGATATTTCACTCATCGCAGAAAGGCAAGCGTGGTTCAAATTATGTTGGCTTTGATAATGCAGAAGCAGACAGACTGCTTGAAAAAATAAGACGCACAATGGACGAACAAGAAAGAAACAAACTCTGCCACGAACTTCACAGAATTCTTCATGAAGAACAGCCCTATACATTTTTATTTGCCCGTCCGACCTTTCGCCTAGTTGATAAACGCTTCAAAAACGTTAAGATTCATACATTAGGGCTCAATTATCTGGAGTGGTATGTGCCGAAGGAAAAGCAAAGATACAAATGAGAAGACACAAGAGGATGAATAAACAGTCAGGAGCTATATTATGAATGGACGTTCAGGATTGTTTAAGTTTTTTCTTTTTTTGTTTTTAGCTTGCATAATACTGCTGCAGGTTTTGTCGATGGTGCAGGCGGACAGATTGTATGAGCGTCTTAACCATCTTATAGACAGGTGGGAAGTCGACACATTTGCATACACCCAGCAGGAGCAGCGCTTTCTGGATAAGCGGTTTGAGAACGTAAAAAATCATAAACTTGGACTTAATGAACATTAGTGGTATCTGCCAAAGGCAAAACAGAGATACAAGTAAGTTCATAGTTCATAGAATGCGGTGAAGATTTTTAGATGACGACATACATTGCCAGGCGATTGCTGTTGATGATTCCTACGCTGTTAGGGATAACGGTGATGGTTTTCGCCATCAGCCGGGTTGCGCCCGGTGACCCGGTAAGTTTGAGCATGGGACCGGGTGGACAAATGGACGCTGAGCGGGCAGCGAATGTTCGTGATGCAAGAATGAGATTATATGGGCTGGATAAGCCGGTTCACGCTCAATACGGCAATTGGCTGTGGCGGGTAGTTCGGCTCGATTTCGGAGACTCAATTAAGCACCATCGACCTGTTATTGACCTCATCAAAGAACGATTACCTATTACGCTAACTCTCAATATAATTGCTTTTGTGATTATCTATGCGGTGTCGCTTCCATTGGGGGTTTTAGCAGCCGTGCGGCACAGGAGATTTTTTGATAGAGCCAGCTCAGTCATTCTGTTTATGCTATGGTCGTTGCCGGTTATGTGGGTTGGCCAGATGCTGATTGGCTACTTTTGCGGCCCTGCGTTTAAGAGCTGGTTTCCTCCTGCAGGACTTAGCAGCAATTACGCCGACCAGTTGCCCTTTTTCCCGTGGCTGGCCGATAGATTATGGCACCTCGTTTTGCCGGTGCTTTGCCTGACCTACACCGGCTTTGCATATCTTACAAAGCAGGTCAGAGCAGGGATGCTCGATAATCTTCGCTCCGACTATGTAAGAACCGCAAGGGCAAAAGGTCTATCGAATCTGGCTGTGATATTCAGGCACGCTTTCCGCAACAGCATAATCCCGGTGATTACGATTATGGCTACGCTGCTGCCAGCCATGCTTGGCGGGTCGGTAATTATTGAAAGGATATTCAGCATTCCAGGCATGGGACTATTAGCATTCGAAGCGGTTACGACGCGTGACTACAACGTGGTTATGGCCGTCGCAACCATCGGTGGAGTAATGAATTTGATTGGTCTTCTACTTGGTGACATCGCCTATGCTATCGCCGACCCGAGAATTAGTTTTGAAAGCGCTGTATAACAAATCATGAGCAAAGAATCACAAGACAAATCGAATTGGGGAACATCTTACGGCGAGATGGTCTGGCAGGAGTTTTCCAAAAGCCGGCTTAACAGAATTTGCCTGAACTTTATCTTTTTTCTGTTTGCAGCTGCTATTTTTTCGCCATTTCTTGCCAATGACAAGCCGTTTGTGATTCGTATTAATGGACAATTAAATTTTCCTATTTTTAGGAACCTGGGGGCCAGCGATTATTGCATTTTCCTTGCTGCAATTATCGGGTATCTGCAGGTGCTGTTAATCAGACGTAATCACAAGCGAATTGACCCTTCTATTCGTCCGGCGGTGCTGTGGCGTCAGATATTCATAAATAGTTCAATAGTTTTCATAGGAACTATATTGCTGCTGATTTTTGTCCCCCGCCGACTCGATGCCACAGATTATAAAGCCCTCGTAGCTTCGGGCAAGGCAACAGATACTGTTTTCGCCCCAATACCTTATGGTTATGGCCGAACGAATCTGAAGCTGCGTGAGCAGCCGCCCAGCCGACAGCATTGGCTGGGGACAGATGATGTCGGGTCAGACGTTTTATGCAGATTGATTCACGGCAGCAGGATATCTCTTTCTGTTGGGTTTGTGGCGGTTGGGATATCAAGCATTATCGGTATTGTGGTCGGAGCAATTCTCGGATATTTCGGCGGTAAGGTTGATTTCATCGGGATGCGCATCGTCGAGATAATGATGGCGATACCGGCGTTCTTTTTGATTATCACGATTGTGGCGTTTTTCCCGCGAAGTTTATTAAATATTATGATAATCATCGGCATTACCAGCTGGACAATAGACGCTCGTTTTATCCGGGCGGAATTTTTCAAACTGCGAAAACAGGATTTCGTTCAGGCGGCGGTGTCACTGGGACTACCTCTGCGGAGCATTCTTTTCAGGCATATGCTGCCAAATGGTATTGCCCCCCTGCTGGTTAATGCCACGTTTGGAATTGCAGGGGCTATATTTATTGAGGCGGCCCTTAGTTTTCTCGGGTTTGGTGTCGCCCCTCCAACACCAAGCTGGGGACAAATGCTCAGCTTGGGTGTCAGCACTACCGGAAGGTTTCTCTGGTGGCTGACACTGTCTCCGGGACTTGCGATATTCTTCACTGTTCTGGCATATAACCTGGTTGGTGAGGCATTGCGTGATGCGATTGACCCGAAGCTGAGAATTCAATAATAAGATATGATGTGTATCTTCCGAAGCGGTACGGACGAGAATGAATAAAAATGGAACATTATTATCGGTAAAAGACCTTTCGACACACTTTTTCGCTGAAAAAGGTGTAATAAAGGCGGTGCAGGATGTGGGCTTCTCGATAAAGAAAGGCAAAATGTTTGCACTCGTCGGTGAAAGCGGCTGCGGTAAGAGTGTAACGGCACTATCAATTATGCGACTGGTTCCGGCACCGCAGGGTAAAATCATCAGTGGAGAAATTGTCTTTGATGGGAAAAACTTATTATCGCTTAGCGAAAAACAAATGCAGAAGGTCCGCGGCAATGAAATAGCCATGATTTTTCAGGAGTCGATGACCAGTCTAAATCCTGTTTATACCGTAGGCGACCAGATAGCTGAGGCCATAACGCTGCATCAGAAAAAAAACACAAGCCAGGCATGGGCGGATGCGGTCGAGACGCTACAGGCCGTTGGTATCGCCGACCCACAGCAGCGGGCCCACGAATATCCTCATCAGATGTCAGGTGGGATGCAGCAGAGGGTTATTATAGCAATGGCGGTGAGTTGTGAGCCGGCGCTGCTGATAGCCGATGAACCAACAACCGCCCTTGACGTAACGATTCAGGCACAGATACTTAATTTATTAGACGACTTGCAAAGACAAACCGGAATGAGTATTTTGCTTATAACTCATGATTTGGGCATCGTGGCAGAGCGGGCTGAGAGCGTTGCGGTAATGTACGCATCGCGAATAGTAGAAGTGGCTGATGCACAGCGACTTTTTGCAGAGCCCCTGCATCCATATACGCAGGGATTGTTAAAATCGCTGCCGCGACTGGGCTTTGAAGGCAAACGTCTGCATACAATATCAGGTAACGTACCGGACCCATTGCACTTTCCAAAGGGGTGCAAATTTCATCCCCGCTGTCCGACAGGTTGCAACGATAAAAGGTGTCAGAGTGTTGAGCCGGAGCTTAGGGAAGTTCAGCCAGACCGCTCCGTCGCCTGCTGGTATGCGAAAGGATACACTCAATAGAAAACTGATATGGCGAATACAAATGGACATCTTTTGAAAATCAACGGCTTAAAGACCTATTTCCCTGTAAAGAAGGGCCTGCTGCGGCGAACTGTTGGGTATGTCAAGGCGGTCGATGGCGTAAGCTTCGAAATCAAGAAAGGCCAAACGCTGGGTCTTGTTGGCGAGAGCGGCTGTGGCAAGACGACCGTCGCCCGTAGTATAATTCGACTAATACCGGCAACAGCTGGAGAGATTTCCTTTGAGCAGATGAATGTTTTGGCAGCCGGCAGGGCCAAACTGAGGAAGCTCCGCAGACAAATTAGTCTTATTTTTCAGGACCCATACGGCTCACTAAATCCGAGAATGACCCTTGGTAACACCATTGGTGAACCGTTGAAGACTCACTTAGGTATAACCGGCAGCGAACTAACCGACCGGACAGCAACACTTCTTTCAAAGGTCGGTCTTGCACCTGAGCATATGAACCGTTATCCGCACGAGTTCTCGGGCGGTCAGCGGCAGCGAATCGGGGTAGCGAGAGCTCTGGTGCTGGAGCCAAAACTGGTCATCTGCGATGAGCCGGTCAGCGCTCTTGATGTTTCAATACAATCGCAGATACTAAATTTGTTAAAAGATTTACAGGAGGAATTCGAACTGACATATTTATTCATCGCGCACGACCTGGCCGTGGTGAAGTTTGTCTGCGATATTGTTGCGGTAATGTATTTGGGCAAAATTGTAGAGCGGGCTACAGCAGAAGAGCTATATCGAAATCCTCTGCATCCTTATACGCGTGCCCTTTTTTCGGCAATCCCACAGGTTAAATTCAGAACCGAGCCATATATGCGAGACCACAGAACTGCATTTGTCGGCGAAGTTCCTAGCGCTTTGAATCCACCAGCCGGCTGTGCGTTTGGCCCGAGATGTCCTCTGGCCGATAATAACTGCACAAAGCATATACCCAAGCTGGAAGAAAAAGGCGATTATGAGGGGCATTTTGTCGCCTGCTGGAATAGATAAATCCGTAAAAATAAAGTGAGAACTTGACTGAGGTTGTTAAACATAAGATAATTTAAATAGATACGGTGCAGAGTTTTGATTATGGTAAAGGACTGCCGGTATGGACGAAAAAGTCAGCGTGGAAATAACCAGCGAGGATAGTATCGCGGTAGTGGCCTTCAAAACCGCTTCGATAAGTAATACGGACGGGATAGCCGCTGTCTCTAAACAGGTAAAGGAATTTATTGATAACAATCACCCAAACAGAGTAATATTTGACTTTGGAGAAGTAAAATTTTTCTCGTCTATGGTATTGGGGCTGCTTTTGGAGACGCGTGCGAAACTCCAGCCGTATAATGGTGAAGTGATGATTAGTCGGATAAATCCACAATTGCACAGGGTTTTTAAAATAACCAATCTTGATAAAGTTTTCAGATTCTTTCCGGATAAAGAAAGTGCCGTCAAAGCCGCTAATGCCGGTTAAACCGTGTAATAAGTCATTCGTGCTAAACTTGCCCCGAGCAGGGTCGAGTGAGCAGGAATGCATACGATTAGAAAGGCCAAGATATGTATGTTACGACACAATTTTCGATTTTTATGGTAAACAAGCCGGGGGTGCTGGCCCAGGTGCTTGGTGAATTTGCGCGAGCCAAGATTAATATTATAGCAATGACAATGATGGATTCTGTGGAACACGGTGTTATGCGGGTAGTTTTCGCTGCGCCGCAAGCGGCAAAACAGGTGCTATCCAAGCTCAATATGAACTATAACGAGACAGAGGTTTTATGTGTAAACCTTGCCAATAAGGCCGGTGCGCTTGCTGCAGTGGCGGAGAAGCTGGCTAAGAACCATATAAATATTGCGTACGCATACTGCACAGCAGGCGCGAAGGGCGGACGAACAACCGGCGTTCTAAAAGTCGCCGACGTGAAGAAAGCGATGAAAGTTCTGCAGCAAAACCATAAAAATGGTAGAAAGTCACAACCGGTCATAAGACCTTCGCAATCAGCAAGAAAATAGTTTTTATATTAAGGACTACACAGACATAAATAGAACCAAAGTTGTCATTTCGCCCGCCGCAAAAGATATGTATGAATTATTTTTTAAACCTGATTAGCGATTCCACATAAAAACAATTGACAGAAAAGATGATTGGCTGGTATATTATGCTTTGCATTTGTTGTTAGGGGCCGTAGCTCAATTGGCTAGAGCATCGGACTGTCGATCCGAAGGCTGAGGGTTCGAATCCCTTCGGCCTCGTTAATTAAGTGCTTTTAGGGCATGGACTTATAGTCCAACCTCCCTTCTTTTGTTTACCTGCCGAAAATCCCGAACATTCAATGACTTAGAAAAAACCTCAACCCCATTTTTAGGATTTAAAGAGTTATAAAAATCAAGCATCTAATCAAGTTTTAATGATTGATTTTTTATTACCATTTGTTATAATAATATTGTCTAATCAGGCAATATTTTCAGGGATAAGGTTAAACCCCTATAGGTAAAATCGCAAGTAATTAGAATGTGTGTTTTCTTTCAGTTAAAGAAGCTATGGAGGAGTTAAACAAGCTGAAAGCATCGATTTTACAAAAAAACCGGCGGTGGCAATGTCTCTCCATTTTGACGTTGATGATGCTTTTTGCTGCCTGCCCTGCATATTGCATTGATTTTTTTGTCTCCCCGGATGGGGATGACAACAACGATGGTTCCATAGACAGCCCCTTTAAGACTATTGGCAAGGCCGTGGAACAGGTCCTGGCGGGTGACACGATTTTTCTTCGCGGTGGCGTACATATCTATACCAATAAAATCTCGATTACAAAAAGCGGCGAAGCAGAAAACCTTATTACATTACGGTCTTATCAGGACGAAGTTCCCGTTCTGGATTTCGAACAGGGTGGAGATGGAGATAGCGACAGGGGGATAGTTATTAGCGGCAGTTACTGGCACTTCAACGGTTTTATAATCCAGTATGCCGGGGACAACGGTCTGAATGTTAATGGCGGCTCGTATAATATTCTGGAGCGACTGGTTACGCGCATGAACGGAGATTCAGGACTTCAGTTACACACAGCCTCTTCTTATAATCTGGTGATAGATTGTGATTCCTATTTAAATTACGATGCGAGAAGACATGGCGAGAACGCAGATGGTTTTGCAGCGAAATTCACCCTTGGCCCAGGCAATGCTTTCGTGGGTTGCCGCTCGTGGAGCAATTCCGATGACGGTTTCGATTTCTGGGAAGCCTACAACGGTGTGACAGTTGTGGATTGCCGGGCTTTTCGAAACGGTAAAAATATTTGGGGCGATACTGAGTTTGAGGGAGATGGCAATGGCTTTAAGCTGGGGCACGGAGTAGGCGCACATTTATTAATCTGGTGTATGGCTTATAACAACCCGCATAATGGAATTGATGTAAATGGGAATGCAACAGGAGTGACGGTTTATAACTGTACCAGCGTAATGAACGATGGCAGGAATTTTAACTTCGATGAACATTCCAGTGCGCACGTATTACGCAATAATCTCTCATACCTGGGTTCGGTAACGATTTATACTGAGATTGATGATGAATATAATTCATGGAATGGTTTTCCTGTCAGTGCCGCAGATTTTGCGAGCCTGGACTCCACGGGGATTGATGGGCCGCGTGAACCAGATGGAGGACTGCCTAAACTGGCTTTTCTTCTCCTCTCTACAGATAGTCTGTTGATAGATGCGGGAATCGACGTGGGATTGGCTTTTCAGGGAGATTATCCCGACCTGGGAGCATTTGAACATCTGGTTGGTGATTGTGAGCCCGACGGCGATGTCGATTTAGACGATTTAGACTGCCTGGCGTCTAACTGGATGGATGTCAACTGTGGGAATTGTAATGGGGCTGATTCCGACTACAATGGAAAGGTAGACTTCTACGACTTCAATAAGCTGGCGAGTAACTGGTTGGAATATTAATATCTATCCCCAATCTTCATATCCTAAGCATCTACTTTATTTTAATCCCCTTGCTTTTGGCTATCACTTGATACCTGCTTGTATTGTTTAAGACCTTCGAGGATTTCATATGAGGCCTTGAAGACGGTGCCGTGGCGCTGGTCTTTTGGAAAAGAGACCATACTGGTAATATCCGTGAACGTTTTGAAATCGCGGGTCTTCACTGCTCCATATCGGTTCTTTCGGTACATATCGAAATAAATGACCCACTCATAACCAAATCGTAGAACAGTCGGCCCTTCGGTGAATCTCTCGGTGAACGGCTCCGAGACATTAGCATACGGGCCGAGCGCATTGTCGCTGAACGCCACCCGGAGGCTTCGCAGGGGTCTGGTGTTATCTTTGTGGACAAGAACATAATGGTCATTTAACTTGACAATGACGCCGTCAATAACGCTAAAACCCGGCTCGAAGAACAGTTTTGTATCAGTGAATGCCTCAAAATCCTTCGTTGTCGTGTAATACATCCGGTGATTATTGTTGTGCGCCTCCAGATAATCCGGATATCGGCCGGGAATTGTCGATGACCAGCAAATGATAAAGCTCTTATTTTCTTCGTCGTAAAACAGCTCAGGTGCCCAGACATTGTGGGTATTAGGTTCACAGGCCATTGCCTCGACAAACTTCTGCTCCGACCAGTTAATCAAGTCCTTTGAGCAGGCGTAGCCAAATCCCTTATCGTCTTTCCAGCCGGTTGTCCAGACCATATGAAATGTCCCGTCCGGTCCCTGAACCACTGAAGGGTCTCGCATGAGTTTGAGCTTGCCTACTTGTGGCATCAGGAATCCCCCTCCTAAGTCTGTCCAGTTATAACCATCAAAGCTGTAGGCCAGGTAAAGTCCATCTTCCCCGTCTTTGCGGAAGGTAGAAAATAGATACACTGTGTCTTTTTGTTTAGATTGACAAGCTGGCTCAAAGAGAGACTGAAATTCATATTTTCCGGAACCGACTTTAAACACAGCGTATCCGATATTCTTTTTCGTCTGGCTTGCCGGTTCCATACGTAAAAAGACAACGCCTTGAGCCTGATTCGCGGGTCGGCCGCTTTCGGTCACTTTGTCGGCGTCGTTTGTCGGAACGTGCACCTCGGCGGTGGTGTTCGGCGGGATAATGACCTGCCAATAGAAGCGACTATCCTCAATTCGCCAGCGGCTTTCGATTCGGCCGCGAATACTGTCATAGTATCCAGAGGCAGACGTCAGTTCGCCGACCAACTCCGGCCGAAGCAGTATTTTCTTGAAGCCGATGGAATCCGGGGCTTGGCGAATTCCAATTATTGAGTTCTGGAACCATTCCTGGATTTGGCCGAACATGCAGTGGTTCATTGATGAGCCTGGTTTATCCCATCTTTCAGAAAGTGTTTTAAAACCAAGTTTGAGCATATGGCCGTAGCCCGGAGCATCGGTGCGATTTATCATTCGATAAATCACATCGGAGTGCCCACCTTCCGCCAGTGCCTGCACCAGCATACGGAAGCAGACCTCGCCGCTGTTCTGGCGATACTGCCACTTTTCGAGTTCTGCAACCAGATTGTCCAGCACTTTTTCACGGTCTTCTTCCGGTACCAGGCCGAAATGAAGCGCCGTTGCCAGAGATGACTGAGAACCCGTGGCGACAGAGTGTTCGTCAGGTTTATAATAAGCCTTGATGAAATCTCTGCGTACCTGCTTGGCGAGCTCGTCAAACTCCTTTGCATCCGCCTTTATGCCCATTTTCTTTGCAACACGAGCCAGGATTCGGGCATTATCATACAGAAAAGCTGTGGCGGGTAGTTCTCTTGGTGTAAGCTGGGATGCGCCGCGGTGGCCCTTTTCTGGTGTCCAGTCGTACCAATCTCCCAATCCCGGTTTGACCAGCCCCTCTGCATTACGACTTTTTGCCAGATAAAGTGTGTATCGCTTCATAGTCTCGTATTGCTGCTCTTCGGTAGTTTCATCACCATACCACTTGTATAGCAGATTCGGCACCTGCACAGAGGTGCTGCCCCATTCAGGTGATTCAAAGAACGCTCCTCTGAATCGCATATACTCCGGTGCGATATTGGGAACAACGCCGCTATCCAGCTGCGACTCTGTTGTATCACGGCAGATTTTCCTATTAAGATTATAGATATCGTGATGATATAGAATCGAAGGCCCCATCAGGTGAGGAACTTCCAGCCAGCCCAGTTTTTCACGATGCGGACAGTCGGTTATAACGCTTTGCAGGTTGCTGCGCACAGAACGTGTAATCATTGCATCGATATCATTAAATAATTTATTTGAGCACTCAAACCCACCGACATTTTCGGCCGAGCTTGTTAGAAATTCGCTACTCGCATCCAGCAGCAATGTTTGCGGCCCTGCACTATTTGCGTCCTCCGGTCGGACCACACCCGAAATGTACAGATACTGGAAGCTGAAATATGTAAAGCGAGGCCGAAAGATTTCCTCACCCTTGCCCTTGAGTGTATAAGTATAACTGTGGCCTCCTCTTTTCGTCCACGGCTCGCCACGTTTTTCAGCGACCATGATTTTAACCTGGCTGCCGGCAGGTCCTTTTACCTTTATCACCGGCCGGGCAGATAAGTTCGTCCCACAATCGACCTCGTATTGACCATCTTCGAGACGTTGTATCGCTACAGCCGACAAATAGTCAGCCACCTTAATCGGTGGTGCGTATTGAGCCACAAGACTACCGCCGGGGCCATCACAAACCTCGGCTGAAGACCATGCCTTATCATCAAAGCCCGGCTGGTCCCAGCTGACCTGCTCTCGACGCGCATCATAATCCTCGCCGCCAAATATACATGTGAAAACAATCGGTCCCAATGTATACTTCCACGTTTCGTCGGAAGTAATTATTTGCTTTGAACCATTTTCGAAAGTAACGTGCATCTGGCATATCAGTTTAGGCGGACCAAACGTGCCTTTGAACTTAGTGTAACGTCCGCCAGGCACGTTATACATACCGTTACCGAGCATCACGCCAAGCACATTATCGCCCTGCTGCAGCATATTCGTCACATCATATGAGCTATACAGGCACGTCTTGCGATAGTTTGTCCAGCCGGGGTCCATCTCGTGGTCCCCTACTCGCTGGCCGTTTATACTCAATTCGTACTGCCCCAAACCACATATATGAATTATTGCCTTGTTGATAGGTTTATTAAGTCGAGTGGGTTTGCGAAAGATTGGCAGAGGGTCTTGCTTGGTTCGCTTCGCGGTTATCCATTTCGCCTTCCAATCCGTTTCCTTAAGCAGACCCATTGTCCAGGTTGCCGACTTGCTCCAGTCTGATACATTGCCATCCTTATCCCAAACCCGCACTTTCCAAAACACCTGTTGCGAGGATTTCAACGACCGACCACTGTAGGGAAGCTGGATGGTCTTGTCTGAGGTTACTTTTTTGCTGTTCCATAAATTCCCTTTATCCTTATTCAGGTTCTCCATGGAAGATGCAACAAGTATCTGATAGGCCGTCTGGCGCTGGCCCCGCATCGAGCTTTGAAGCTTCCAGGAAAGATGTGGTTGCTTCACGTCCACACTTAGCGGGTCCCGCATATGTTCACAACGAAGGTCGGTAGGAATCAAATTATCGGCTGCAAAAGCGTTTTGGACACTAAATAAGCCGGACAGTCCTAATCCACTAACCAATACTATTGTTATCGATACTTTCCTTGCCATTTTATCTCTATCCTTTCTTTGCTATCTGGGTTTCTACTGACCGTTTATTTAAATTTGATAATTTATAATTACAGACATCTATAATAAATTACTGCATAAGCCATAATACACAAGGCCTGAATTCAAGTTTGAATTTCACTTTACCCCCGCCAGCAACTGTATCACCGTTTGAGATGACTTTTCCGCTTTTCGGGTCAATCCATCGAACGATGAAAGTTCCCTTTACATCGCTGAGGTCTAGTTGAATGGTTTCTCCCGACGCTGCATAAACGAGGTAGGCTTGTCCGGGCGCGGCTAAGGCATACTGGTCTGTCGCGTCGTCAGGCATATCAAGCGGCTTCATTCGCGGTATTGCAGCGAGCAGGGTCTGGTCAGCAAGCTTTCGAATGTTGGGTATCGACCCGCCGCCCATCAGGACCGCCCAGCCAAACGAATCGTCTGCGGAATACAGCACTGCCTTGTCAGTGTATCTGGTTCGGTATTCACGGACGGCTCGAACAACCTGTGCAAAAGAAGAACGTTTTGGATGCAACAATCGTGCGTGTTGACGAGGAGCCAGATGCTGGCCGCCTTTTGGTGCATATAGTTTAGTGTTCTCCTGATACCACCAATATCGAATATCTACCACAGACACAGCTTCGCGGCACGCGGGGTCAACGAGGATAGCATCCTGGACATCTTTTGTGCAGCTCAGGCCGATGAGCTGTTTTCGGCCGGTTTCCCGCTCCCACTCCATAACAGTGTCGAGCCAGTACTGAACGAATTCCAGCTGCCCAGTGTATTCGGCGCTGGTCAATTGAACGACATTAGTATTATCTGCAAAGTTTCCAAGGCACTTACGGATGTAGGCCCGATGCAGAGACCGACGGACAGGATGGTTCACATCGTAGAACTGCTCATCCATAAAAATACGTTTGTTACCAGCATACGGCGGCGGTTCGGGAAAGCCGGTGTTGTTTATGTTGTTGGCGGAGCGCCAGGGAAAATCCGCCCAGTGTGCACCCGCCTCAAGGATATTGTGCTGAAAGTAATTCTGATAAAGCAGGACCAGTCCCTTGCGGTCGCACAAATCAGCGAATTCTTTCAGCCGGCTCCAGTACCACGGGTTATATTTTGTCAGGTCATACTTACTCAGGCCATCCCATGCAGTGCCCTGGCCACTTCGGGCGAACGGCATTTCGTAGAACGGAGGTAAAACGTCTCCATCTATGCGGCGTGTTCGCTCATGGTCGTCACGACGGCGGTCATACCAAAGTCCATAATGGTAATCGAGGACCGGCTGTCTGCTTGAAATCATCGTGTCGGTCAACTCATTTAAATCATCGATGAAACCAGGTCCAACCCGGCCTGGTACAAAGCGCGTAATACCAATTCCGAAGGACGGTGCCTCAGATGGACGAATGTTACCGCGCCACCAGATGACACCCCTACTGCCACCGACGAGCAGCCGACCATCACAGGTCAACCAGCCATTAATCGAAGACAGCTTCTTTTTAGTCGTCTGGCAGGCAGCTTGAGGTTTTAATGATGGTTGTTCGGCTATAATTTCTTCCAAGGTTTTTGCTTTGCCTGGGTCGGTAGAAATATTATGACGTTTTTCCGCTTCGGCAATGTATTGTGCAAGCTGCGGCGCCGGCTTACGGGATTCCACCGTTACCTGCTCAGCAACTTCAACAGGTGGTCTTGTATAACCCTTTGTCGATAACGGCCTGAGATGAAGACGCTCGGCAGTATCTCTTCCTAAGCGCTCGGCTAATTGCGCAGCATAAAGGCATTTCGGCCCGACGAATTCGTTCGATTGACGCCAGATACCATCGCCCTCCAGTTCACCCCAGCAGCCGAAAGCCCAGTTCTGGGCGGTCGGCGGATTTTCACAGCGGACGACCGCTGCGCTACATTGCCAGAGGATGCTATTGGCCGCTGCCCAACCGATGCCCTGGCCCTCGCTCCTGCGGTTGCACAGTATCAGAGCTCCACCATCAATATTAACATTGTCATAGAGTGTCCCTGAAGCCCAGCTCTCGATGGGGCCGCTATCTTCCAAAGGCAAACCGGCCTCACATTGCACGAATGCATTGGGGCCGGCGGCACAATGCCCTACAGAGAAATCATGCCGTCCCTGTTCGGCCCAGCAGTGCAAAAATAACGTTAATTGTCCCATCGTAAAGAAGCTGTTGCGTCGATAACCGCCGTTTTCCGAGACAGGTGCCAGCGAAGCGCAATCCTGCACCGTCACCCATTTGCTGCTTTCCCATACAGCGACAGCCGAACCGGCAAAGTGTGCCATAGTTACCTGACGAATCCAGGCATTCTCGACGTTCTCCATCGTGATGGCCATCCAGCTATGCGCCTCATCCTTGAGATTTTGTGTATCGAAAACTGACTCGCAGCGCAGATTCTCCACGCCGACATTGCTGATTCTACCGGGCCAGGAGTAAGGCTGAAGCCGACCGCCTCCGAATCGGGCTTCGATGGCTGTTGTAATCGGTGCATCAATCACAATCTCGTCGCCAGTGATGGATTTAATGACACGGTCCCAGACCAGGTCACGCGAGCCCGGTTTCCAGCCACGCCAATTGCCCAATCCGCCCCCAAAGCTGGCCATACCAATCTGGTCAATCCACTCCTTAGTGCTGGGACGAATGATGTTCACCATGTCGCCGACTTTCAGACCCTCAGTGGTATTGAGATGAAAGCTGTAAGCACCGACCGGGACGTAGTCGTCTTTGATTTCGTATGATGTATCCGATGAATTCGTTCGGTCATTTCTGCCAGCGATTCGGACGAGGGTTCGGCGGTCCTTGCCTACTGCGACCAGCACGGTACCATTCTCACTCATACCCTGGCCTCGCAACACAACACCCGAAACAAACATCTTCAAACCGCCTAAAACCTCGAAACGACCCTTCAGCAGCAGGACCGCACCGCGAATGCCATTAGCGTCCGCTGGAAGACCGGCGACGTAATCAATCGCTGTCTGGATGCGCTGTGTGTTGTCACCTTTAGACGGAGAAACCACTACCCGAATCGGAACATCGGGAATCGGCTTTTCCTGGCCCATATAACCACAGTGGGAAAAGTCCGGTACCCTATTGCCTCGCTCATCAGCGTAATAAACGAGCTTTCCATCTTCGCCGATGGAAATGACTGGGGACTCCAGTTCTTGGCCTGCATTGACGGATAGAACAAAGATAAGAACGATGGCCAGGATAAGCAAGCCACGCCGACAAAACACGTGGCCTGAATCTACGCAGTTTTGCTTAGCCCATCGCATCACCTCACCGCATTTAGTGTTGTGTGCGTTTGCCAGCCGGTCTATCATCTGGTCGGTCCCTGTTTTTTAGCTCTACGTTCAGAGTTTATTACAGTATATTCTTATTGTTTTCTGGCTTGCTGTAGTCCACGAGCTGTGTAGGGTTGGTGCCGTTGAGCCATTCTTCAATATTTGTGTAACCGTCACCGTCTGTATCTTTCGCCCCGTCAGAGGAGTCATCCGGTTTCAGGCCAAATTTCTTCTCCCACTCATCCGGCATTGCGTCATGGTCGCTGTCGGCGGGCGCGGGCAAGGACTTGTATTCCGGCCAGCCACTGACATCGGCCGGTATGTCAATGATGCCATCGCCAAATGTTGGCTTGCCAGTGCGAACGGATTCGATGATGCGCATGTCCACAGCATCACACTTCGGTAAAGTAGCTCCGGCACCAGCGAGGACAAGTTCGTAAGCTTCTTCTGCGGATTGTTGAGTGATGGGAGCAGCAGGAGCAGGTTTGGTCCCGCGCACCCTCTTAATTTTAGCCTTTAGCTGTTCTTCAGTTTCTGCATCTTCTCTGTCAAATTGCACACCGCCATCCCAGTTATCTGCCGTGACTTTGGGATTACCGACGACAAAATTATCCGCCACATACCACTTACCGTCACGCTGCCCCTCACTATGCATATCAAGATGCTGGGGTTTGCAGATTCGATATTGAAGCGAGCCGTGATTCGTTGCAGGCCCTGGCTTGTAATAATTGGCCACGATGTTGACCATCGAACTGGCGTCTCCACCGTCAATTGTGCGGTGTCGCCAGTTGAACAGGACATTATTTCGGAAATCAAAGTGGTTGCCGTAGCCGATGCTGGGGTTTCGACCCGTGTTGCACGCCAGGAGATTGTGGTGGAACGAGCAGTTTTTCCCGCCCCATGTTGCTCCGAAAGCGTGGTTATTCAGGTCGAGCGCCTCGCTGGAAATGCACCATTGAATGGTCATATTTTCAACCGGCATTTTCCTGCGGCCGGTTGGCGTATTTTTCATATAGCGGTAGAGTGAGAGATTTTCGTCCAGTCCCCAACTCGCAGAGCAATGGTCCACAATAATATTGCCTATTGGATAGCCGCCCAGCCCATCGTTGCTGTCTTTGATATTACCGCGTCGGAAACGCAGATAACGCAGCACAACGTCGTGTGTATTGATTTCGGTGGTCTGGCCGCGAATGCAGACGCCATCACCCGGCGCGGTCTGGCCGGCGATTGTGATGAACGGATTTGAGATAGTAAGTTTACTTTCCAGCATAATGATGCCTGAGACACGGAAGACCACAATACGCGGTCCTTCGGCTTCGACTGCCTCACGCAAACTGCCTGGTCCGCTATCATTGAGGTTCGTAACCTCAAAGACCTTTCCTCTGCGTCCTCCCGGCGTAAAAGCTCCAGCCCCCTCGGCACCTGGAAAGGCAGGAACCTTAATAGATGGCTTTGGGGCTGGAGATGTCTCTACTACAACATTGTCTTCAGCTTTCAAGCAACCGCAAATGGTAAAAACCACAAAAGATGCAATAATAAAAGTGCAGTTTCTCAACATTTTGATTACCCCTTCTCAATAATACTATTAACAATCTTCTTCCGGGCATATCTTCGGATTCGAGCCAGGCGATACCGCCTTTGTGCTTTAGAATCCACCTTACTATTTTCTTATGATAATCATTTTACCACCATTGTCAACACTATTCTGCAGAATGCAGGTCGCAGCATATGCAGTTTTCCAACAGATTGCTCACATCATCAATCACACCGCTTGCCAACGATGGGTTCAGTTGCCGGTTGAATCTTTTTTATCGGCTGCAAGCGAACCGGCCCGAGCAGACCGGAGTCATGAAGCGGCCAGTTTGAAGCATCCAAAGGTTTGTAATTCAGGTTCACGACGTTAATATCAGAAAAGTATTTCCAGTTCACTTTGCGACAGTCCAGGTCACGAATGCGGTTTGCGGCCAAGTTGGTAACCTCTACTTCCAGTGTATTTTTGCCAAGACGGAGGAAATCACCTACGGCAATCACAAAGGGTTTGCACCAAAGCACACCGACGGAGCGTCCATTCAACTTTACGCGAGCACTTTCGCAAACCCGGCCCAAATCAAGCAGCCAGTCTTCAGCATCAACAGAAGGATGGTCGAATTCAATCGTGTAAAGCGCCGTGCCGGCAAAGCGCTTCGCCTCGACATCATCCAGTGTTGTCCACGAAGCCAGCTCTTTCGTTTCAAAGCTCGCAGGTAATTCAGGGCCGCCTTGAACAAACTGCACCTTCCACGTTCCGGTGATATCTTTAGGCGCACCACCATACTGGAAATAACACCAAGCCGGGCCATCCACAATCTTATCTACGAATGTCCGCAAGATGCACGACTGACCTGGCTGCAATTGCATATAAACCTCTGTGGAACCATCCGCCTTCGGGCGCAGCGCTGACACGCCGACTCGTTTTTCAAACAGTGGGTCTAAAATTACAACTGATTTGGCAGGCAAGCCGAGCGTCACCCAACCGTCCACCGAGCGTTTGCTCTGGTTGAAAAGAAAATAATGGTATCCCTGTGAATGAGTTCTGCGCACAAATCGAATGCCTATATCAACGCAGGGCTCACGGCAAACGCCTGAGTCCTGCAACATAGTTTCTATCTTACCTGTCAGCAATTCTCCCTTACCAATAGCAGCTCGTTGGATATCTGAGTCTGCGTCTTTGGTCAGCTTAACAGAGCTGAGCATCTCACGAAACTCGGCACGGCGTTTTTCCAAATTGCCAAGGCCGGGAACATTAAGGGGCAAAGACTCCTGAAAAAGAATGGTCGCACCCGCATTGGCAAACTGAAGAATTTTCCTCATTGTTGCGACAGGCATAAAACGGCATTGAGGCACAAGGACAACCTTATATGCATTTCCACCCAGAAGCACTTTGCCATCCTCACAGTTAGCTTCCGCCAACAATCGGTCAGACACTTCGTCAAAGGCATAGCCGCGGTTCCACAGCGTCATAGCAGTTGCATAAAACGAAGACGGCCAAAGCCACTCCTGTTGATTGTGCACCCTGAACGCTATCAGCAGGTCGTCTGATGATGACTGCCAGATGTCATACACCGGAAAATACAGCAAAATGTCGTTGGCCAGTTTGCCCGATTGAAGGATGGACTGGCAGCGAGTCACATAGGCATTAAACTGCGGCAAGTCATGCCACAGGCCGCCAGTAGGACCGAAATTCACCGAGGCGTAGAACTGCCAACCGGGCCAAGGTGCCTCCGCAGGCGAATAGGGAATACCATGGAAGAATATGTGATTTATGCCCGCCAAAAACAGGAAATCCGCTGCGGATTTAACCTCTGATAATGGCACCTGAAAATGCTCACCAAGCCAGGTAAAAGACTCAACTGAGGTCAGCTTGCGGCCGGTCACATGTGCAGCTGAGGATGAAAACTTCAAAAGTGGTATGTACTTCTCATTCACTTCGCCGAAAATCTCGGTTTCAGGAATATCCGCTGCAGCATAAAGGTCCAAGAGATTTCCGGGTGCGCCGTGGGCCTGATTGCGCGAAATGCTACCTTGCTCGTGGCACCACTGGGTCCAACGCTGGATATAGGCCAAGTGCAAATCTGAAATTGTCCGGCGATAATCACACTTGACTCGCTTAACTATATCCTGCGAACCATCGCCAAACAATGCCGGCAATTGCATACGCAAATCATAACCGCGGCGTGATTCAAACTCACAAAAGAAATCAGACGTCCAGCTGGCCCTGTGGTATTCGAAGGAATCGTGGAAATAAGAGCGCGGCATTTTGCCACGATAACCGACGAAAGCTTTGTTGAATTTCTCCAGATATTTGTTAAGTGCTGCAACCGAATAAGGGTCAAGCACAAAGCCCTCACCGCCCGGCGCAGCGCGTTTTACTTTCTGAATCGGGCTTTTTTGTGATAAGGCGTAAAGCCGCCATTTACCCGGCGGCGCAGTCCAGTCAAGCCGTCTTTCACTGACCTTATCGGTCAGATTGATTTGCTCATTGCTATCCGAGACAGCCATCAGACATTGCAACTGCCCTTCGGACAACCTTGATTTCAGCGTGTCACCACCTGCGAGTTCATAACGCTTCAGGATAACGCTGGCTGAAGCCATCTCCGGCGTCACCCACGGCCCACCAAACGGCCAACCGGTGCCGGTGTCAATATCCACACCAATATCCAATCGTTCAGCTTGTGTAGTTGTGTGAGCCAGCATCTTCATCCATTTCGGCGAAAGAAAATTGATGAAGCGTTCCTCGAAACCCTTTGCTCCGTAGATGGGACAGATTTCAACACCACCCAAGCCGGCTTTTTGATATTGGGTCAGTAACTGCGTAAGATTGGTTTTATCTACGGCACTGCCCAACCACCACCAGCGCGTCCAGGGACGACATTCTCGAGTTGCAGCCGGCCAGCTCATTTCCATCGACGAACCCGCTGCCTCAAATCCACAAAAGCAGGGATTAACTCTGAGCAGCTGTATAAACAACACTACCGTAACAGTTATCCTCTGCATCATTTTACTAATCCCCCTCAATATAACTAACCCGCTATAACCAACCTTAATGTAATCCAGGACTTGCTCCGATTAATCGGCTGTGCTGAGCTTAAACACGATTGCCATATCATTCGTCTTCGTGGCAGGTGTTTTGACAACAAGGCCTTTTTTGAGCCGTTTCCAGTTGATTTTTTCGTCAGTGCCGAGTATTGAAACGTCTGTAATCTTTATGTCCTCGGCCTTATTGCCTTTGCCGAACATAGTCATCACGATTTGCTTATGCTTGCCCGGCCAACCAAGGACAATCGCATAAACGATTTTTCCCTTGCGGGTGTAGCGGATGTCCTGAGAAGTATAGTCACCTTTCATTTTAACGAAATGCCCGCCCTTTTCCAGCCGGGCCGGTCCCTCACCAAATTCGACGAAGGGACGCGTCCCATAGATGGCCTCTCCATAGTTCTGCAACCATTTTCCAATACCCAGCAACACCTGCTTCTGGTCATCTGGAATCGTGCCGTCGGCCTTGGGAGAGATATTCAGTAATAACTGGCCGTTTTTGCTGACGATATCAATAAGCACGTGCAAAACCTGCGGTGTGCTCTTGATTTGCAGGTCCTCGGTGTAAGACCAACTGCCCCGGCTGATTGTGTCATCAGTCAGCCAGACATAATCAGTCAATTGGTCTGTTCGGCCTTTCTCGTAATCTTCCACACCGACTTCACGAGGCAGGTCTTCCTTCTTGAACGTAACGACAACCTCTTTGCCCCACTCGCTGGCTTTGTTGAAGTAGTATGCAAGGTAGGCGGTTTTGTATTCATCCGGAATTTCGTCCAGCCAGGCATCAAACCACATCAGGTCCGGCTGATATTTGTCGATGACTTCAATTAGTTTGCCTTTCCACATACCTAAAAATTGCTCGCGAGGCATATAGCCATAGAGAATTGCCTGCTTGGGGACGTCAAGCAAGGAAGGAAAGTTCCTCTTGACGTACTCGTAGTGTCCGGTCCAAACCTTCTTACCATTTTTTTCAATTTCATAAAGGCTGTTGCGGGCGTGATGGAAGGTCGTAACGAAGCGCATGCCGCGGCTGCGTATGGCATTGGCGAGTTCGCCGACTATGTCGCGCTTCGGCCCCATATCCATAGCGTTCCATGGAGTTAGCTCGCTGGCCCACATTGAAAAACCATCGTGGTGTTCAGCAACGGGCCCGGCAAAACGAGCACCGGCCTTGACGAACAATTCGGCCCACTCGTTAGCGTCGAATTTCTCAGCTTTGAACATCGGCACAAAGTCATCGTAGCCAAACTCCGTCGGCTCGCCATATTTCTGAACGTGATGCTTGTACTCTCTGCTATTTTTGCGGTGCATATTGCGAGGGTACCACTCACTACCATACGCCGGCACAGAGTAAACTCCCCAGTGAAAGTATATGCCGAATTTCGCATCACGAAACCATTCGGGAGCTTCGTTATGCCTCTTCAGTGATTCCCAGTCGGCTGTATAAGCCGGGGTAGATTGGTCAAAACCGCTTTTCACAGGAGATTCCTGAGCAGTTGTGGTGCTCAACAGTACTATGATGAGTGTCAGGCAAATAATGCTAGTCTCTAACCTAAACATATCTGGCACCTCCTTATTATCAAACTTCAAGAATGAGCACCGGTTTCCTGAAAAAAGCATATTTAATTAGTCCGCTTATTTCAAGTAAAAACTAGAGTTGCTGTTAAACAACATTAAACACCGAATCGACATTGAAAACTCTCAGCCCCCTTGGTATGAAAGGCCTTTGAAATGATTGGTGAAGATTGCCTGAACTAAACTACATATAACCCGACCGCCATCACAGGTGCAACAAATTATTTTTGTTCCGCTTTGCTCACCTGATAATCTCTTCAATAGCTCGCGCCACAATATAGTCCGGCATCTTCAGCAGAGCCGGTTTTGCCAGGTAAGCTGATATAATACTTTTGTCTGGAAAGGCCCCGCCTTCTTTAATCATCTCATCCGCTGATAACCGGATTTCTTGCTCAGTCATCTCTGTTTCTGCTTTTGTATGTGCTAACTCAACCAAATCCTCAAATTCAGCCCGGCTGTCGTACCAGTTAAGCTGTAACTCTAATTCAAAGGCATCCCACGCTCTTGCCCGGTCATAAAGATACTGAATTCCAACCGGATTGTAGCTTTCCATCCTTTCAGCTACAAATGCCATGCATGCGTCTCTATATGCCGTATATTTATCTCTGTCAAAGTTCTCTATCCGTCGCTTTGAAATTTCCTCGGTCAGCAGTTCTCCTATTCTCTTTTCCAGAAGAGCCATCTTGGCCTCTATCCGCTCATACAGAGTTTCGTAATACGCCTTTAAAAGTAAATCTACATCACTCATTCGTTTTTCTCTTTGCCGCCCATCATTCGTTATCGCCGGCTCCTAGCGCTTAATTATACAATGTCGAGCCTTTTAATGCTATCACCGGTGAATTTCCAAATTTAATCGGTCAGGATGTTGACAAACACTATAATAATGGTCAAACTTACATGCAGATTTCAGAATTATTTTTCTTTGGAAATTTCCAATACTTTTTTGGAAGGACAAATTATGAAGTTGGATGTTGCTCGTGTTGATGTGTGGGCTGCCAGTATAAAAGACCGACCCGGTGGATTAGCCGAAAAGCTTGATTCGCTCGCCCAGACAGGTGTCAATCTTGAATTTGTCATCGCCAGGCGTCGCCCAGAAAAGCCGGGCACAGCGGTTGTATTTGTAACACCTATCAAAGGGGCCAAGCAGGTAAAAGCTGCCGGCAAAGCCGGCTTTGCGAAAACGAAATCCCTTCAGGGACTGCGAATCGCCGCCGTTGATAGACCCGGTCTTGGTGCTACAGTAACCAAACAACTCGCTAATTCCCGTATCAACCTTAGGGGCTTTTCCGGCGCTGCTATAGGCAAACGTGCTGTTTTTTATCTGGCTTTTGACCGGCCTGCTGATGTCAACAAAGCTATGCGCATCTTAAAAGCGATGTGACCGATTCTTTAACGAGTTATTCTTCGAGCGGGAAAATCTCGATAAGGGTGCGTAAAAGCCGCTGGATTGCATTACTTACCTGCGGAGAGATAGATTGGCCAAGCTTAATCTGTGCGGGTTGAATTCCAACAAAGTATACATCAACCTCTATACTTTGACAGACCATGTCAGCAAACAATCGAGGCGAAAGCGTATGCGTTGAAATGACGTGCGAATTAAGCTGCTCTGGCTTGAATACTCTTATTGTTCCTGGCGAGGCACCAAAGTCGATGGCATCAATAATAAGCAAATTCTGCGGAGCTTTTTTTATGATGGGCTGGATATAATTCTCAGGAACGGTGCCTGCATTTATTACTTCCGCACAGATTTTTCCGGTAAGTTGCTCACAAATAAGGCAGCCCGCTCCATCGTCACCCTTTAACGTATTGCCGATGCCAACAATAAGTGTTTTAGTACAACGCAGTTTTTTCAGTTGCTGGCGGAGTTGTTGGTCAGCGCCCATAATATTGCTACAGCCGGATATTCAGCTCGCATTTACACTTAGGACACAAGATTCGCATAAAAT
>CAYTTK010000017.1:0-26580 GCA_964440735.1 uncultured Pirellulales bacterium
CTGCGACTCTCGTCGCAAGACGAGGCAGCAGGTGAAAGCAAGAACGGGGGCACGGGCTGCCCCTTCTCCATGCCCTGTAAAATTAGTCTTGTGCAGCTAATCTTCAAGATTCATCGGTTTTTTAGGGCACTGGCTGCATTAAATTACACAGACCTCGGCGAGTCGGAACTTCGTGCAATTGCAGCCAATCAAGATTCAGCTAACTAAAATATATGAAACAGAAGCCGAGTGAGGCAAACGACAACAAAAATATCAGGACCATATTTTGCAAAGTACCACAAAAGTTGATTTTACTTCCTATAAAAAGTATGGCTTTGATTCATCGAGGCAGGTCAATCTGACAGATGAGGCGAGTTTTTTTGAAAGCAAAAAATTTTTCATAAAAAAATTTTAACTGTACGGACTGGTGAAAATACTCGAAATTTTTGTTAAAGGTGTAACAAAGCAAAGTTTATAGGACGAGGTGGTATAGGCATCAAGCGGCTTATTCGGCTTTTAGTTGGCGGGTCATTAAATCGGAGATAGCGGCCTGGACGGGCTTGTTCTCAAACAACACTTCGAAGACTGCCTGCGTGATTGGCATATCAACATTATACTTGGCAGCAAGAGCAACAACTGATTTGCAGGTAGCAACGCCTTCGACAACCGATTCGGTTGCATCTTGAGCCTGCCCAACAGTCTGGCCTCTGCCTATCCTTTCACCAAAAGAGCGATTTCTTCCCTTCGGTGAAATGCAGGTTGTCACCAAATCACCCAGTCCTGCCAGGCCGGCAAAGGTCTGCGGCCTGGCACCCATGGCAATACCCATGCGAGTAATCTCGGTAAGACCTCTGGTTAGAAGGGCCGCCTTGGTATTGTCGCCGGCACCGATGCCATCTATTATTCCTGCAGCTATGGCTATGATATTTTTGCAGGCAGCAGCTAACTCAACGCCGACAACGTCGGTATTGGTATAGACACGAAGCCAGTGACAATTAAAAGTGTGCTGGATTTTTTTGGCCAGCGACTCATCGCAGCAAGCGGCGCAGGCGGTAGCGGGAAGCTTTCTGGCCAATTCATCAGCGATAGTCGGGCCGGAAAGAACTACGTATCTCGTCGCTCGCTTTTTACTCAGGACGTCGGCCATTATTTGTGTCGGACACAGCAGCGTATCATTTTCTATGCCCTTGGTAACTGTGACGATGGGGACATTTTCAGGGACATAACTTCTAAGCCGGCTCCAGACACTGCGCATAAACTGGCAGGGAACAGCAGAGACAATCAGGTCGGCACCAGCCATTATACGCTTGTCCTCGGGTTCAAAGACGAGTGTGTCGGGTAGTTTGTAGCCGGGCAGAAATTTTTTGTTTTCGCGGCTCTTTTCGATATCAGCCAACTGCCGGCTGTCATAACCCCACATCTGCGTGGCTATGCCTTTGTTACACAGCAGCATAGCCATAACGGTGGCCATTCCGCCATCGCCGATTATGGAAATGCGTTTGTATCCCGTCGCTTGTTGCGGCTCGACTGAGCTCGACGAAGTCTTGTCGCTCGTATTTCGTATTTTATTTGGATTATAACCCATAACGTGAGAATTAGAACAGCCATACGCAAGAAAGTCAATCTTGATGGTTGAATTTTGAGCACAAATTCAGAGGTCGTGGTTGGAAATGCGATTATTTATTTATGAAGGTTTTTAGCAATATAGCATCGAAGTTGACACTTACAAAAAGTCCTATCCATAAAAGATGTTCTAAATTCACAATCTTGCTGATTTTCAGGTGAGCATTCGACCAATCCTATGTCTGGGACTAATTTTGCCTTGCAGAGGTTCATAAATCCCGATTTGTAACATTGAAAATTTTTGGCACATTTCATTGCAGCGATTATATTTTTTATTTGCTGTTGTTGCTGCTGTTGTTTTTGCCCTAGGGCAGGAGTAGGTTTTTTTGTGCGGGTTCTTTTCGGAATCCAGACGCTATCGAAAATCTCTGAAAAATCCTTTTGTAGTCCTACCCTATATTTTTGCATGGGTAAGCTCCTCAGCCCAGACGGTATCGTTAAGTATCTCATCAGCCAAAGACATATAGTCGGCGGCTCCTCTGCTTTGCGGTGCATAGGTAAAGATAGATTCACCGGCACTTGGTGCTTCGGCCAGCCTGAGAGACTTGTGAATAACGGTATCAAAAACCAAATCTCCAAAAAGCTTGCGCATCCGCTGTTGAATTTGTCTGCTGAAGATTGTTCTTTCTTCGACGAAAGTCAACAATAGTCCAAGCACCTCCAAGGGGTAGTGTGCGAAGCGCCCTTTAATAATACGCATGGTTTCAAGTAGTCGTTTCAGACCTTCCAAAGCATAGTAGTGCACTTGAACAGGGACAATGACGTCGGTACTGGCGGCGAGTGCGTTGAGTGTCAGGATGCCGAGTGCCGGTGGACAATCGATAATGCACACATTGTATCTGTCGCTTACTGTTCTAATTTTCTTGGTTAAGATTGACTCTTTTTGAAGAATATTGCGCAGTTCCATTTCCGCACCTGCGAGCAAGACATTACATGGTGCCAGGTCAAGCCATTCGATGTTCGTACCTATTACAACGGAGGAAAGCGGAACTTGTCTATTGGATATAATGTCATGGATGGTTTTACTTAAGGAGTCGGGATTGCAGCCCAATCCCATCGTGGCGTGCGCCTGGGGGTCGAGGTCAATCAGCAAGACACGTTTTGCCAATGCAGCAAAAGCAGCTGCGGTATTTATGGCGGTAGTTGTTTTGCCACAGCCGCCTTTTTGATTCACTATTGCTATTGTTCTCATTCTACTTAGGATTATCCAAAGTTCTTACAAAAAAACATCTCTTACGGAGGAGAAAACTATACAGGAAACTCAAAGGAGCATCATGACGCTCCCCCTTAAATACAAAAATAAGCAATACCTACTCAAGAAAAAATTGTCAAGAAAAAAACGATAAAAAGAAAGTTAAAACTCGAAAACTTATTTCCAGGAATTAAAAGTAAGCTCACAAAATGTATTTACAGTCAATAGAGCGAAAATGGGCTATATAGGCGGTTTATTTCTAATAAGTCACCGGGCGGTTTTCTACTGGTTGTGTCCACCTCTTACCGTTCTTTTCAAATTCAACCTTGTTTTTGTATATCTTGACTACGTTGATTCCATGAAGAGTGTCTCCTTCGTATACGATTTGGTTACCAATTACCGCAGATGGTTTGTCTTCGCTGTAGAGGATGCCAGTTACAAGTCGATAAACCGGTGTCGTTGTAGTGGAGAAGGATGATAAAAGATGTCGGCTTAATCCTTGTCCACCACTTGATTCATTTTTCAGGAATTTCAATGATACTGCCAAAGCAATGACGATAAGAAGCGGCAGGGCTATGGTTTCGTGAGATTTGTTCCTAAAGTATAACCAGGTAGTCCAACCCAAGACGGGTACACCAAGTGCCAGCATAACAATTCGCAATAAGCAGCCATTAGTGTTTTCTGTTGTGTGTAAACTCAGGGGAAGTTTCGTTCCGTAATTTAAATTGCCCAGCACCGTCAAGATATTCAGAGCCAGAAGAATCCACGCGATAAGGACCAACACTTTGCTACCAGTTTTTTTAGCGGTCTTTTTCGGTATAGGGCTGTTTCTTCTCTGCCACTCTGTCCGCTGCTGGCCAACCTGACCAGCAGTTTTGTTGTGTGTTTTGGCATAGTTTGGAGGATTTTGTGTAGTGGGTTGAAGCACCTTTAGAAGAGCACTGTTTCTGGGCACCACCACACTTTGAGAATCAAGAAGCTTTGATATCGCCTGTTTCATTAATATACAATCCTTTTGACGATTTGCCATGGTCATCTCCTTTGACTAATAAGGCATTTCGCACTTCACACTACGAAACAGCAGTTTTTATGGAGTGGATTTGGCAGGAGTCAAAAACAAGCCTTCTCACCACCATCCTTAAAAGCAGGCCAATGGCCAATCCATGTTGTAAATAAATACAACTGCTTTATTTATAGAGGAAAGCTTGGCAGGAAATTATAGGCTTCCTTACCGCTACCACTCCTCCTTGGTTTAATGCAAATATACATATTAAAATCGAGATGTCAAGAAAAAAGTCCTATAAAATAATAATTTTTTATGGTTTTAAGAGAAATCTAAATAGGTTTTTTGCTGGATTTGCTAATATACGGCCTAATTAAGCAGGGGCTTAGCTGATGATTCGCTCCTATGAGGATGATTAAATTTCCTTAACGCTTCCACACTGAGGGCACTTAGCAAAGGCTTTGTAGCTCTGTGCGGACCAATCAAGAAAAGGCCTGATGTAATAAATAGATGCGCCTCCTGCTATTTTCAGATAAGCCTCCTGCCACTTCCCTGATTGGTTTTGACGGTAACTTATTCAGTGAATATCGGAAGATTAATTATGTATTTGTTTTCCCCTTCCGGTTGAATCAGCTATGGGTTTTCATTTGCGAAATTTAATAATTTTTGTACAGAAATAACAAACCGTAACCTAAAGCGGCAATAGCCGAAAGAACAAGGCAAGAAATCAAAACCAAAACAAAAATTCCGACAGGGTTGTCTTCCGTTAGACTAAACAAGAGCCATTGTCCAAAAGACATTCTGCGTGATTTGCCTGCTTGCTTTATTTTCGGTTTGGCCCTGGAACGTGGTTTCTTCATAGCTTTTTGCGGCTCAGCTGCAGGGATTTCTTGGGCAGTTACAGCTTCGACAGCAGGTATCTCTTCCACCAGTTTCTCCATGTCTGTTATATCAAACTCTTCTTCAGGTACCTGCGGTTCTGTTTCTTCGAAATCTGGCATTTTAGTTTCCTCCTCTTCAAATTCAGGTAATGGTAGCTCCTGTTCCTCCGGCTGGGGGGCCTCAGGTTCTACAGATATAGGTGCGGGTTCAGGTTCTTTAACCTGCGGTTCCTCAGGGACTACCGAAGCACTTTCTTCGGAGGCGAAGGCCTCAACTTCATCGATCTTAAGGAAGACGGATGGGCCATCGCAAAACCCGCGTAATTTACCTTGTTCTATTATTTGCTTTACTTCTTCCTCAGTTTTGTTGAGCTTTTCAGCAGCTTCTTGCAATGTATAGAACATACCGGCCATATTTATTTCTCCCATAAGATAGTGACTAAACCCAATAAGGTTGCTTATTTTTTAAGCACCTTATGATGTTCTATATTTATACCTTAATAGATTTACATACAACCCAATATTATATCATATCTATATCGAAAATACAAGGCCCATTTCATACAACTATTGCCACAAAGATTGCAGGAGATTTTCGATAGTATTGCATAAGTCCTTTGTATTAAACGGTTTAGCGTGAATTGCTTTATTTGTTATTAAGCCTTTTTAAGCTCAATTGATGCCAGAATTTTCCTGCACGTGCAGTGATTTCCTAAATGACATAAAGCGAGTTTTGAAGCAGTGAATTTTATTGGAAATCTCTGCTCTTGTACTTGGCCACATCCGATTGTTATATGAGGGAAAAACCTTGCAAAGCTGGATTTTTCTCGATAGCTCTTAATCCATTCCAGCGTGGTTTCTGCAACATCCTCATCATCGTATATCATATCGCTGGTTACAATACTGCTGAAATAAGGCTGAATTTTTTCCATCACTTTTTCGTGAAGCAATTGAAGCTCTCTTGTCTTCTCCACCTCAAAAACCGACACTGTTTCACCCCTTGAATCTTGACTGTCGTCAGACAAGTTTGTTGAAGTATTGATGCCGAGAATTTGCAGCTCACCTATAGTACATCGTTCTGCAATTGCTGTTAAAACTTTCTCAATAGCAGATACATCTGCTTCATCGATACACCCCATAGCCAAAGAAATATGCGGCAGGCAATTTTCTTTGTGCAGAACTATTTTCCTGCCGAATTGTTCCACCAATTTGGCGTTCACTTCAATAGCTTTATTTGTCATTACCTCATCCGGCAACAATACAACATCAACCGCTATTCTCCCCATATTTATTTTCCTCCGTTGTCATTCCGTGCTTGCCTGCCCCAGCAATTCGTTGGCCGGGGACACGGAATCCATATCTTTTGCTGGATTCCTGCTTCCGCAGGAATGACGTTAGATTATTTTGTTGGATGTTTTTAATAATCTGTCTGCTATTTTAAGAGCTGCTTCTTTTTTCGCGATTGCTGCGCACTTATCCTTCATCTCTCGTCGCTTTTCATCGTCTTTCATCAATTCTTGAAGCTCTTGCCACAGCCATTCTGCTCTGTCTTTTTCATCCGGTAAATCATCAACTATAACCGCTGCCCCGGCCTGAACCAGCTTGCCAGCGTTTAAGTATTGGTGTTTATCCTTATGATATGGATAAGGCATACAGATACTTGGGACACCTGCCGCTGCATATTCAGCGACACTGACCGCACCGCTTCTGCCAATCACCAAATCCGTAGCGGCTAACAAGTTTGGCATATCATCAAAATATCCTAAAACCTTATGTTTGATTTTGACGCCGCTATATTTACTGCTGACCTTATCGTAATTATTTTCTCCTGTCAGATGCATTATCTGCCAATCATCCGCAAAACTATCTAACTTTTCTAACAGAGAGCAAACAGTTCGGTTGATGTTTTCCGACCCGCTCGATGCGCCGGTTATAAGCAGCGTCTTTTTATTTTTATCAAGGCCTAATTCCTCTATCGCTTTGTATGGCTGCGGATTTAAAAAGCCGCTTCGCAGAGGACAGCCAACAACGTTGATTTTTGCTTTTGTTTTGGCAAAGTATTGTTCTGTCTTCTCGAACTGCACAAAAATCTCATCTGCCCAGCGGCCGATTATCTTATTTGCCCGGCCGGGCAAAATATCGACGTTCAAAAGCACTACAGGCACATTTAATCTATGTGTGGCAAAGCAGACCGGCCCTGCAACAAATCCGCCGACGCCAATAACCTTCGCATTTGGATTTGCAGCGATTACTTCTTTTGCGATTTTGTAACTTTTTAAAAACGAAGAGCAAAAACCGACCAGTTCACCTAATCCTGCGGAGAGGCCTTTGGCAGGCAAACTGATATATTCAAAGCCGGCTTGCTTAAGGATTCTCGAATCGATGTCACGAGTGCTGCAGAAAAAACGTATCTTTGCTGTCGGCTCGAGCTTGGCTATCTGCTCTGCGACAGCGATGGCGGGATATATATGCCCTCCAGTCCCGCCGCCTGCAAAGAAAAAGCAATTGCTACCCATCATTCAGACTCCTGGTTTACCTGCGAAGAAAGTTTGCCTGAACTCAGTAATAAATGCAAGTGTTTTTTCGGTGCCTTATTTATCATCTTGAACGAAGCGAAGGATGCAATGTGTAAGATGACAAAGACAAGTATTTTCTATTCATGCCAGGTTGTTTGTCTGAGCCAATCTTCAACGAGTAAGGCAAGGTCAGAGATGTCAATCAGACTATCACGATTAAGGTCGCCCGGTTGCTGGTCAGCAGAATTGAGCCAGTTGGCTGCCTGGAAAGCATAATCTTCAAAGTTAACAAGGCCATCGTTGGTTAAATCGCCCAGGATGGCCCAATCGTAAGGCGGCATACTCGCTTCAGTTGTGCCGCCGTAAGCGCCCATGTTGATACGAAGATTTTGGCCCCAAATATTGTTGGGGTCATCAGGAATGGAAAGCAGTTCATTACCAAGCGGTGAGCCGGGATTACCAGCATCAATACAGCGGCTTGTAACATCATCATAAGTCCAGCGGTTGCGTTTAATATCCCAACTCCAGCCCTCGCTCTTCAAATGATAATCGCCATTATTCGGGTCTGCAAACAGTGGGTTGATGTCGAGATTGCCCGGGCCTGCGCATCCATCCTGCACACAACTATATCTTGCCTGGCATCCGAACAAATCGCCGTAGATATTGTTCCAGAAGATACTATTACTGATATCCGGCTGAGCACCGCCATAGGCAGCGATGCCGAATATATTATCCGCTACCGTTACATTGCTGATGGTAGGAGAGCTACTGTCAATGAAGATTGCAAAAAAGCTGTCTTTTATAACAAAGTTCTTCAGGATGCTATCAGCTCCTTCGCCGTGGTAGAATAGGACTGCAAAATAATCTTGTGCCTGCAGCATCGCTGCGTCTTTAGCACTTTGCACTATTATGGCCTTACCCAGAAAATCGATTGTCTCGTTATACACACCGGGATAGACTGAAACGGTCTCTCCGACCTCTGCCGAATAGATTCCTTTCTGAATCGTTGCAAAAGCCGTCTCCCGATTTAGGCCGTCATTATTATCATCACCATTAACCGCATCTACATACCAATCAGGCCCGAATTCATAAGCTCCCATATCCACAATTCCGTTTTTAATACGCCGCTTACCGTCAAGGTCTGTCTCCGGCAGGCCACCTGGAGGATTATTTGTACCTGCATCTATACAAGGCGAGTCCGGCAATAAGTGAAAATCATTGCTATCAGGATTTACAAAACACGGGTCGGCATCAATATTAGCTTCTCCCGGCCAGCCACCCTCAATATCGCTGTAGCTAACTGATATAACGCTATCATTATACCGATCTGTGATCTGCCCGGATAAACAACCCCACAAAATACAATTGGCGATCGTTAAGTTGGCATTTTGGCATAAGATGACACCACTATAGTAGCTAATATTATTACTAATTGTGCAGTTTGTAATTTTTATATTACCGTCTCGGCAGGAAATTCCACTACCACCAAGGGAGCCATTAACCCTGTTACCAATAACAGTACAATTGGTGACCGTCACAATGCTGCTTGTACAATAGACTCCACCGCCAATTTCATAACTTATATTACCAATGATGGCACAGTTCGTGATTGTTGCATTGCTGCCATCCTTACAAGCGATCCCACCACCATGGCCAGCTATGTTGCTAATAATATTGCAGTTAGTAATTGTTGCACAGCTATTATCCCTGCAATATATCCCACCACCGGTACCCGCGCTGCAATTTGAGATATTGCAGTTGGAAATAGTTGGGCCACTCTCTCGGCAAAAAATTCCAGTAACGTTAGCATTAATTATGGTAAATCCATCAATAATGGAATTTGCACCTTCACCGCTGTGGAAATAGAAACCTCCACCCAACTTTTGACAATCAATAATACAATTCTCTGGGCCACTTTCGCTTCGAACCGTAATTGATTTACCCTTGAAATCAATATCTCGATTCCCCTCACCTGTGTAAATACCGTCAGCAACTAAAATGGTTGCACCATCGTATGCCCAATCAATTGCAGACTGAATCGTAGGAAATTCGTCCGGTACATATAAGACATCCGCATCATATATATTGAGGTGGACCCAAACCGTCTGCGTAGGATTGATTGCAGCAGTTGTGATTGATAGCTCACAAGTATATAGGCCAGCAGTGAGATAGGAGATATCACAATTTAATGAAACCTGGTGAGTTTCTCCTGCCGAGCTTCCGGTTCGAGGTGAAACGTCCAACCAGTTGCAGTCACCATAGATTTGCCAGTCCATTTGACCGGTGCCAACATTTGTTATGTATAGAATCTGTGCGTCGGGATTAGAACCTCCTTGAATCGCCGAGAACACAAAGAATCTTTCAGATATATCTGCAACTGGAGTAAAATTGAATTCATCAGCTCCGATATCGATACGGTCGTTTGTTATACGTAGTTCTCCATCTATATCAGTCTCTAAGGGAACAGGTGTATAGGCAGGATCGCCTTGGTTAATACAGGGAGAGTTTATCGACAGATGTCCATCAATAGTGATCAACGGATTATCACCACTATTGCCAATTCCACCGTGAGCGCCGGACCAGTCTTGGATATGTGAATAATTTATTGTCAGTGTCCCTCCACGGATTTGGGAATTCTCACCAGAGTAATATGAGCCCGTGTTCGCCCACAATATGCAATTTGTCATATTCACAAAGGAATCTCTAAACACCCGAATCCCTCCTACATAGGTTGCACTATTGTTATTTATGGTACAATTATACAGCGTAAGATGACTATCTTCCCAACAACGGATAGCCCCACCACCTGAAGCGGAGTTTCCTGTGAAAAGACAACTTCTTAAAATGGTATCGCTGTAATTTGTATTCAGCAATCCACCACCCTGATCGTCTGCTTCATTATCCTTGAAGAAGCAATTTTCAAGGGTGGGGCTGCTGTGGTTACTGACCATTCCAGCTCCATCTCCAGACCTTTCACTGCGATGATGACTAATTACACAATCCTTAAAAACAGGTTCAGAGTGATAACAATAAATGCCCACACCACTGGCATTTCCACCATAACCAAAGTTTTTGGAAATGGTACAATTGCTTATCAGGCCACCACTGGATCCAAGAAAGAGTCCTCCACCCACCCCAGTATAACTACATGTACCAGATCCTAAGTTGAAAGACTGTGAGTTGGAAGAATTGTTTGTTATTACGCATTCGAGAATTTCCGGGCTACTCTCGAAGCAACACACTCCGCCTCCCCTGCACGCGTGGTTATTATTGAATATACATTTGCTTATTCTCGGTGAAGCATTACCACAGAATACAGCTCCTCCTGCAGACAAGGGGAACTGAGGGCCAATGTCCTCATTCGGAGCATAGCCTCTGATGATTGTGAAGCCCGCGATAACTGAGTTGACGTCTTCGCTTGAATTAAAACAGAAACCACGATGTGGATCGTCTTTCGTACCATTGCAATCTATAATAGTTGAGGCAACTACGTTAGGGTCACTTGGATCAATACTTCTGACAGTAATAGACATGCCACCAAAACTAATGTTGCGGTTTCCATCGCCGGTATAAGTGCCGGGCGCAACAACAACTTCATCACCATCGTTGCAGGCATCTATAGCTGATTGGATGGTTGGGTACTCGGCCGGGGCAAGCCGGGTTGTTGGTTCAGGAATTGGAGTCATAAGAAAAGCACGGCGCCTTCCGCCAATCTCAATGCAACCAACTATCTGTCCAGAATTATTGATACCGTAAGCATAATTAGCATGAATATTTTCTGGGAAATAAATATCAAGATCAACAATTTCACAATTCTCCCAGAGACAAGCATGCCCAGGGTTTGAAGGACCTATTCTCAGTAGTGAAAAGCCAACTATCTGTCCATGTTCATTGATAGCTTGACCATAACTTCTAGGGTCGTTTGCATCAAGATAACCTAAAGCTGTTATTGAGTTATTATCCCACAGCACGGCTTCCTGTCGAATATAAATTTTTTCAGGAGTTATTGAGCCTGTAATCTGACCTGAATTATTTATACCTTTTGCCACAGAACCATATTGATTAATAGTTCCTAGGTTATTCATTATTCCGTTATCCCATATAAAAGCATTATATCCATTTGAAGTGTAGGATTCTCCAATTACCTGCCCATTATCATTAATTCCATGAGCGTATGTGGTTCTTCCCTCAAGAGTACCTATATCTTGCATTATGCCATTATGCCACAAGAATGCACGTATATCTCCATTCGAATTTTTTGAATATCCGACTATTTGCCCTTGGTTATTGATACCAGTAGCGTGACTATCTGTACCTCCTAACGAACCTAAATCACACATCTGGCCATTTTCCCAAAGAAAAGCACGCTCCGGTCCGTCATAGTAACCCGAATAACCTACTATTTGCCCTGAGTTGTTAATGCCGGTAGCGCAACTATAGTAGGGTTGTCCTGGATTACCGGGGATTTCCAATACTCCAAGATTTTGCATGCCGTTGTCTTTGTCCCACAAAAAAGCCCGGATTTGATTATCTGATGTATATGATTGCCCTACAACCTGGCCAGAATCATTTATAGCATAAGCATAACTGTATTCGCCACCGAGAGTACCAAGAATAACAACCTCGTACTCCACAGCCTTAACTTGGCTGGCACTCAAAAGGATTACGGTTGCTGTAATTAGTAAAATATGAATTTTCATTTTCCTGCCCTTTCAATATGTATGATGAAAATATTATGATGGCACAGGCCACACACCTGCAGCCGATTTACGCAAACCAGCTCCGATTTGAATTTTGTGCTCATTTGCTTTCTCCTCTTGTAACAGAAAACACTTGCTCATTAACAAAGATGCGCAAAACATTGTTTCTGTTCCCTAAGCCTTATTTTTATAGGCCGAACAGCGAGCACAATGCGTAAAAATACAAAAAGCTATTAACTTTTTGTGAAGGCAGGATTGATATGAATTTAAGACAAGAAAGAATTATGATGACAAACAATAAATTATGATAATTTTAGTCCGCCTTCACATCTTAATATATAATTATACCACAAAAACCATTATTGTTCAATGATTTTTATGAATTTTTTGCAAGAAAATAGTCAAAATCAGCTTTAATCCATTCAAATTTGTGCTTACACAGAGGGGTATTGGTCAATTTGAGTGAAATAACCAATTAAGATACTGGCTCATCCTCCAGTTGAGGCGATTTTTCGGCGGATTGTTTAGCAATATTCAGCAACACCCCGACCGCAGCGGCTGACAGCAGCATACTCGTTCCGCCGGCGCTTACAAAAGGAAGTGGCAACCCTTTTGTCGGCAGCACAACCGTCACCACCCCGATATTAATTGCCGCCTGGATGGCGATTGTTAAAACAATGCCGCCAGCTAAAATCTGACCAAATCTGTCCCTGCAGCGCACAACCACAAGGATTCCCAGCCAGACAAATAAGATAAATAATAAAATGACTGCTGCAGTTCCGACGAAGCCGAGCTCTTCGCCTATAATAGCGAAGATAAAATCCGCCGTATCTTCCGGCAGATGGCCATACTTGCAAATTCCTTTACCAAGACCTTTACCCCACAGTCCGCCGGAGCCGATAGCAATCAGCGACTGATTCGCCTGATATGCGACAGAATCAGCCCATTTTTCGGGATTCAAAAAGGCCCAAATCCGCCCCATTCGGCCAGGTGAACGAATCAGGATTATGAAAAAGGCAATAGCGCCAAACGGCAGAGGGGTTAAAATATGCTGCCATTTTGCACCAGCCATTATCAACATCAGGATACTTAAAAGTGCTATAAGTGCCGCTGTGCCAAAGTCTTCGATAATTATAAGTGCAATCACCACGGCGACGACAATGCAGACAGGGATAAATCTCTTCCAGTATAGCTTAATATCGCCACCGAACTTGTCGCTGATTGCAGCAAGAAAGAAAACAATCGCCCATTTTGCCAGTTCTGAGGGTTGAAAACTTACAACAAAAGTGCCTGCGTGGATTCTGAACCATCGTCGGGCTCGGTTTATTTCTATGCCAAACTGCGGGAACAAAACGAGAATAAGTAATATTATACTAAGGGCCAGCAAATAGGTGGTCGGGGACCTTAACCAGCCGTTCGCCAGACTGAACCTGCGATAATCCAGATAAGAAACAAGGTATAAAACTGCACAAGCAAAAGGCAAAAACAGAATTTGCCGAAGGGCTGGAAAATCGTAGAATCTCTGTAAGTCAAGTTTTTGACTTATGTTAGCGCTCGCTGAAAAGACAAAGACTGTGCCAAGAGCCATTAGAAGGACAACGACCATTATGATATGATTGGTGACCGGATTGCCTCTTATCCCGGTAAGCATTTAATTCAACCGTACTTATAAAGAAAGAAAAGCTTTTTCAAAAACTTCAAAAACCTTACTAAAATGTTTTTTCGGCTTTTGTGAATTGATAACAATAAAAATTATCAAATAGGAAACAGGGAATTATCAGTCGGATATCGGCACTTCGGAAAAAGAGGGGTAATGATATGCGAAAACTTGTTTAACAGAAAGGATTTGAGTGATATTCTCAAAAATCTTCTTACAATCTTCAGAACAGTTCTCTTTTAGAAATTTCCTTGACAGGGTGGGTTTTTGGGGTAATAATGCATATTATAATTGAGGATGGGCTTAGTGCTACAATAAACGTTCTGTATAAAGCGTCTGAAAGATAAAAGTGGTGTTTGATTTTTAGAGTGTGCTTTAGTTATAAAGGCGAAAAATGAACACTATCGATGAGACACGTCGAGATTTTCTAAGAGGGTCGATGTTTTTTGGGGCCGGGCTGATTGCAGCAGGGCCGGTGGCTAAAGCTATAGGGTCAACTTCAACAGGGGCTTTTACGGAGAACCAGGGGGGTGAACGGATGATGGGCAAGGCACATTCTTTTAAAGCAACAAAACGACAAAAAGAAGGTGATGCCGCAGTCAAGATAATCGACCTCAAAGAGAAATTGAGGGTCGAAGTCAATGGAGAACTTTTTACAGAGTATGTCTTCGGAGATGAGAAAGCAGCATTTCCCTATTTCTACCCGGTGATTGGGCCGACAGGCGTTAATATCACACGCAACTGGCCGATGAAGGAAGGCGAGAACGAAGAGCACGACCATCCTCATCACCGTTCACTTTGGTTTACGCACGGCAGGGTGAACGGCCGCGACTTCTGGGAGGGAACTTCCGGAAAGATTATTCACGATGAATTTGCTGAAATCAAAAGCGGCCTTGAGGTTGGTATTATAAAGTCACGAAATAAATGGGTGGGCAAGGATGGTCAGGTTGTCTGTACCGATACCCGGATACATAAATTTTATAATCGGCCTGAAGAACAAATGATGGACTTTGAGATTGTAATCCACGCCTCGAATGGCGAAGTAATATTTGGTGATACCAAGGAAGGTTCGATGGCCATACGAGTTGCTCCGACTATGCGAGTTGAAGGAAAGGTCGGCAAGGGTCATATTATCAACAGCGAAGGTAACGAAAACAAAGATGCCTGGGGCAAGCGTGCAAAGTGGTGCGATTACTATGGCCCGCTAAATGGCGAAGTAGTAGGAGTAGCGATTTTTGACCATCCACAGAATCCGAGACATCCCACGTGGTGGCACGTTCGCACTTATGGACTTTTTGCTGCCAATCCATTCGGGATTAGTTTCTTTGAGGAAAAACCGAAAGGTGCCGGAGATTTAGCTATAAAAGCCGGCGATAGCGTGACTTTTCGGTATAGATTGTATTTTCACAAAGGGGATGAAAAGCAAGGCAAAGTGGCTGAGCATTACCGCGAATATGCACAAGCAACACAGCAGTAAAAACCAGTTACAAGATATTTTGGAAGGACCATTTTCGATAAGTAACAGGGGAATATTATGAGTAAGTTAGCTCGTCGAGATTTTCTTAAAGAATCGATGTTTTTCGGAGCTGGGCTGATTGGAGCAGGAACTGCGGGTAAAGCTATAGGAATGGCGAATCCTTTTAAAGCGAAAATCAGGAAAAATAGTGGTGCCGCAGTCAAGATAATCGACCTCAAAGATAAATTGAGAGTCGAAGTCAATGGAAAACTTTTTACGGAGTATGTCATCAAGGATGAAGAGTCGGATTTTCCTTACTTTTATCCGGTGATTGGGCCGACAGGCGTTAATATCACACGCAACTGGCCGATGAAAGAGGGTGAAAACGAACAGCAAGACCATCCTAATCACCGCTCGCTGTGGTTTACTCACGGAGATGTGAACAAGGGTGACTTCTGGCATAAAGGCGGCCATGAAAAGGTAGTTCACGACGAATTCCTTAAAATCAGCAGTGGTCCGGAGGTTGGTATTATACAATCGCGGAATAAATGGGTAGGTGAAAACGAAAAGGTTGTTTGCACGGATACACGAACATATAAGTTCTACAACAGGCCTGAAGGACAAATGATGGACTTCGAGGTTACAATCCACGCCTCAAATGGAGATGTAACTTTTGGCGATACCGAAGAAGGTTCGATGGCCATACGGGTTGCACCGACTATGCGAGTGACAGGAAAGGTCGCCAAGGGTCATATTATCAACAGCGAAGGCAACCAGGACAGGAACGCCTGGGGCAAGCGTGCAGCGTGGTGTGATTACCACGGCCCGTTGAATGACGAAGTGGTTGGAGTAGCGATTTTTGACAATCCACAAAATCCAAGACATCCGACGTGGTGGCACGTTCGCCATTATGGACTTTTTGCGGCCAATCCATTTGGTGTCAGTTCATTTGAGAAAAAACCGAAAGGTACTGGAGATTTGACTATTAAGCGCGGTGAAAGTGTTACTTTCCGGTATAGATTGTATTTTCACAAAGGGGATGAAAAGCAGGGTAAAGTAGCTGAACATTACCGTGAATACACGGCAGCAACAAAGTAGTAAGAACCTATTAGAAAATATTTTGAAAGAGCAATTGTAGAAAATAAGAGAAGAAATTATGAGTAAGCTAAGTCGTAGAGATTTTATCAAGAAGTCGATGGCGGTCGGGGCAACGATGGTTCTGGCGTCTCCGAATTCGCGGGTGCGTGGGGCAAATGGAGACATACGTTTGGCAGTAATAGGAGTTGGTATCCAGGGGAGCAAGCACATCAATTACTTTCAGAAGTTGGAAGGAGTTCATGTTGTAGCGATTTGCGATGCTGATAAGAAACATGTAGGCCGCTGTGCAGTAGAGTATGAGAAGAAATACGAGCGAAAGATTCAAACTTACCTCGATGTTCGAAAACTTCTGGAAGATAAAAGCATTGATGTAGTGACATCGGCAACACCGAACCACTGGCATTCGCTGGTAACTGTATTGGCATGCCAGGCAGGCAAAGATGTTTACATCGAAAAGCCGGCCTCGCACGAAATCTGGGAGGGCCGAAAAATGGTCGAGGCGGCCCGTAAGTACAATCGGATTGTGCAAACCGGTATGCAAAAACGTTCTTCCGAAGCGCATCAACAGGCCTTTGAATATATAAAGCAGGGCAATTTAGGAAAAATTTTGTGGATTCGCGGCATATGCTATAATCAACGTGGCAGTATTGGAAAGGTTAATGGCCCTCAGCCGATTCCGAAAGGCGTTGATTACAATCTCTGGTGTGGCCCGGCTGATATGGAGCCGTTAATGCGCAAGAGACTGCATTACGATTGGCACTGGGTCTGGAACACCGGCAACGGCGACATCGGCAATCAGGGGATTCATGAGGTTGATTTAACCCGCTGGGCTCTCAGCCAAAAAGGACTACCCCCAAGAGTAATAAGTATCGGCGGCAGGTTGGGATATGAAGACGATGCTGAGACGGCCAATACACAGATAGCATTTTTCGACTATAAACCGGCCCCACTTATCTTTGAAGTCAGGGGTCTGCCACGCAAAAAAGGCGAAAGGTCGATGGATAATTACCGTGTGACTCAGATTGGCATGGTAGTTCAGTGTGAAGGTGGGTATTTTTCCGCCGGTGATGCTGGTGGCTGGATTTATGATAACGACGGAAAGAAAGTAAAGCAATTTGCAGGTGGGGGAGGAGGTGGGCACCACCAGAATTTCATTGACGCTGTTCGAAGTCGCAAAGTCAGTGACCTTAATGCCGATATCGAGGAAGGTCATATTTCCAGCGCTCTTTGTCATATGAGCAACATCTCATACCGTCTTGGCAGGAAGATGTCGGCAGACGAGATTAAGGATTCGATAAGCACAAACCCAGAGCTGGCGGATTCGTATGAACGAATGTTGACACATCTGGCAGCGAATGAGATTGACCTGACAAAGACGCCTCTTGTTAACGGCCCGATGCTGACGATGGATACCGAGAAAGAAGTGTTTATCGGCGAGCATAGTGAGTGGGCGAATATGTATTTGAAGCGAAACTATCGCGAGCCGTTTGTTGTGCCGGATAAGGTTTGATGGGGTTTGCTCTGATGAAGGGCCGAATCCAGGATGTTTTATATAGAACCCTTTTAGAAAATAAAGGAGAAGCATTATGAATAAGTTGACTCGTCGAGACTTTATCAAGGGCTCGATGGCAGCAGGTGCCGCTATGGTAGTGTTTACGCCGTATTCCCGCGTTCTTGGTGCGAATGATAATATCCGTGCGGCAGTGGTAGGCATTCGCGGTCGGGGTCATGGCCATATCAGGTGGTTCGGTAAGATTCCCGGCCTGCGGGTCGTGGCACTTTGTGACGCGGATAAGAAAATTCTTCAGCGCGATGTTGACAGCTTCAAAAAACGCAATGAGAATGTAGTTGCTTATGTTGATTATCGCAAACTATTGGACGATAAGAACATTGATGTCATTATCATTGCCACACCTAATCACTGGCATTCTCTTATGACCGTTTGGGCCTGCCAGGCCGGCAAGGATGTTTACGTTGAAAAGCCGGTCTCACACAATATCTGGGAAGGCCGAAAAATGGTCGAGGCGGCTCGCAAGTATAACCGCATCGTCCAGGCTGGCAGCCAAAAGCGTTCCGACCCTGGTTTGATAGAGGCATTTGGATATATTCGAGAGGGGAATCTGGGAGCCATCAAGTGGGCTCGGGGTTTTTGCTATAAGCGACGTGGCAGTATTGGAAAGGTCGACGGCCCTCAGCCGATTCCAGAAAGCATTGATTATAATCTCTGGTGCGGCCCGGCTGATATGAAGCCGTTAATGCGCAAAAATCTGCATTATGACTGGCACTGGGTCTGGAATACCGGCAACGGTGACATCGGCAACCAGGGGCTTCACGAAATGGATTTAGCCCGCTGGGCTCTTTGCCAGGAAGGGCTGCCCCCGAGAGTAATAAGCATCGGCGGCAGATTGGGATATGAAGACGACGGTGAAACGGCCAATACGCAGATAGCATTTTACGACTATAAGCCGGCCCCTTTGATTTTTGAAGTTCGGGGTCTACCTCGCAAGAAGGACGACCCTGCGATGGATTACTTCCGAAAAGTAACTCAAATTGGCGTAGCGATTCAGTGCGAGAATGGTTACTTTGCCGGTGGTGGAGGCGGTGGCTGGGCATACGATAATAGCGGTGAGAGAATCAAGCAGTTCAAAGGAGACGCTGGCGGCGGGCATGCTGCCAACTTCATAAAGGCAGTGCGAAGCCGAAATGTCAGCGACCTCAACGCAGATATAGAGAAGATGCATGTTTCCAGCGCTTTAAGTCATTTGGGCAACATCTCATACCGTCTTGGCAAGAAGATGTCGGCAGACGAAATCAAAGACTCGATAAAGGGCGACGCAGAACTGGCGGATTCGTATGAACGAGTGCTGGCGCATCTTGCAGCGAATGAGATTGACCTGACAAAGACGCCTCTGGTTAACGGCCCGATGCTGACGATGGATACCGAGAAAGAGGTGTTTATCGGCGAGCATAGTGAGTGGGCGAATATGTATTTGAAGCGAAACTATCGCGAGCCGTTTGTTGTGCCGGATAAGGTTTGATGAAATTTGCTCTGTGCAATGAGATGTTTGAAGGTCGTCCGATGGCCGAAGTCTGCTCGGCTGCGAGGCAGCTTGGATATCATGGCATTGAGATAGCGCCATTTACTCTGTCACGCTCGGCAGAAGATATTACCGCGGGGCAGAAAGAAGAAACCCGAAAAATCATCGAGGACCAGGGTCTGGAGGTTGTCGGTCTGCACTGGCTTTTTGCCGGGCCGACCGGTCTGCATATAACAACCACGGATTATAAGGTATGGGGGAGGACAAAAGATTATCTATCCTGCCTGTTGGATTTGTGCAGTGATTTAGGCGGTAAAGTGCTGGTGCTTGGCTCTCCGAAGCAGCGGAGCATCGTAAAGGGACAAACAAAGGATGGGGCCTGGAATAGGGCCGTGGAGTTGATTAGCTGTGTTCTCGATAAGGCGGACAAACTGGGCTTGACTATCTGCCTCGAACCGCTGTCACCAGTAGAGACTGATTTTATCAATACGGTTTCAGAAGGGATGCGGATGGTGCGACAGATTAACCATCCGAACTTTAAAATTCACCTGGATGTCAAAGCAATGTGCTCAGAGTCAAAACCTGTGCCGGAGATTATCCGTTCGGTTCGGGCTGAGGACATCGGCCATTTTCACGTCAACGACCCCAATCTTTATGGTCCCGGTATGGGAGAGCTGGATTATGGGCCGATTGTAGCTGCCATCCGTGACATTGGCTGGAATAAGTGGCTAAGCGTAGAGGTGTTCAAGTACGACCCGTCCCCGGAGACAATTGCTTATAAAAGCATACAATATTTACGGTCTTTTTGGAAAGTTTGATTGGTATTGCCGGATAAGTATGAGCATTAAGTGGAAATCAAAGAAAAGCTGGCGGGAAAAGCTGGAAAATCCGCCTGCTGGTTTGCCTAAGGTTGTTGGGGGTCCGGCGAAGTGGGCGAAAAGATTTGGCGGTAGACGCGTTCTCGTGCCCACACCTTTACTTGTCGATGAGCAGATACGAAAGGTTAAAGAAGGAAAACTCATCACAGTAAAACAAATCAGAGATAGGCTTGCGAAAGAATTTAAGGCAGATTCGAGTTGTCCGATGACGGTCGGTATCTTCCTTCGAATCTGCTCTGAGACAGCAGAGGAAGATTTGCGAAAGGGGAAGAAAAGGATAACGACTTACTGGCGTGTGGTCAAAGATGACGGCAGCTTGAATCCTAAATTTCCCGGTGGAGTTAAAGCCTAGGCTGCACATCTGAAGAGAGAAGGGCATAAAATCGCCACCGGCAAGGGCCAAAAACCACCTAAAGTGAGGGAATTTGAGAAGGCGTTAGTCTGAAAAAGAAGACTTTGGCGGTTTTTTGGCGCGGATTAAAGAATTCATATATTCACCTCTGTAAAGCAACGTCGCATCAACAAAACCAGCGTGCGAGAGGTCTTCTCGGAATTCGTCAAAGGTGTATGTTCCGCCGGATTCGGTTGCAACAAGCATATTGACGGCAAACAATGCTCCGGTTTGGGGGTTGGTCCGAGATTCATCCATAACTACATCACGTATAACCAAAATGCCATTTTCTTGAAGAGCCGAATAAATTTTGGAAAAGAGCTCACGATTCTGCTGGCGTGAGTTCTGATGGGTAACAGCGCTTAACCAAACGAAATCCACACTTGCTGGTAGGTCATCTTTATAAAAATCTCCCGCTACTAAACTGACACGTTTGCTTAAGCTGGCTTCAGTGATTCGTTTTTGGGCTAATGGTATCACATCAGGCAAATCGAATAGTGTTGCGTTTGCCTGTGGGACAGATTTAAGAAATTCGATTGTCCATGTGCCGGATGCACCGCCGATATCGAGCATGTGCTTAAAAGAAAGCGGTTGCAAACAGTTTATGACATGAGGGATGATGGGAGTTGAAAAGATATTCATAGCGCCTATAAATGAATCACGGTCGGCGGCTTCGCCGCGAATGCTTGGCGGAGCTTCAGCAGGTTTTCCAGTCTTTACCGCCTGGGCTAATTGAAGCCAGCGCCGATGGCAATTGGCCAAGTGGCGAACAGCCGGCAATATATTATGGCAGCCGGTTTCAGATAGCAAATCAGCTATCTGTGGTGGGGCGATATATTTATTTTTTCGCTTTATTAAAAAACCAAGAGCGGTGAGAGCATCGAGCAACACAGTTGTTGCTCGAAGGTTGCTGCTGAGTTTAGCAGACAGCGATTGGGCTGTCATTGGTTCATTTTTAAGCAAGGTAAAAATGTCTAAGTCAGCGGCGGCGGAGAGCACACAGGCCGGCTGAAATGCCCTGACTATCTGTAAAACTCTATCTTCTGTCCATTGCTTCGCCATTTATATATTTCCTTGTTAGAATCATAACGTTGAATTTCTTTGTCTCTAAATTGGGCTGTTTTTCGATTTTCGCCATTGGATAATAGTATATTTAGCAATGTTATCGTATGTAAGGCAAATTCTGTCAAAGCAGTAAAAATGAAGGAATTTTTCCGCTAAAATTCCCTTCTCCGTTTTAAGCAGTTTCTTTAGTCTGTGAACGGCAAAGTACCGGCGATTTCGGTTTAACCAGGATGGTGGTTTATTGATATTTTAATAGTTTTACTCTTGACGGCTGCATATTCAATTGATAATTAGTATTGATAATTGATTAGAGATTTTAGCGTTTCCTGAAAGGAGGCAATTATGGCAAGGATTGTTTTAACGACAGTACTTATAATTTCACTGAATGTATTGGTTGGCTGTGGCGGGGTTGACAAAGGCGAAGGCCAGCTTATCCCAACTTCCGTGAAGAAGTTTGGCTACACCGGTGAGGTTAAGGCCACCGAGGCAGAAGAGATTGACACTGTTGAAAATGTGGCAATCAATCGGCAGGCGTACCGGCAGGGTCTTAAGTTATTAATCGAATATTACAACAAGGTGGGCAACAATATGAAGCTGCGGTGGGCCAAAAAGGAATTAGTTTCATTGAATGCTATACCACAATATAAGTACATTATTGAAGCGGAGGTGGCCGGTCCCAATTTGAAAGCGAGCACTAAGATTCCAGAAGCGGATGCGCTCTATAGAGATGCCGTTCGTCTTGATAAGAAGGCCAAACGTGCGATTATTATTAAAGACAATGACCTGTTGCGTTTGGCACTGGATAAATACAACGAACTGATAAAAAAGCACCCCTCGAGCGATAAGATTGATAATGCGGCATATAAGGCTGGCGTAATTTATGAATATTTCAATGATTATAGTATAGCCCTTTTGTATTATAAAAGGGCCTATCAATGGAATCCTGCTACGCCTTACCCTGCCAGATTCAAGGAGGCATATATTCTGGATAGACGTCTGTCCCGCAGAGCAGAGGCGCTGGAGCTGTATAAGCAAGCCATCGCAGCCGTCAAAAAGGGCCAGCATATTAAATGGGTGCATTGGACCGAAAAACGCATCAAAGAGCTATCCGTAAGTGATGAAGGCGGACGATAATATTGGCAGAAATTTGAGCGAAAGTTATTGAGAAGGAATTTCGGGCCTGGATGGATATCAGGCCCATTTTTTTTCTTTTTTAGATGCAGATTTACACTGTATAAAATTAGACACAGATTAACACGGATTTTCACTGTTTTGTTTTTATTTATGCAAAATGCTAACTGAGTTTGAAAATAAAGTAGCTGATTTTGCACAGGCGAAGGGGCTTTTCGATTCAACTAATAAAGTTTTGCTGGCCGTTTCCGGCGGAGCTGATTCGACAGCCCTTATGTATGTAATGCAGTCGTTGAAAAGCAGGCATGTCTTAGGGGCCGAACTGCTCTGCGCTCATATAAATCATCAGTTAAGGGGGGGCGAAGCTGATAAAGATGAAGATTTTGTTATAGCAGAGGCGGCGAAACTAAATTTGGTTGTAATGACAAGGCCAGTGGATGTGCGGGACTATGCTCATCGCGATAAACTGTCGATTGAGACGGCGGCCCGGAAATTGCGGATTGAAAGTTTGCTCGATATTGCGAAGGCCAACAACTGCCAGGTGATAGCGACCGCCCATCAAAAAAACGACAATGCCGAGACCGTTTTACAACGATTGGTTCGAGGGACTGGCTTTCGCGGCCTCGGTGGAATCTGGCCGAAGCGTGTCTTTGCCGGAATCAATTTTGCGAGGCCATTTTTGTGTGTCAGGCGAGAGGAAGTCATTGAGTATTTGAGAGGGCAGAATCTGAAATGGCGGGAAGACCATACCAATATCGATTTTACATACAGGCGAAATTTTATTCGGCATTGTCTGATTCCTGCATTGCAAAAGCAGTGCAGAAGCTCTTTAGTGGAGCAATTGTTTGATTTATCCGATTCGGCCCAGCGTTTTTATGGTTTGGTTTGCAGTGAAGCGGAAAAAGTGTGGCAGGGTTTGACTAAAGTCAGCGGTGAAACAACTGTGTTGAATTTGAAGGGCTTTTTGGCCCAGCCGCAGGCAGTAAAGGTTGAGCTTGTTCGGCGAAGTTTGGCTGCGGTCGGCAGCGGAGAAAGAGATTTAACACATCGACACTTCGAAAGAATATTACAATTAGCACAGTCAAATATCAGCGGCAGGAAAATCGAATTGCCGGATGGGTTTGTGGTTCAGCATGAATACGAGAGTTTGATTTTTGCCAGGCCGAAAGAAAAAGCTACTACTGACGAACTGATAATCAAGGCCATCAAATTGAATATCCCAGGAAAAACAAAATTTGGACATTATCTGATAGAAGCCACTATACTTGATGCTCCAATTACCAGTTACCAGTCTTTCGACAAGCTCAAGATGGTGAGCAAAGTCGAACCATTACCAATTACCAATTACAAGCCTGTTGAGAAGTTTGATTTAGATAAGGTCAAGCTGCCGTTATTTGTTCGCCCTCGCGAAGCTGGTGATAGATTTGTTCCTCTGGGTCTGAGTGGGGAGAAAAAGGTGGGCAAATTCCTCACCGCTGCGAAAGTGCCCCAAGAAATACGTGAAAAAATGTTTATTGTTGCTGATAGTGAGAAGATAATCTGGCTCTGGCCGATTCGGATTAGCGAGCAAGCCAAAATCACCAGCGAGACAAAAAAAATTCTACAACTGCAAATAATAAAAAGTTAGCAGTTTTACTTTTTCCTTATTTAAGTTTACAATTTATCCCAATAATAAAAACAGAGAAATACAATGTAAAGAAAGGACTGACCAATGACTACAGAAGAACGACTGAAAAAACTGGAGAAGGAACTGATGCGCGGAAGAAGATTTAACCGCTGGCTACTGGCCGGACTGGCCTTGGTCATCGGTGTCTGGATTGTTGGCTGGGCCTTCAGGACGGAAACGGCAACGGCTCAGCCCTCCGAGGCCGCCAGGGAGGTCAGAGCCCGCCGATTTATTCTCGAGGACGAGAACGGCAGAACCCGTGCCATGTTGGGTGTGGATAAGGACCTGACGATGCTGTCCCTGTTAGACGAGAATGGCATGATCCGCGCCCTGCTGGGCGTGACCAAGAAAGCTGGGCCGATGTTGTCCCTGTCGGACGAGAGCAGCAGGCCCCGCGCCCAGCTGCGCGTGGTTGAGGCCGGGCCGACATTGTCTCTGTTAGACGGGAACGGCAAGAATCGCGCCCTGCTAGGCGTGACCACGGACGGGCCGAAACTGGCCATGCTCGACAAGAACGAAAAGCCCCGCGCCAGGCTAGTGGCCAGCAAGGACGAAACGATGCTGGGCCTAGATGATGAGAACGGAAAGAACCGCGCCAGACTATTCGTGGACAAGAGCAGTACGATGCTAATGCTGACAGACGAGAACGGCCAGCCTCGCGTCGGCCTATTGGAGGGCAAGGGCGGGGTGGTTCTGGACTTGTCCGACGAGAATGGCAAGACCATTTGGAAAGCCCCGTGACCCTTTGCTTTTATAGAATATGTTGTTGCTACGAAAAAGGAGAACTGAGGTATGTTTCCGCAGGAGAATCTTAACACCTGGGATGAATTCGAGAAAAGGGTCTGTGATCTGGAGGAAGAGACCGAACGCCTGAAAGATGATCCCCATGCGATTTACGCGACGACGGAGTTGTTGTACCGCGGCGAAGGTAACGCAGAATGGCCACAGCCATTCTCAAGCACGTTGGAGAGAAAGCACGGGCGTATGACTGTAGGACAGTATCTTGACTATGTCATTGAGAAAGGCCCGGCGTTCTCTGACATTTTGACTCCAAGATACGAGGCACTGAAACAACAGGTCAGAAAACTGAATGATAATGTCGAGAATATCTACTTGTTCCCCACACGCAATGCGAACACGGAGGATATAATATCCGTAATGGCCGAGCTTCGTCATCGTCATGAAGGGTTCCTATCTCCACTTGTTGATTGGACGTCAGACCATTTTGTGGCAGCGTTTTTTGCCTTTGAGAAAGAGCGTAACGGGTCTGATAGGGTGGCTATATTCACCTTTCGAGGCCAGACAGGCTATCCCACAGATTTTAAGAAAGCAACCGACCCAACAGCAATTGATATCGGGCATTTTATCGCAAACCCTTCATCTCGCCATATCAGGCAGAAGTCACGATACACCCTCTGCGTCAGGCAAGAACGCGGAGTATGTTTCAAGGATGCTGAGTTCGCGAATATTCTGGAAGACATCAATAAACTAGGATTTATCTTGCTGGAGAATGATGAGACGGTAGACCTGCCCAATACAAAGAATGTTCTGCGCAAGTACACACTCCCTATCTCAGAAAGAAAGCTAATTCTCGATATGTTGCGAGAAAAAGGCATCGATAGAGGAAGTCTATTTGCCTAACAGACGGTGTATAGCTCGTAGAGCTGGCCTAAGGCGTCAGCTTCCGTGCGTGCTCGCTGGACTAGGCCATTGTTGTCTTTATCCTCAGAAATTTTTGCCATAGCATCAACCATCACCACAGGTATAATTGCGCCAAAAACAGATATGTTACATCAAATTGCAAAAAAACTCTTGCAAAATAGAATAGTAGCAAATAAAGTACTTTGTTCGTCATTGTAAAAGACGTTAAAAATCAAAAAACCGTATTTAAGACATTGTAAGTTAGGAGATTAACAAATGGCAACAAAGGTTGCGATAAATGGGTTTGGCAGAATCGGCAGAGCCATAGCAAGAATTATTATGCAAAGAAAAGGCGAACTGGATCTCGTGGCTGTCAATGACCTTTCAGACGCCAAGAGTCTCGCACACCTGTTCAAATATGACACGGTGATGGGCAAATGGCCTGGAACGGTCGAAGCAGCCGATGGCAAGCTGGTCATTAACGGCAGAGAAATAAAGGTTTTGGCAATTAAAAATCCGGCTGAGCTGCCCTGGAAGGATATGGGGGTGAAGATTGTTGTTGAATCAACCGGTATCTTCCGCACCAAGGAATCACCCAAAGGCGGCTACGGGGACCACCTCAAGGCAGGTGCGGATAAAGTATTGCTGTCTGTCCCGGCACAAGA